>DAORNC010000098.1:3768-10877 GCA_035440785.1 Rhabdaerophilum sp. | reverse complement strand
GGCATCGGCGATGCGCGCTTCACCTTCTCGTGGCAGACGCAGAATTCCGCGCTTCGCCGCCCGATTACGCTGGAGGAGCTTGGCGGCTCAGCGCTCTATCTTCTCTCGGCACTTTCGGGCGGCGTGACGGGCGAAATCCACTATGTCGATTCGGGCTACAACATCATGAAGATGCCGCGCTCCGAGGACGTGAAGAATACGGAGGAATGAGCCCTATGCTGCTCCTGAACCGCCGTGCGCTTCTGGCCGGCATGGCAGCGACTCCCTTGGCGGGAGTGGCCGCTTCCGCGGAGGAGTTCTATCCGATCCCGGTCGAGCTTCTCGGGGGCTTCAACGCGCTTCAGGGCAAGGTGACCCTTGGCAACCCTGATGCGGATGTCGCGCTGGTCGAGTTCTTCGATTACAACTGCCCTTATTGCAAGGGTGCCGCAAAGGATATCCGCCCGCTGCTCGGCGCGAACAAGGATCTGGCGTTCGTGCTCGTCAATTACGCCGTGCTCGGTATTCCGTCGATCGGCGCGACGCGCGTGGCGCTCGCTTTCTCGCGCCAGAAACCTGAGCGCTATCTCGAATTCCACGAGCAGCTTTTTTCAACGCGCGGCACTATCGGCCCGGATCACGCTATCGCCGTCGCGCTCAGGCTCGGCGCGAAGAAGGCTCAATTGCTGGAGGACGCTGATTCCGAATCGGTAACGCGGGCGATGAGCAGCGCGGCGAAACTTGGCAACGAGTTTGGTATGCGCGCGACGCCCTCCTATCTCATCGGACGCGATGCCTTCGCCGGTTTCCTCACGAAGCGGCAGAAGCAGGCGGCGATCGACGCCTATCGCAAGTGCGAACGGGCAGTATGCGCATGAGCCAACGTATCGTTCTCTCCAGCGACCACGCCGCCATCGCGCTCCGGCAGGCAGTTGCCGCCCACATTGCCGCAAAGGGCTGGACGGTGGTGGATATCGGTCCGACGACGACGGAAAGCACGCCCTACCCCAAGCATGGCGAAGCAGCGGCGCGGCTTGTTGCCTCTGGCGATTGCCGGCTCGGGATCATCCTCTGCGGCGCCGGGCAGGGCATCATGATGGCGGCGAACAAGGTCAAGGGCATCCGCTGCGGTGTTTGCATGGACACCTTCTCCGCCCGGATGATCCGTCAACACAACGATGCCAACATGCTCTCGCTCGGTGCCCGTGTCGTCGGCGTAGGGTTGGCACTCGATATCGTGGATGCGTTCCTTGGGGCCGAGTTCGAGGGTGGCCGGCATGCGGAGCGCGTCGAGATGATATCTGCGCTGGAGAAATGACCTGGCTCTAAAGTCCCGGGAATTTGATCCCCGCCGCACGGCGCAGGAGGTCGAGCGCGATCAGCGTCAGCAGCCCCTTCAGGACGATCTGGAACAGGTGCTCCGGCATCTTTTCGAGGAGTTTCGTGCCGCTCACGGTGCCGATGAAGCCCGAAACGATCATCGCTGCGATCAGCGGCAGCCATTCGAGGAGTGCGACGCCGAGCAACCCGAAGGCAATCACCTTGAGAAGGTGCTGGCCGACCATCATCACCGCGTGGGTCGCGACGAGGCCCTTCCGGTCGAGCCCGAGCGGCAGCAGCACCGCCTGAACGAAAGGCCCGGTCGCGCCGACGAACATCGTCAAGACGGACGAGATCGCACCGCCGAGCGCCAGGCCGGCTTTCGCCAGGCCGGGGATGCGCGGTTTCGGTAGCCAGACCATCGCCAGGATGAACACACCGAGGAAGCCGAGCAGCACCTTCTCCGGCAATTGCACGAACAGCCAGGCGCCGAGCGCGATGCCAAGGATCGCGCCGAGCATGAATCGTCCCACCGCAGGCCAATGGGCGTGGGCGCGCTGAAGGATCGCCCGACCGGTGTTCGACCCGAGCTGGACGATGCCATGCACCGCGATGATGACATGCGCCGGCGCGGCACCGGCGAGCGCGCCGAGCATCGCCACCCCGCCACCAATGCCGAAGGCTGCCGTGAGCGCGGAGGTGAAAAAGGAGACGACGATCAGCAGCAGCGCGGTGAACGGGTCTATGCCCGGTGGAAGAAGCACCATCGGCTGATCCTCAACTCCAGAACATCGCTTCGAGTTCGCGCCGCATCCGCATCAGCGGCGTATCCTCGGGCAGCGAGATCTTGTCCCGCGTGATGAGATCGCCCTTGGCGATGGGTGCCGTCACCTTCCCGCCATGCAACAGGCCCACCGGCCAGGCATTTGCCACGCGTGCCTCGTCTGCGTTCATCGCGTAGGACCGATAGCAGGTCTCGCCGATTGCATCGAGCATCTCGCCGGCTCGAAGATCGCGTTTGGCGCGCGCGCAGACCTCCGCGACCGGGCGCAGGAGCGGGAACATCTCCGCTTCACCACTGAGCACCGCGCGAGCCGCGGAAAGCGGTACTTCGAGGCTCGTGAGGTGATGCGGGCGGTAGAAGGTATAGTAGGGGCCCTTCCCGCCCATCTTGAGGTCGTGCATCCGCTCGCAAAGGCGCGGATGGTCCATCTCGGCGACGACGAACACGCCCGGCGCGACGCCCTTGCCAACGGTGTAATCGACGACGCCCTTGCGCGAGAGAATACCGCCGTCCGACTTCGGCACGAGCACCTGTTCAAGCGTCTGAAGGGTGGCTTCCGGCCCGTGCATGCCCGGCACATCGAGCGTCAAGCCGGTCGCATTGGCGATGCAGGACATCTCGACCATTGTTTTCGAACCGTCGACGAATTCGACCAGCATGCGCGGGTTCATGTTCCGCAGTGTCGCTTCCTCGCGATAATCGTCGGGCACAGCATTGGGGTTGAACGGGTTGTTCTTGCCCTTGCCCGCGGCGACCACAGGATAGCCGAGCGCGGTGACGAAATTGATGAGTTCCATCGTCGCCGTCGGCTCGTCCCCCGCGCCGATCGTATAGACCACTCCGGCTTTGTCCGCCTCGCGTTTGAGATACGCGCCGATGGTGACATCGGCCTCGACATTCATCATGACGAGGTGTTTGCCCTGCCGGATGGTGGCGAGGCCGATCTCGGCCCCGGCTGCCGGACGGCCGGTAGCATCGATGACGACGTCGATGTGACCGGAACGCAGGATCGTATGTGCGTCGTCAGTGATGGCGATGCCGCCGTTTTCGATGGCCCGATCAAGCGCGGGGAGACCGTCCACGACCCGACCGATATCCGCGTCCTGCCCGGCGATGCGAATCGCCTCCTGCGCGTTGCGGCCCGAGCGATCGGCGATGGCGCCGACCCGCAAACCCCGCATCCGCGCGATCTGCGTGACGAGATCGGTGCCCATCTCGCCGCAGCCGATGATACCGACCCGGATCGGCTGTCCGGCGTCTTCGCGCGCGGCCAGCGCCGCAGCAAGTCCGCGTGCGGCGATGGCGGTTTCCCGACCCGTCTTCATCCGGCTTGTCCCCTCGGCCTTTCCGGCATTGTCCTTCGTCGGGGAGGGACGGGTTTTCGGCGCGTCTGTCAATCGAAAAGGCGCAGTCCGCCACCGATCATGAGCCGGGTTTGTTCAATTCCTTGGCATGGAGCCAGGCGGCATGCTGCGGCGCCTTTTTCGTGCGCGACCATTCCTCCAGCATCTCCCATTTCACCGCGTCGAGCCGCTTGTGCATCGCCTCAGCATCGGGGTCGGGGCATGCCAGTTCGATACGATGTCCGTTCGGATCGAAGAAATAGATCGAATGGAAGATCGAGTGGTCGGTCACGCCGAGCACCTCGATACCCTTGGCTTCGAGGTGGGCCTTGTATTCGAGCAGTGTCGCGCGGTCCTTCACCTTGAAGGCGATATGCTGGACCCAGATCGGGGTATTGGGGTCGCGGCCCATCTCCGGCTTGGTTGGCAGCTCGAAGAAGGCGAGCACATTATCGTTCCCGGCGTCGAGGAAGACGTGCATGTAGGGGTCGGGCTCATGCGTCGAGGGCACGCGATCCTCGGCAATAGCGAGCACGAAGCCCATTTTCAGGTTGTCGACGTACCAGTTGACCGTCTCCTTCGCATCCTTGCAGCGATAGGCGACGTGGTGGATGTGCTCGAGTTTCAGCATGCCCT
The DNA here is from genome assembly GCA_035440785.1 of Rhabdaerophilum sp. Classification (GTDB taxonomy): domain Bacteria; phylum Pseudomonadota; class Alphaproteobacteria; order Rhizobiales; family Beijerinckiaceae; genus Rhabdaerophilum. The sequence continues at coordinate 6,815 of DAORNC010000098.1, read as the reverse complement.
TCTCCTTGCGGCGTTTCCTGCCACAGTTAGTTGCATATGAAACTAACAAAGGTCAACCAGGGAAACCCGGTCAGCCGAAAGACAATCAGCCAAGAACGATCAGTAGGTCTTTGGCATCGACCTGAGCATGGGGCTTGACGAGCAGTTCCGCGATCACACCGTCGGCTGGCGCGTGGATCGCGGTTTCCATCTTCATTGCTTCAAGCGTGACAAGGATGTCGCCGGCCTTGACCTGCTGCCCCGGCTCGATCGCAATCGACGAGACAGAGCCCGGCATCGGCGCCGAAACGTGCCTGGCGTTGCCGTCTTCGGCCTTGCGGCGAGCGACGATCTGGGCCGAAGCGGTCCGGTTCGGCACCTTGATGATGCGCGGCTGGCCGTTGAGTTCGAAGAATACTTTCACCTGGCCTTCGTCGTCGGTCTCGCCGATTGCCTGCAGCCGTACCACCAGCGCCTTGCCGCGTTCGATCTCGATCGTCGCCTCGTCGCCGGGTTTCATGCCATAGAAGAAGATCGGTGTCGGCAGGGTCGAGACCGGGCCGTATTTCTCCTGCACATTGGCGAAATCGGAGAAAACCTTGGGATACATCAGGTAGGACGCAAGCTCCTCGTCGCCCGGCTTATGGCCGATCTTGCCCTCGACCTCTTTCGTCGTGGCGTCGAAGTCGATCGGTTCCAGCAGCGAACCAGGTCGGACGGCAATCGGCTTCTCTCCCTTCAGAACCTTCTTCTGGAACGCCTCGGGCCACCCGCCCGGCGGCTGGCCGAGATCGCCATGCAGCATCTCGACGACGGAGGCCGGGAACGCGACCTCCCGGTTCGGATCGAGAATATCGGCGGGCTTGAGATCCTGGCTGACCATCATCAGTGCCAGATCGCCGACCACCTTCGACGAGGGCGTCACCTTGACGATATCGCCGAAGAGGTCGTTCGCGGCACGATAGGCCTTGGCCACTTCATGCCAACGCGTTTCGAGCCCGAGCGAGCGCGCCTGCTCCTTGAGGTTGGTGAACTGCCCGCCCGGCATCTCGTGGAGGTAGACCTCGGAGGCGCCGCATTTGAGATCGCTCTCGAAGGCCGTGTACTGCGCACGCACGGCCTCCCAGTAGAACGAGATCCGGCGGATCGCCTCCGGGTCGAGCCCGGTACCGCGCGTCGTCATCGCCAGCGCCTCGACGATCGAGCCAAGGCAGGGCTGCGAGGTCGTGCCGCTCATCGCGTCCATCGCGCAATCGACGGCATCGACACCCGCCTCGACCGCGGCGAGGATCGAAGCCGCCGCGATGCCCGAGGTATCGTGTGTGTGGAAATGGATCGGCAGGCCGATCTCCTCTTTGAGCGCCTTGACCAGGATGCGCGCCGCGGAAGGCTTCAGCAGGCCTGCCATGTCCTTGAGGCCGAGAATATGGCAGCCCGCCTTTTCCATCTCCTTGGCGAGATTCACATAGTACTTCAGGGGGTACTTGGCCCGTGTCGGGTCGAGAATATCGCCTGTATAGCAGATCGCGCCCTCCGCAAGCTTGCCAGAGCGGAGCACGGCATCGATCGCGACCCGCATGTTCTCGATCCAGTTTAGGCAATCGAAGATGCGGAAAAGATCCATCCCCGACTGCGCCGCCTGATCGACGAAATCGCGGACGACATTGTCAGGGTAATTGGTGTAGCCGACGCCGTTCGCCCCGCGCAGCAACATCTGCGTGAGGATATTCGGCACCTTTTCGCGCACGAGGCGGAGGCGTTCCCACGGATCTTCCTGCAGGAAGCGCATTGAGACATCGAAGGTTGCTCCCCCCCAGCATTCGAGGCTGAAAAGCTGCGGTAATGCGCTGGCGTAGGCGGGTGCGATGGCGGCGATGTCGTATGTGCGCATCCGCGTCGCGAGCAACGACTGGTGCGCATCGCGCATGGTCGTGTCGGTGATGAGGACACGACGTTCGCCGCGCATCCATTCCGCGAACCCCTTCGGCCCGAGCTGCTGGAGCTTCTGGCGGGTTCCAAGCGCCGGTTCGGCGGAGAAGATCGGCGGTTCCGGCGCGCGCGCGTCGGCCGGCGGGCGCGGCCGGTCCCGCGTTTCGGGATGGCCGTTCACCGAAACGTCGGCGACATAGGTGAGAAGCTTCGTTGCCCGGTCCTTGCGCTTCTCGTGCGCGAAGAGTTCAGGCGTCTCGTCGATGAAGCGGGTGGTGTACTCGTTGGCGAGGAACTTCGGGTGCGAGAGCACCGCTTCAAGGAAGGTGAGGTTGGTCGCGACCCCGCGAATGCGATATTCCCGCAAGGCGCGGTCCATGCGCTGCACCGCCTCGCGCGCGTTCGACGCCCAGGCGGTGATCTTCTCCAGCATCGGGTCGTAATAGCGGGTGACGATGGCGCCGGAATAGGCGGTCCCCCCGTCGATGCGGATGCCGAAGCCCATCGCGCCGCGATAGGCGGTGATGCGGCCGTAATCCGGGATGAAATTGTTTTCGGGGTTTTCGGTGGTGATGCGGCATTGCAGCGCGTGGCCCTGAAGCCGGATGTTCGGCTGGTCGGGAATGCCGGTCTGGTAAGTGCCATCGGCATCCTTCGCGCCGATGGCGGCGCCATCGAGAATGCGGATCTGCGCCTTGACGATGTCGAGCCCCGTGACGACTTCAGTGACAGTATGCTCGACCTGAATGCGCGGGTTGACCTCGATGAAGTAGAATTTGCCGGTGTCGGCATCCATCAGGAACTCGACCGTGCCGGCGCCGACGTATTCCGTTGCCCGGCCGATGCGGAGCGCGGCGTTGCAGAGATCGCGCCGCGTCGTCTCGTCGAGATAGGGCGCGGGCGCCTCCTCGATGACTTTCTGGTTGCGGCGCTGGATCGAGCAATCGCGCTCGAAGAGATGGACGAGGTTGCCGTGCTTGTCGCCGAGGATCTGCACCTCGACATGGCGCGCACGCCGAACAAGTTTTTCGAGATAGACCTCATCCTTGCCGAAGGCAGCTTTCGCCTCCCGCTTGGCGGTGAAGACGGCATCGAGAAGCTGGTCCTCGCTCTCGATCGGGCGCATGCCGCGCCCGCCG
>DAORNC010000098.1:1570-3612 GCA_035440785.1 Rhabdaerophilum sp. | reverse complement strand
GACGCAGCGTTTCCGGTGAAGGACCGATGAAAATGATGCCGGCCTCGGCGCAGGCCTCGGCAAACTCGGGACTTTCCGAAAGGAAGCCGTAGCCAGGGTGGATCGCATCGACATGCGCTTCCTTGGCGACGCGGATCACCTCGGGAATCGAGAGATAGGCCTCAAGCGGGCCCATTGGCTTCGCGAGGTGCGGGCCGCGCCCGACGAGATAAGCCTCGTCCGCCTTGAAGCGGTGGAGCGAGATCTTGTCCTCTTCCGCGTAGATCGCCACCGTGCGGATGCCGAGTTCCGTGGCGGCGCGAAACACGCGGATCGCGATTTCGCTGCGATTGGCGACGAGTAGACGTCGAATGGGCATCGGCGTATCTCCCGTGGAAGGCGCATGGTACGCTTTTCTCAAGGCCATGCTGGCGCGGTTTCCTTTGCGCTGCAAAGCCTAATCGGGGAGCAGGCTGCCTAAGTCACCCCGTCATTTCCTGCGCTAAACGCATACAGGGCATGAAAATACCGCATGGAAAGGGTGTGCCCGCCGGCCTGCGCGCCACGGAAGCGCGCTATTCCGAAGCAGGTCACGCAGCTGTCGGCTAAATAGTATTACTAGTTTGGTGTGTGAGGTTGATAGCGCTCGCTCTAGAGATCGGCGACAGCGCCCAACCGGAAGGCCGAAAGCGTATCCGCCAGTGCATCGTCGACGAGGATACGGCTGAGCATCTCGGCTCGGTCACCGTCGTTGCGCGCGATGGCATCGTAGAGCCGGCGGTGATCCGAAAGCGGAATGCGGAAACTCTCGTCCGAACGGGTGCCGCGCTGGATGCGCAGCGACCACCAGAGCGTCGTCGCCACTACTTCCTTCAGCGCGGCGATGGCGGCATTGCCTGCGGCGTCGAAGATCGCGTCATGAAACGCGAGATCGTAACGCATGGCTTCGTCGGTAAACGGCGGCGTGGTTTCCATGCCGCGCAAGGCCTCCTCCATCCGGGTGAGATGGTGCGAAGTTCTTCGCAATGCAGCAATTTTGGAACATCCCGGCTCGACGAGCGCGCGCAGTTCGAACAGGTCGCGGATGAAGCCTTCGTCCGCGCCGGACGACAGCGACCAGCGCAGGACATCCGGGTCGAGCAGGTGCCAGGACGAGCGCGGCGCGACCCGCGTCCCGCTGCGCGGGCGCGCTTCGATCAGGCCCTTGCCTGCCAGAAATCGGATCGCCTCGCGATAGGCCGTGCGCGAGGCGGAAATTTCGGCGCGAAGATCGTCTTCGTTTGGCACCAGCGCGCCGGCCGGCAAAGCCCCGGAAACAATGGCGACAGCCAGCCGGCTGGTCACCTGGCCGAAGAGGGATTCGGCGCCACCCCTCGACGCCTTCACGAATGTCGGCGCGTTCATTTCTCTCTCCCCGGAGGCCAGTTTGGCAACGACCCGCTTGACAGGATGCAAAATATAATATGATTTTTTCTTCAAGAGCAACGTGCTGCCTCCTTCCTTAGGCGGACGGCGGTTGCGAAACAAGAAAGCGCGACAGTCGCGGCAGCGGCCAAGGCGTTTTGCGGCATTGACCGACATACCGGTATGCCGCAGGGTGGAAATGTGGAGCCCCTCGGGGGGAGGTTGGCAGATGGCGTCAGTGACGATCCGTGACGTGCGCAAGGCGTTCGGGGCGGTCGAAATCATCCACGGGGTGAATATCGACATCGAGGACGGCGAGTTCGTCATTCTCGTCGGCCCGTCCGGCTGTGGCAAATCGACGCTGCTCAGGATGTTGGCCGGGCTCGAGAACATCACCTCCGGCGAGATCTCCATCGGCAACCGTGTCGTCAACCACGTGCAGCCGAAGGAACGCGACATCGCGATGGTGTTCCAGAATTACGCGCTCTATCCGCATATGAGCGTGGCGGATAACATGGCGTTCTCCATGAAGCTGCGCGGGGCTCCGCAATCCGAGATTACCGAACGCGTCGACAAGGCGGCCCGGATTCTCGGCCTCACGCAATTGCTCGATCGTTTTCCGCGCCAGCTCTCGGGCGGCCAGCGCCAGCGCGTCGCCA
>DAORNC010000098.1:0-1560 GCA_035440785.1 Rhabdaerophilum sp. | reverse complement strand
CGATGGGCCGCGCCATCGTTCGCGATCCGCAGGTATTCCTGTTCGACGAGCCGCTCTCGAATCTCGATGCGAAGCTGCGCGTGCAGATGCGGACCGAGATCAAGGAGTTGCATCAACGCCTGAAGACCACCACGGTCTATGTGACGCACGACCAGATCGAGGCCATGACGATGGCCGACAAGATCGTCGTCATGCATGACGGCATCGTCGAGCAGATCGGCGCGCCGCTCGACCTCTACGACAATCCGGACAACCTGTTCGTGGCCGGGTTCATCGGCTCGCCTGCGATGAATTTCATTAAGGGCCGCATCGAGGGCGGCGAATTCGTCGCCGACGGCGGCTTCCGCCTGCGCGTTGGAAAGGCGCCGGCGGGTTCCGAGGGGCGTCCGGTGATCTACGGCCTGCGCCCCGAGCATGTTCGTATCGATGCCGGCGGTGTGCCGACGGAGGTGGTTGTCGTCGAGCCGACCGGATCGGAAACGCAGGTTGTTCTGCGCATTGGCGGACAGGAGATCGTCGCCGTCTTCAAGGAGCGCCTGACCGCGAAGCCGGGCGAGACCCTGGCAATCGCGCCAAGCTTGGCTGTCGCGCATCTCTTCGACGCCGAGACCGGAAGGAGACTTGTTGCCTGATCCGGCCCGCTGCCCGCCAAGCACGCGAACGTTGGCGGGAAAAGCGGATGTGGGATTGAGATCTTGGTCGAAAGGCCGGTCCGGCAGGATCGGCGTTTGCCCAGGCGAGAATTCGGCAAGCGGTCGTCAAGAGCCGCGCCGTGAATGCCCGACAACGAGCGGCAAGCTCGGGGAAAACTGGCTCAAAGGCCCTATCTAGGAGGAAAAAATGCATAGCGATCGTCGTGGATTTCTCAAAGGTTCCGCCGCTTTCGGCGCCGGCGCCCTTCTGGCCGGTTCCGGCCTCACCGATTTTGCCCGCGCCTGGGCACAGGCTTCGCCCTTCAAGCCCGAGAAGGGCGCCAAGTTGACGCTCTTGCGCTGGAAGCGCTTCGTCCAGTCGGAAGAAGACGCATTCATGAAGCTCGTCGCAGCCTTCACCAAGGCCACGGGTGTTGCCGTCAACGTCATCAATGAAGGTCTCGACGACGTTCAGCCGAAGGCGTCGGTCGCTGCAAACACCAACCAGGGCCCGGATCTGTTCTGGGGTCTGTATTCCCTGCCGCACCTGTTCCCGTCGAAGTGCATGGACGTCTCCGATGTCGCCGCGCACCTGTCGAAGAAATATGGCGAATGGTTCGATTCGGCCAAGGTCTACGGCATGTCGAAGGGCAAGTGGATTGCGATCCCGATCGCCTACAACGCCAACGTCATCAACTACCGCCAGTCGATGATCGAGGCCGCCGGCTTCAAGACCGTTCCGCAGGACCTCAAGGGCTTCATGGAACTCATGAAGGGCCTCAAGGCCAAGGGTACGCCGGGCGGTTTCGCGCTCGGCCGCGCTTCGGGTGACGGCAACGCCTGGGTTCACTGGGCGCTCTGGGCGCACGGCGCCAACCTCGTCGACAAGAACGACAAGGTCATCATCAACTCGCCGGAGACAGTGAAG
>DAORNC010000097.1:9758-11091 GCA_035440785.1 Rhabdaerophilum sp. | reverse complement strand
AAGGGCACGCCGGGTGGCTTCGCGCTCGGCCGCGCGTCCGGCGACGGCAATGCCTGGGTTCACTGGGCACTGTGGGCGCATGGCGCCAACCTTGTCGACAAGAACGACAAGGTCATCATCAACTCGCCGGAGACAGTGAAGGCGCTCGAATACGTCAAGGAGCTGTCCTCGCACTTCGCGCCGGGCACCGCCTCGTGGAACGATGCCTTCAACAACAAGGCCTTCCTCGCCAGCGAAATCTCGCTCACGAACAACGGCGTCTCGATCTACGCCGCTGCGAAGGCCGGTGCCGCCAAGGGCGACGCCAAGATGAAGGAAATCATGGACGATATGAACCACTCGAACTGGCCTGTCGGACCTGCCGGCAAGCCGACCGAATTCCATATCGCCTATCCAATGCTCGGCATGAAGTACACGAAGTTCCCGAATGCGGTGAAGGCGTTCATCGACTTCACGATGACTGCCGAGAACTACAACCCGTGGCTTGAGGGGGCGGTCGCCTATCTCTCGCATCCGCTGCCGGCCTACGACGCGAACAACGTCTGGAAGTCGGATCCGAAGCTCTCGCTCTGCAAGGACGCCGGCCGCCGCACGCTGACGGCGGGCCACCTCGGCTCGGTTGGCGAGAAGGCGGCCTCCGCGCTTGCGGACTTCCTGATCCTCGACATGTTCGCTTCTGTCGCGACCGGCCGCTCGACGCCGCAGGAAGCGATTTCGGTCGCTGAACGTCAGGCCAAGCGTATCTATCGCTGACACGCCTTCCGGGAGGGCGGCTCGCCGCCCTCCCGTTCACCCCTCTCGTGACAAGTCTCCGGGACGATCAAGCGCATGAGCGATGCCGCCATCACGCCTTCGGGTCATGACCGCGCCAGCCCCTCGTTCTGGGACGGGCTGAAAACCAACCGCAATTTCCTCGGCTTCTGGTTCATGATGCCGGCGGCGGCGTTCCTGATCCTGTTCCTTGTCTATCCGCTCGGTCTGGGTGTCTGGCTCAGCTTCACCGATTCGAAGATCGGAAATCCCGGCGATTTCATCGGCCTCGAGAACTACGAGTGGATCATCGGCGATGCGAAGTTCCAGCTCGCGGTGTTCAACACACTTTTATACACCTTCGTCGCCAGCGTGATCAAATTCGCGGTTGGGCTGTATCTGGCAATCCTCCTAAACAACCATCTCCCCTTCAAGGCGATGATCCGCGCGGTGGTGCTGATCCCGTTCATTGTTCCGACCGTTCTTTCGGCGATTGCCTTCTGGTGGATTTTCGATCCCCAGTTCTCGGTCATTTCCTGGGCCCTGCGGAAGTGGGGCTTGATTTCCGGCAACATCGACTTCC
>DAORNC010000097.1:335-9735 GCA_035440785.1 Rhabdaerophilum sp. | reverse complement strand
CGCGCCTCGGTCATCTTCGCCAACGTCTGGCGCGGCGTGCCTTTCATTGCGATTACGCTGCTCGCGGGACTTCAGACCGTCTCGCCCTCGCTCTATGAGGCCGCGACGCTCGACGGCGCCTCGAAATGGCAGATGTTCCGCTACGTGACCTACCCGATCCTCACGCCGATCATCGCCGTCGTGATGACTTTCTCGGTCCTGTTCACCTTCACCGATTTCCAGCTGATCAAGGTGCTGACCAACGGCGGCCCCGCGGGCACGACCGAGTTGATGGCCACCATGAGTTACAACACCGCGATCCTCGAGGGGGCCGCGATCTCGACTGCGATGATCCCCTTCCTGCTCGGCGCGATCATGATCTCCTGGTTCGGACTTCAGAAGCGCAAGTGGCAGCAGGGTTCGGACAACGATTGACCGCGGCGCGGCCCTTTCGCGCCGTCCGCAACAGGGAAAACAACGATGAGTGACGCCAAGCCGGTACAGGGCGACGATTCGGAGGGTATGAGCTATCTCGACACCGTGAAAACACGCGTCGTCACGGTCTATGTCCCGCTCCTGCTGATCCTCTTCGTGCTGCTGTTCCCCTTCTACTGGATGGTCATCACGGCCATCAAACCGAAGGAGCACCTCCTCGATCTCGACGCACACAACCCCCTCTACACGCTCGCCCCGACCTTCGAGCACATCAAGGCGCTGCTGTTCGAGAGCGAGTATCCGCGCTGGCTCTGGAACACGATGTTCATCTCGGTGACGGCAACGATCCTGGCGCTGGTGGCGAGCGTGTTTGCCGCTTACGCCATCGTCCGGATCCGTTTTCGCGGTGCACAGCTGACAGGCGGTCTGATTTTTCTTGCCTATCTCGTGCCGCCTTCGATCCTCTTCATTCCGCTTTCGACCGTGATCTTCAACTATGGTCTTTTCGACACACCCTTCGCGCTGATCCTCACCTACCCCACCATCCTGATTCCGTTCTCGACCTGGCTGCTGATGGGTTATTTCAAGACGATTCCTTACGAGCTTGAGGAATGCGCGCTGATCGACGGCGCCTCGCGCTGGCAGATCCTCACCAAGATCATCCTGCCGCTCGCGGTGCCAGGGCTGATCTCAGCCGGCATCTTCTGCCTCACGCTGTGCTGGAACGAGTTCATCTATGCGCTGACCTTCATCAACAGCCAGGAAAAGAAGACCGTGCCGGTTGCGATCGTCACCGCCTTCACCGACGGCGACCAGTACAAGTGGGGCTCGCTGATGGCCGGCGCGCTGGTCGGCTCGCTGCCGCTCGTGGTGCTCTACTCGTTCTTCGTGGAATACTACGTCTCCGCGATGACCGGTGCGGTGAAGGAGTAAGCCGTGAGCCGGACCATCGCCTTCATCGGTCTCGGCGCGATGGGTCGCCCGATGGCGCGGCGCCTCGTCGAGCAACAGTTCTGCGTTCAGGGCTTCGATCTCAATGCCGAAGCGCTCGCCGCCCATGCCGCGAACGGCGGTGTTGCCTGCTCCTCGGCGACAGAGGCCGCGAAAGACGCGGAAGCGCTTATACTGATGGTCGTGAACGCGGCGCAGGCCCGCGCCGCATTGGTAACCTCTGGCGCGCTTGAGGCCCTCAAGTCGGATGCGCTTGTGATCCTGATGGCGACCTGCTCGCCGGCGGATGCGCGGGAGATTGCTGGGATGGTGGAGAAGGCGGGCCGCCGCTTCCTCGATGCGCCGTTGTCCGGTGGCGTCGTCGGCGCGGAGGCGGGCACGCTGACGATCATGGCTGGCGGACCGAAGGCCGTGTTCGATGCCGCGAACACCTATCTCGCCCCGCTTGGCGACAAGCTCTATCATGTCGGTGACAACGCTGGCGACGGTGCGATGGTCAAGACGATCAACCAGCTCCTCTGCGGCGTGCATATCGCCGTGACGGCCGAGGCCTTCGCGATGGCGGAGAAAGCCGGACTCGATACCGGGCTTTTGCTTAAAATCCTCGGCCAATCCGCCGCCGCGAGCTGGATGATCAACAATCGCGGACCCCGGATGCTCGAAATCGAGCCGGAAGTGACGAGCGCGGTCGACATCTTCGTCAAGGATCTCTCGCTGGTGCTCGATGCCGGACGCTCGGCGAAGGTCGCGCTGCCGATCGCAGCCGTGGCGCACCAGATGTTCCTGGCCTCCTCGGGCGCGGGGCACGGCCTCGCCGACGACAGCCAGGTCATTCGCGCCTATCGTGCGCTCAACGGAACGATTTGAACGGAACGGGAGACGGCAAATGACCAAGGAGCGCGTCGGGTTCATCGGGGTCGGTCTCATGGGGCAGGGCATGGCCGCCAACCTGCTGGCCAAGGGCTTCCCGCTCACGGTGATGGCGAACCGCAACCGCAAGCCGATCGAGGAACTCCTCGCCAAGGGCGCGAGGGAGGCGGCGAACCCCAAGGCCGTCGCCGAACAATCCGATATCGTCTTCATCTGCGTCACGGATTCACCCACGGTCGAGAAGGTCGTCCTGGGCGAGAACGGCATCCGTATGGCGGCGCGGAAGGGCCTCGTGATCGTTGATTGCTCGACCGCCAATCCGGTCTCCACCGAGGCACTGGCGAAGGAGCTGGCGCCTTTGGGGGTCGATTTCGTCGATGCGCCGCTCGGCGGCACGCCGGCCCAGGCCGAAGCCGGGCAGTTGACTGCGATGGTCGGCGCCGATCCGGCGGTGTTCCGCCGCGTCGAGGCGGCGATCGGCGCCTGGGCGTCGAAGACCGTCCATCTCGGCCCCGTCGGCGTTGGCCACAAGATGAAGCTCCTGAACAACTTCGTCTCGATGGGCTATGCCGCGATCTACGCCGAGGCGCTGGCTATCGCCCAGAAGGCCGGCGTGACGATCGAGGTGTTCGATTCGGTTCTGCGCGGCAGCCGAATGGACTGCGGCTTCTACCAGACTTTTATGGGCTATGCTTTCGAGGATAACTCGAACTCGCACCGTTTCGCGCTCGCCAACGGCGCGAAGGATTTGCGCTATGTCGATGCGATGGCGAATGCCGTTCAGGTCGCGAACCCGATTTCGAGCGCGGCGAAGAACCTCTTCGCCCAAGCCGTCGGCCTCGGGTACGGCGACAAATATGTGCCGATGCTCGCCGATGTCGTCGCCGAGATAAATGGCTTCAAGCGCCGCAAGCGCGGGGAATGATCAGATCACGTTGCGCTCGCGCAACGGGCGCTTGGCGGCGATCCGTTCGTAGCCGAGCGGCGAGAGGTCAAGGCTGCGGTAAGCACCCTCGATGATAAGTTCCGCGAGCCCGCGCCCGACCGCAGGCGATTGCTGGAGGCCGTGGCCGGAGAAGCCGCAGGCAACGAAGCCGTTTTCGAGGCCGCCGAGCCTGCCGACGATGGCGTTATGGTCGAGGAGATTCATGTCGTAGTGGCCGGCCCAGGCCCGGCCGGGCCGGATCGCCTCGAAAGCGGGAATACGGTGCGCGAGCGCCGGCCAGATGAATTCTTCGAACAATGACCAGTCCGGCTCGAAATCCGCACCGTGATCGCTTTCCTCCGGCTCGTCCGGGGAATAGCCGGTGATGAAACCCTCGCCTTCCGGCCGCCACCACACGCCGGTCGTGTCGATGATGAGCGGATGCGTGGCGAGTTTTTCCCGTGCAGTGAACGAGAATACCGTGCGCTTCTTGGCATAGACCGGAACCGGCTCGCCGCAGAGATCGGCCAGGGCGCGCGCGCCGGAAGCACCGGCGGCGTTGACGAAAGCACCGCATCCCAGCGCCGCGCCGTCGGCGAGCAGGGCACCCTCGATTCGTGCGCCGACGCGGTCGATGCCGACCACCTTGCTCTTGAGGTAAGTAACACCCTTCGCCCGCGCGGCCTTGCGGAAGGCCTGCATCAGCCCATAACCATCGAACCAACCCTCGCCGGAAAGGCCCAGCGAGCCGATCGAGAGATCGCCTGTGTTGAGCCAGGGAAAGTGAACCGCAAGGGAGGCGGCATCGAGCAGCGCGATCTCGGCGCCCATGCGCGCCTGGTCGGCGTTGTTCGCTTCGAACAAGGGGCGATGCGCGTCCGCGCCGAGATAGAGATAACCGCCTTCGTGAAGGCCGATATCCGGCTTTTCACCATTCACCGCGAGACGCTGGCCGATCTCCCGAAGGAAGACGATCCCGTAGAGCGAGATCGCGATGTTGGTCTCCTGCGAGAATTGCTGGCGGATCGAGCCGGCGGAGAGAGCCGATGCCGAGAACTGATAGGTCGGATCGGGCTCGATTACAGCGATTCGCCCGGAGAAGCCCGGATGCGCGGCGAGGTGCCAGGCAATCGCGGAGCCCATGACCGCGCCGCCCGCGATCACGACATCATAGGTATCGGCCATCAAAGGCTCCTTGACCCGTCGAGAGGTCATATTTCGAAAGTCGGGGCGATTTTTTCGGAAATCCGGGCTCGGTTCAAGGCCGTTTCCGACATCCGTTTAGGCGATTCCACCAAAATCGGAATTAAATTCCGCGAATGCCGCAATTCCCCTTTTCGTGCGCATCGGCTAGCGTGCGACAAAAGGCCCTTCGTGGCGCAACCGATCCGGAACATCCCATGTCTGCATTTCTCGAACAGGAATTCGCCTCTATCCTTTCCGCACCGAAGGAGGAGGCAGCCACCATTCTCGAAGCACTCGGCGTGCCGGCGTCCCGCCTTGCCGGCGGCGGCCGGGCCGTGCGCTCGCCGATCACGGGTGAGACTCTGGCGATGGTGGCCGACGATACGCCGGCCGATGTTGATGCCGCGATCGGCCGCAGCGTCGTGGCCTTCGAGGGCTGGCGTAAGGTGCCGGCGCCCAAGCGTGGCGAGTTCGTCCGGTTGATTGGCGAGGAATTGCGTCGTGTCAAGCGTGAGCTCGGTCACCTCGTGACGCTCGAAGCGGGCAAGATCACATCCGAAGGCCTCGGCGAGGTGCAGGAGATGATCGATATCTGCGATTTCGCGGTCGGCCTCTCTCGCCAGCTTTACGGCCTGACTATCGCCACCGAGCGCGCCGATCACCGCATGATGGAGACCTGGCACCCGCTCGGCCCTGTTGGCGTCATCAGCGCGTTCAACTTTCCTGTCGCGGTCTGGAGCTGGAATGCGGCACTTGCTTTCATCTGCGGCGATTCCGTTATCTGGAAACCCTCGGAGAAAACTCCGCTCACGGCGCTCGCGGTCGGCGAGATCGTTGCGCGCGCGGCGACCCGTTTCGAGAAGGAAGGCAATGGCACGGTGCCGGCGGCGCTGAGCCAGATCGTTCTGGGCGATGGCGCCGTGGGCGCGGCATTGGTTGCCGATCATCGCGTGCCGCTCGTTTCCGCGACGGGTTCGACGGCGATGGGCAGCAAGGTAGGGCCGGTGCTGGCAGCGCGGTTCGCTCGTGCGATCCTCGAACTCGGGGGCAACAACGCCGCGGTCGTCTCCCCCTCGGCGGATCTCGATCTCGCGTTGCGCGGCATCGCCTTCGCCGCGATGGGCACGGCGGGCCAGCGCTGCACCAGCCTCCGGCGGCTGATCGTCCACCGCTCCGTCATCGGCAATCTGCTGCCGCGCCTTGCGAAGGTTTGGTCAAGCGCGCGCATCGGCGACCCGCGCGCGGAAGGCACGCTGCTCGGCCCGCTGATCGACGAGGCGGCGTTCCAGGGCATGGAAGCGGCGCTCGCCGAGGCGCGCGCACTTGGCGCAAAGGTGCACGGTGGCGGCCGGGTGCAGGGCGTCGGCTCCGGCTATTACGTCAATCCGGCGATCGTCGAAATGCCCGCGCAGGGCGGGCCGATGCTGCGCGAGACCTTCGCGCCGATCCTCTATGTCGTCGGCTACGAGACGATCGAGGAAGCCATCGCCCTCAACAACGCGGTCGGCGCCGGGCTTTCGTCCTCGATTTTCACGCGGGACATGCGTGAGGCTGAGCTTTTCACCTCGGTCACCGGGTCGGATTGCGGCATCGCCAATGTCAACATCGGGCCTTCGGGCGCGGAGATCGGCGGCGCGTTCGGTGGTGAGAAGGAGACCGGGGGCGGCCGCGAGGCTGGTTCGGATTCGTGGAAGGCCTACATGCGCCGTGCCACCAACACCATCAATTACGGCACCAGCCTGCCGCTGGCGCAGGGCGTCAAATTCGATATCGACGGCTGACGAAAAAGGGCGGCGGCTCCACTCAACGGAGAAGCCGCCCCTGCTAAAACGTCACATCGCGGTCTTCGCTTCGCGCTTCTCGAAAACATAGGCTGCGAGTGCGCCATAGATGACATGGCCGGCCCAGCTCATGAACGAGAGTTCGCCACCCTCGCCGAGCAGGTAGAAGCTCAGCCCGCCGATCGGCGCCATGATGCCGAGCGCGTTGAGCCAGGTGAAGGTGCCCCACGCGAGCGAATCGCGCAGCAGTACATTGGGGTTGATGAAGCGCGCGGCGATGAAGGCCGCGACGATGGCCCAGAAAATGAAATGCCAGGTCGTCGCCATGCCCTTCGCGGCGTAGTAGGCGACGCCGGCGCTGAAGGTGAAAAAGACAATTCCGTCGAGCAGCGCGCTCCAGTTCTTCACGTAGCGCGAGATGATGTAGTAGAAGGCAGGGTAGCCGATGATGCCGACCGCGTAGTGCAAGGCCTCGCGGAGCAGATAGGGAACCATGAGCCCGAATTGGTGGTTGGCGATGGCGTCGATCAGGCCGGCCGGCTCGAGGGGATAGCCGAGAACGGCCTTGGTGAAGACGCGGGCCCAGACCTCCCAGACGGCGAGGCCGATGGCGCCGCCGATCATCAGGTTGACAATCGTGGCAACGCTCGGAATGACGAAACGTGTTGCGGATGTGGTGGCGGCAGTTTGCATGGTATCCCCCTTCGCGGGCCGTCGAACGCTGCTTTTTGAGCCCGGATGGAAGTTTCATGCGCCTTTTCCGTTTCAAAGGAAAACCACAACTCATCACAGCTTGGAGAGCCGGGTGTGACGGACGCGCGTTTTTGATCCTCCCCCTTGCGCGGAAAGCCGCACTGTGATCCAGATGCAAAAATGCAGAATGAAATTCCACATCGTCCATTGACTGGGCTGAAGATCCTCGAACTCGCCCGCATTCTAGCAGGTCCCTGGATTGGCCAGTTGCTGGCCGATCTCGGCGCGGATGTCGTGAAGGTCGAGCGCAAGGGCGCGGGCGACGACACCCGAACCTGGGGTCCACCCTTTGTCGAGCGCAAGGGCGGCGGTGATCCGGGTCACTCTGACCTTGGCGCGGCCTATTTCCATGCCTGCAACCGCGGCAAGCGCTCGATCGAGGCCGATTTCGACAATCCCGATGACATCGCGATGATCCGCGAGCTGGCGAAGGCCGCCGATGTCGTGGTCGAGAATTTCAAGGTTGGCGGGCTCGTCAAATATGGGCTCGACGCCGCGAGCCTGCGGGCGCTCAAGCCGTCGCTCATCTACTGCTCGATTACCGGCTTCGGGCAGGAGGGGCCTTATGCCGCGCGCGCCGGCTACGACTTCCTTATTCAGGGCATGGCAGGCGCGATGGATATCACTGGGCAGCCCGGCGGTCAGCCGACCAAGGCCGGCTACGCCACCGCCGATATCTTTACCGGCATGTATGCGACGGTCGCGATCCTCGCCGCGCTCCGTCGCCGGGACGAGACCGGCGATGGCGCGACGATCGATTGCGCCCTGCTTGACAGCCAGATCGCGGTGCTCGGCAACCAGGCGATGAACTATCTCGTCTCCGGTAAACCGCCGAAGCGGCTCGGCAACGCACACCCGAACATTGTGCCCTACGAGGTGTTTCCGGTTGCCGACGGTTATATCATCATCGCCAGCGGCAATGACGGACAATACCGCAAGCTCTGCGAGGCGCTAGACGCGCAGGACCTGCTCGCCAACCCGGATTACGCCACCAATCGCGGCCGCGTTACGAACCGCGCCGTGCTCGTGCCTGTGCTCTCGGCCTATACCGCCCGCTTCGGCAAGGCAGAACTGCTTGCGAAGCTCGAAATGCTTGGCGTGCCCGCCGGGCCGATCAACGGCATCGACGAGGTATTCGCCGACCGCCATGTAAAGGCACGCGGGATGCGTGTCGACCTCCCGCTGCCAGAAGCCGAAGCCGGTTCGGTGCCGAGCGTGCGCACGCCGATCCTGATCGACGGTGTGCCACAGGTCTCGCAGCGCCCCTCGCCCGGTCTTGGCCAGCACAATGCCGAAATTCTCGCCGATCCCAACTGGAAGCCCCGTTCATGACCCGCACCGCCGCCCAGGTTCTCGTCGATCAGCTCATCGTGCAGAAGATCGAGGATATCTTCTGCGTGCCGGGCGAGAGCTATCTTGCCGTGCTCGACGCGCTCCATGACGCCAGCGTCCGCGTCACGATCTGCCGACAGGAAGGCGGCGCGGCGATGATGGCCGATGCCGTCGGCCGGTTGACCGGGAGGCCGGGCATCTGTTTCGTCACACGTGGCCCCGGTGCGACCAACGCCAGCCACGGCGTCCATATCGCGCATCAGGATTCGGTCCCGCTGGTCCTCTTCGTCGGTCAGATCGAGCGCAGCGCGAGAGAGCGTGGCGCGTTTCAGGAACTCGATTACCGCGCGGTCTTCGGTTCGATGACCAAATGGACGACCGAGATCGACGATCCGAGGCGCATTCCCGAGATCATCAGCCGTGCCTTCCATGTCGCGATGTCCGGCCGCCCGGGCCCGGTGGTGATCGCGCTGCCGGAGGACATGCTGGTCGAGGCCGTTGATGTCGCTGACGCACCATACGTCGAACCCGTGCCGACCGCGCCCTCGCTCAGTCAGATGGCGGAACTCCAGAAGCGGCTCTGGGCCGCGAAATCGCCTGTTGTACTCGCGGGTGGCACGCGCTGGAACGAGACTGCCGTCCGTTCGCTCGTACGGTTTTCCGAGCGGTTTGATCTGCCTGTCGCCGTCAGCTTCCGCCGGCAGATGCTGTTCCCGGCGGATCATCCGAATTTTGCCGGCGATCTCGGTATCGGCCCGAACCCCGACCTCCTGAAGCGCTTCAAGGAGGCGGATCTGATCCTCGCGATCGGGGCTCGGATCGGCGAGATGCCGAGCCAGGGTTACACGCTGCTCGATATTCCGGGCGACGGCACCCGCCTCGTTCATGTCTTTCCGGATGCGTCCGAACTCGGCCGCATTTACGCTCCGGCGATGGCCATCCATGCCGATGCGTCGAGCTTCTGCGCGGCGCTCGAAGGGCTCCAGCCGCCGAATTCGCTGCGTTGGGAGGGTGGGGCAAAGGCTGCGAACACCTCCTTCAAGGCCTGGACCGAACCGAAACCCATTCCCGGCAAGCTCCAGATGGGCGAGGTGATGCGCTACTTGCGGGAGAGGCTGCCGGCGGATGCGATCATGACCAATGGCGCTGGCAATTACGCCACCTGGTTGCATCGGTTCCATCGTTTCCG
>DAORNC010000097.1:0-310 GCA_035440785.1 Rhabdaerophilum sp. | reverse complement strand
CGGCTCCGACCTCCGGCTCGATGGGTTAAGGCGTGCCGGCGGCGATCGGCGCCAAGCGCCTCCACCCGGAGAAAACGGTCATCTCCTTCGCGGGTGACGGCTGCTTCCTGATGAATGGGCAGGAATTCGCGACCGCCGTGCAATACGACCTTCCCGTGATCATCGTCGTGATCGACAACGGGATGTACGGCACCATCCGCATGCATCAGGAGCGCGAGTATCCCGGTCGTGTCTCCGGGACGACGTTGAAGAACCCTGATTTCGCGGCCTATGCGCGCGCCTTCGGCGGACACGGCGAGCGGGTGGAGAC
>DAORNC010000096.1:0-11107 GCA_035440785.1 Rhabdaerophilum sp. | reverse complement strand
CGCCTCGTCGCAATCGGCGCGATTGGCGCCGTGTTCTATTTCAGCGCAGTCTGGCTCGGCTTCCTGCTGTTCCGGTTGCCGCTCAACCTGCGCCGTTCAGCGTAGAACGACGCGGGTGCAGTTCGCGAAACCCGGCTGGAGCGGATAACGCAACGCCTTCTCAGCCAACCAGCCCTCGCAATGTTCGACTGTGCGGAAGCAGGACTGGAAGGATTTGCGATCGACGATGCCGTTGCGGATCAGCCGCCCGCCGAGGTAATTGCCGGCAATACGCTCCACCTGTGGACCACCACCGCGCAACCCCTTGCAGGCCATGCCGACCGAAGGCGGCGTCCAGGCTTGCGACGGCGCAACGACCAGACCGGCGGAAACGGCGAGCAGGGTCAGAAGCATGTTCTTCATCGGTCGAATCATCCTCGGTTGCGGGGCCGTTGTAACCCATTTCCCGGGCGGGCGCATGTCCGGGGACCCTCCTAGCCCTGTGGGCAAGATGCAGCAACCCTGCCTTGAAATTTCCACGCTGGCGCGCCAACCTTTGACCATGCGTCGGATTCCCGCCCTTGCCCTCATGTTGTTGCTGTTCGCCGGCCTCGGCGCGCCCGCCTGCTTCTTCGGGCCGAACGCCTTCAGCGGCATGATCAAGACGCGGACGCTCGCTATCGCTCATCACGCCGGGGATAACGAGCCTGCCCACAATATCCCGTCCTCTCCGCATCACCCCGCGTCGATGCCCGATTTTTGCGCCTTGGCCTGCGTGACGCTTGCCGCCGCGCCAGCCTTTTTTGGTGAGCCGGACTGGCCTGAAGGCCAGCGCCTCCTGCCGCCTGTAGTGCACCCCGCCAGTCCTCGCATCGCGGACCGCATCGAAAGGCCGCCGCGCCATTTCTCCTGACCTCGACCTATCTCATCGAAATCACAGGAGAATATCATGAAGAAACTCGGTTTCGCGAGCCTAGTGCTCGTGCTTTCCCTTGCGGCCGCCCATGCCCAGAGTTCGCATGGCGGACATGGTGCCACCCCTTCGAACGCGCCGGAATCCACACGCGAATTCCAGGTGGCGAACGATCAGATGCACAAGGACATGAGCATCAAGTTTTCGGGCAATGCCGATATCGACTTCATCCGCGGCATGATCCCGCATCATCAGGGCGCGATCGACATGGCGCGCGTGGTGCTCAAGCACGGCAAGGACCCGGAGACGAGGAAGCTCGCCGGGGAGATCATCAAGGCGCAGGAGAAGGAAATCGCCTTCATGCGCGACTGGCTGAAGAAAAAAGGCCAGTGATCTAGCCCATGCGGTGGCGGCCCAGTGCCGCCGCCGCTCCCGCCATGATCGAGCGGACGATCTCGCCCGCCGGCTCTATGGATCGAACCATGCCGATCGCCTCACCAAAGATCGGTGCGGAATTCACAGGATCGCCAGCAGAAACCGCCGCCTGATACCGCGGCACCTCGACATCCAGCGCATCCCGCAATGCCTCTTCCTTGCCGTGCCAGCGATCGGTGAAACCATTACGTCCGACGCGGATGGTATAGCCCGGCGGCCAATCGAGCTGGCGGATGACATCAATCGAATTCG
The DNA here is from genome assembly GCA_035440785.1 of Rhabdaerophilum sp. Classification (GTDB taxonomy): domain Bacteria; phylum Pseudomonadota; class Alphaproteobacteria; order Rhizobiales; family Beijerinckiaceae; genus Rhabdaerophilum. The sequence continues at coordinate 9,528 of DAORNC010000096.1, read as the reverse complement.
TGCGCAACGTCTCGTCTCCGGAGGCCGCCACTCCCGCCTCTCGATGCCCTTTCGGCGCAAGCGATTCCGCTGCCGCCCAGAAGCGCGTGCCGACCAGTGCGCCCTCCGCGCCAAGCATCAGCGCCGCAGCGAGGCCGCGCCCGTCGCCGATACCGCCCGCCGCGACCGGGATGACATCCGGCGCATGCCGCGCAAGATGATCCGCCACCTCCGGCACGAAGCTCATCGTGCCGCGCGTTGCGCCGTGACCGCCGCCTTCGGTGCCCTGCGCGACGATGATCTCGGCGCCTGCATCGATCGCTGCACGGACATGATCGAGGTTCTGGCATTGGCAGATCAGCACCGCGCCCGCATCGCGAATCTTTCGGGCGAAGGGCGCGGGATCACCGAACGAGAGCATCATCGCAGCCGGTTTCCGCGACAGCGCGAGATCGAGCAGCGCCTCATTCTTCGCCATCGACCAGGTAATGAAGCCGCAGCCGATGCGCGCGTTGCCGGCATCGCGGAACGCCGTTTCGAGAAACTCCTTCTGCCCGTAGCCGCCGCCGATCAGCCCCATTGCACCCGCATTGGAAACGGCCGCCGCCAGCGCACCGCCCGAGGTTCCGGCCATCGGCGCGGCGATGATCGGATGTTCAACGGCAAGTTTTTCGGTGAGACGGGTTATCATAGGGGGAGCTTCCTCATGCAGAACGACGAAAAGGCCGCGGGTCTCTCACCGCGGCCTTTCCTTCAAAGGGTCTCGAACCTTCGGTGGCACCGAGAATTCAATTCGGGGGGCGAATGGCCCGATGTCCACGGTTCTGTTCATACACAAGCCCAATTAAGGACCGGTAAGCGTGCGGCAAGGGCGTCCTGCCGGATTTTGAAACAGATTTCAGCGCGAATGCGCGAAATCCCAATAGGCTTCCCGCGCCTTTGCATAGAACGGGCCGGGCTGGAGATCGCGTCCATCGATCCGGGTGATCGGCAGAACCTTCGAGTAATTGCCGGACTGGAAGATCTCGTCGGCATTTTCAAAGTCTGCGTAGGTGAGGCTCTTCTCGACAACGGTCGCGCCGCTTGCCCGCAAAAGACCGATCACGCGCTGGCGCGTTACGCCGTTGAGGAACGAACCGTTTGGGGCCGGCGTATAGACGGCTCCGTCCTTCGCCATGAAAATATTCGAGGTAGTGGTCTCGGCGATATTGCCGAGAAAGTCGCGCACCAACGCGTTGTCGAACCCGCGGCCGCGTGCCTCGCGCAGGGCCCGTGCGTTGTTGGGATAGAGGCAGCCCGCCTTGGCATCGGTCGGCATGCATTCGATGGTCGGGCGGCGGTAGGGCGAGAGTGTGATCGAGGATGAGCCGCCCGGCGCCGGCATCGGCGCAGCGAAGAGGCAGAGCAGGAACCGGCTGTCGTCCGGATCCGCGAGAATCGCAGAACCCTTCTCGCCCTCACCCCAGACCATCGGCTTGACGTAGATCGCGGTATCCGGGGCGAATTTCTTCGCCCCTTCGAGCGCAAGCCCGACGATTGTCTCAACTGTTACAGGCGCCTTGAGGCCGATGGTTTCCGCCGAGCGGATCAGCCGGGCGGCATGGGCGGCAAGATCGGGCGCGACGCCCTCGAAAATGCGCGCGCCGTCGAAAACGTTGGAAGCGAGCCAGAACCCGTGGCTGCGCGGCCCCACGATAGGCGGATTGCCGCCCTGCCACTCACCGTTCACAAAGGTCCAGGTTTCAGACCAAGCCATTTTCTGCTCCTCGAATGTCGGATTTTAAGGCATTCGACCGGGTCTCCCTCTGCCGGTCAATAGATCGTGAGGGTGCTGGCAGAAAATTTTTCTGCTCGTTACTCTCCCCTGAAACAAGAGTTCGGGAGAGACCCATGCCACGCATCTTTATGTTTGACGCCTATGGCACACTGTTCGACGTTCACTCCGCCATCGCCCGTGTTGGCGCACCCTTGGGTGCGAACCGCGATGCGATTTCGCAGCTCTGGCGGGCGAAACAGCTCGAGTACACCTGGACGCTGACGATGATGGACCAAAGTATGCCGGTGAATTTCGAAGTGCTGACGGCCCGTGCGCTCGATTTCGCCTTCGCACGCTACGGCGTCAACGACGCGCCGCTCCGGCAGGCGCTGCTCGACGCCTACCTGACGCTCGATGCTTTCGCCGATGTCGCGCCCGCGCTGACGGACCTCAAGGCAGCGGGAAATGCGACCGCGATTTTCACCAATGGCACACAACGCATGGTCGATGCTGCAATCGACGCCGCCGACCTGCGTGCGCTGCTCGATCATGTCGTGACGGTCGAGGCTGTCCAACGCTTCAAGCCAGTGCCAGCCGTATACGATCATGCGCGAGCGACTGTCGGCGGCCCGGCGCCGCATGAAATCGTCTTCGTGTCGTCGAACCGCTGGGATGTCGCGGGCGCCGCGGCAATGGGCTTCACCCCGGTATGGTGCAACCGCACGGGCCAGCCGCCGGAGTATCCAGGGCTCGATCCGGTGGTGGTGGTTGGAGACCTCTCGGGGCTCGGCGGCGTGTAGGCCGGAATTCCGACGGCAAAACTAGGGAACTTTTGCGAAGGGCTTCAGCCCGTCCCGGCACACGCGTTCGCTGACTTCAGTTGCCATTGGACGCGTGATCGTCACGCGCCCAACAGTCGGACGCCCCGCCGACAGGGTGTAGCCCATCGCCAGCTTGAGCGCTTCCGACGCTGTGTAGGCCGCGGCTCCGGGCTTGGGTGTCGCCGGCAGCGCGATGATCGTGGCAGCCGGGCCCGACACGGTATCCCCCGCGCAACCGAACACCCCATATCCCTTGTCGTTGAGCGTTTTCAGCAGGTCCTCGGGCTTTTGCTCGGACCAGTCCCCCGCGAGAAACCAGCCGAGCGGCAGCACGTCGACACCGATCTGCCGCACCCGGATCATCGGCAGGCTGCGGCTGCGGACGAACGCAATTCCGTCCGTGCCGCCGATCGTCAACCCGGTGGCGTAATTGGAATTCACCGTCGGCAAAGCTTCGGCCCAGCTGTACTTGAAATTGTCGATGTCGGTTTCGTCGATCGCCACATCCGGTTCGTCCCGGTTGTAGGGGTAATTCAGAACCCGTCGCATGAACTCCGGCTTTGCGATGCAATCGAGCATCACCGAGACCTTCTTGTCGGTATCGCCGGAGTCGGCAAAGGCGCGGGTCTGGCCGACATAGCCCATGACAAAGGCCTGATTCTGTTCGTCGTATTTGTAATCCTCGCGCAAGCTGCGCGCCAGCAACGGGCAGGAGACAAGATTCGCGCCATCCTTGCGGTCGGCATAAGCCCGGATCGTAGCCAGCAACCCATCCTTGATGCTCTGATCCGCCTGGCCATAGACTTCGTTGAAGCTCTTGATCTCCTTGGCCGAGATCGCAATGCTCGCGGTCTTGGTGTCGAACTGGGTTTTCTCGCGAAGCGCGTAGGCCTTGAGCATGGTTTTCTTGGCCTTGTCGAAGACGTCGACCAGCGTTTCGTACGGCTTCTCAAGGTCCGGGATCGCCTTGATCAGCGTCGTGGTCGGGTTCGTCGGCAGACGCAAGACCGGGATCGCCTTGACGAACACGCCGGTGAACGCAAAAAACGCCTTGGCGGCGGTGCTCGGAGAAACATCGGTCTGGGTCATCCAGAACGGCGCGACGTAGCGGATATTCCGCCCCTCCGCGACAAAGCGGATCGTGCGCACCTCGTTGAAGAACTCGGAGATGCCATCGGCGGATTTGGTGACCGAGAACACGTTGATCAGGTGATTGACCTTATCGGCCTTGATCTCCTCCGAACCGTTCGGCAGCGTCGAATGGAACGACAGGCTCTGCGACGAGAAACTCTGCTTCTTGTAGAACAGGTTGCTCTTGGAGAACTCCTCCTCGCTGATGATCCGTGTCAGATCGATCTGGACGAGGTAGAGCTTGCCGGGGTCGACTTCCGGCCCGGAGGCCTTTGCGCTAACGTAAAGCCTGTCCTTGTCGGTTGGCGTTGGCGACACTTTCTGCTCACCCCAGCCACCGGGGTTGTCCTCCGCGCGAGCGAGCCGATCTGGAAGCCCGACGAGGACCAGCACCGAAAATACCCATGCGAGCTTGCGCAACATTTTCGCCTCCCCCTGACGGGCAGCCCCAATAATGGGGGAGACTAAATTCCCGTTGCAAAATGTTGTCAACAAGCGCGCGATTTGCCCGCTATCGGCTCAGCGCTGCGATGATCCGCGCCCAGCTCCGCTGACCCTTGTGGAACGAGGAGAGGTCGTATTTCTCGTTCGGCGAATGGATGCGGTCGTCATCAAGGCCAAAGCCGATCAGCAGCGCATCGAGGCCGAGCACGCGCTTGAAATCGCCGACGATCGGGATCGAGCCGCCGGTGCCGAGCACCACGGGCTCCTTGCCCCACTCGGCCTTGAGCGCGGCGACGGCCTTCTTCAGGTCCGCGCTGTCCTCGCGCACCTGCACGGCGCGGCTGCCCTTGTAGCCGATGAACTCGACCGAGCAATCCGGCGGGATCTGGCTTGCGACATATTCCCGGAAATTCTTCTGGATCGCCTTCGGGTCCTGATCGCCGACGAGGCGGAACGAGACCTTGGCGCGCGCCTCGCCCGCGATCACGGTCTTGGTGCCCTCGCCGGTGTAGCCGCCCCAGATGCCGTTGACATCGCAGGTCGGGCGCGACTGCATCTTCTCGATCAGCGTGCGATCCCTTTCGCCTGCGGCATATTTGAGGCCGATCTGGCCGAGGAATTCCTCTTCCGTCAGCCCGAGCGCCTCCCAAGCGGCGAGGCGGTTCGCGCCGGTCTCGTGCACGCCGTCATAGAAATTCGGCACCATGATCCGCCCCTCGGCGTTGTGAAGCGACGCTACAACACGCGAGAGGATATGGATCGGGTTCTGTGCTGTGCCGCCGAACATGCCCGAATGCAGGTCACGGTCAGCCGCGCGGACGATGATCTCCTCATAAAGCATCCCGCGCAGCGAGGAGGTAATCATCGGCGTCTCGCGGTCCCACATGCCGGTGTCGCAGACGAGGCAGATGTCCGCCTTGAGTTCAGCCGCGTTGGCCTCAAGAAACGCAGGGAGATTGACGGACCCGCTCTCCTCCTCGCCCTCGATCATCACCGAGAGAGAAATCGGCAGGTCACCCGTTTCGGCGATGGTGGCACGGCAGGCTTCGAGAAAGGTCATCACCTGTCCCTTGTCGTCGCAGGCGCCACGGCCGGTAATGACCTTGCGACCCGGCGCGATCTCCTTGACCTTCGAAACGAACGGCGAATCCTCCCACAGGTTGAGGGGATCGACCGGTTGTACATCGTAATGGCCGTAGAACAGCACGTGCGGCTTGCCCGGCCGGCGGCGATGACCGACGACGACAGGCTGACCCGGCGTCGGGCGCGACGAGGCCTCGAACCCCATCGATTGCAGATCCTTCACGACATGCTCGGCGCAGGCGTGTGTCTGCTTGTCGTAGGCGCTGTCCGCACCGACCGATTCATACCGGATGAGGGTGGCGAGGCGAGCAATGGCCTGATCGAGATCGGAATCGATACGGGCGAGTGTCTTGTCGAGCGACATGGAGAATTTTCCGGCCTGGGGAGAGGGAAGGGTCACCGGCCAAGTAACCAGAGCCCGAGCTTTCCCGCAATCGCCAACATGATAACCGCAATGAAGGCATCCAATACCCGCCAGGCTATAGGCTTGGCGAAAAGCGGCGTCAGCACGCGTGCGCCGTAGCCAAGCGAGAAGAACCAGAGGAAAGAGGCCGTGATTGCGCCGAGCGCATAGGCGACGCGCGCCGAGCCGCCATAGGGCGCGGCGAGTGAGCCGACGAGGATCACCGTATCGAGCCAGACATGCGGGTTGAGGAAGGTCAGCGCGAGGCAGGTCGCGACCGCCTTGCCAAGCGGCACCGGGCCTTCGTCGGCAACCTGCATCGCGTGCGGATGCATCGCGCGGCGCGCGGCCAGCCAGCCATACCAGATCAGGAAACCTATCCCGAACAGCGTCACCGCCTTCAGCAGCGCCGGGAAGCGCTCGATCAGCGCGCCGAGCCCCGCTACCCCCAGAACGATCAACGCCGCATCCGAGAGCGAGCAGATCAACGCCAGCACGAAGACATGCTCGCGGCGGATGCCCTGGCGAAGCACAAACGCATTCTGCGCCCCGATGGCGACGATCAATCCACCGCCGATCAGGAAACCGGAGAGGAAGGCAGGAAAAAACACGGTGCTCACTCTTGCCGCTTCAAATGACCCTGTGCATTCTCGCTCGATCAGGAGGGAGTGCGAACGGATGACGACCCGACTTTCCTTTTCAGCGATCCTGGTGATCGTGCTTTTCGTAGCCCCGGCGTGGGCAAAGGGAAAGCGCGCCGCGCCACCTGCGAGACAGAAAACCGAACTGATCAAGATCACTGCGGTTGGAGGCCAGGAAATCCAGGTCCGGCGCGCCTACGCGATGGATCGCGAATGCGGTTTGCTGGAACCGAACAGGATCGTGGTTATCGTCCCACCCACTGGTGGCACGCTTTATGAGAAAAAGCTCGATGCCTTTCCGAGCTATGCCCGCGACAACCCGCGCCATTCCTGCAATTCGCGCAAAGCGCCGGCGAACTTCGCCATCTATAAGGCACGCGAGGATTTCAAGGGAACGGACAGGTTCAAGTTCGCTATCGTCTACTACGACGGTACCGCGAGCCATTTCGAGGTCGAGGCGACGGTGTGGCGGTGATGACGATGCTGGCAACCACCCGAACTCTTTTTTCCCTGCTACTATGCGTCGCGGCAAGCACCGCATTCGCACAAACGAGCGCCGGCCAGACGCGAAAGTGGACCCGCTTTGCCGCCGGGACTCAGCAAATCCGCCTCCACCATGCCGCTCATGTGAAACCGGACTGCGAACCGATGGGTGAGATCCGGATGGCAATCCCCGAGCCGCCAAAGAACGGGAAGCTCGAAGCGGTCTGGCGGACCGATTTTACCGATTTCGGCGACAGCGCCGAATACAAGGCCTGCTCGGCCCGGAAAACCGAAGGGCTTACCGTTTATTTCCGCGCGAACGAAGGCTTCAAGGGGAAGGAGACATTCTCCTTCCTAATCGTTTTCAGCGACGGTGGCGCCCGCCGCTATGAGATCGACATGACCGTATATTGAGCGGCGAGCCTAGCGCCGCCCCCCCAAGAGGCTCCCCAGCACGCCACGGACGATTGCGGTGCCGATCTGTCGCCCGACCGATGAGGCAACAGAACGCGCGGCGGAGGTTGCGATTTTTTCGGCCATCGATTGCGGCTGCCGGCCCTTGCCGGTGGACGAACCGCCGCCACCGAGAATGCCGCCGAGCCAGCCTCCCACGCCGCCAGATTCGGCCTTGGCCGCCTCTTCAGCCGCCTTTGCCGCTTCCTGGGCGCGCTTCGCCAGCATTTCGAAAGCGCTCTCACGGTCAATCGTCTCGGCGTACTTGTTGCGGAACGGGCTCTCGCGCATCAGGGACTTGCGCTCCTCCGGCGTGATCGGCCCGACGCGGCCACCCGGTGGGGCGACCAGCGTGCGCTCGACGATCGAGGGCGCGCCCTTGCCTTCGAGCACCGAGACCAACGCCTCGCCGACGCCGAGATTGGTGATGACCTGCGCAGTCGAGAATTTCGGGTTGGCACGGAAGGTCTCCGCCGCCGCTTTCACCGCCTTCTGCTCGCGCGGCGTGAAGGCACGCAGCGCATGCTGCACGCGGTTGCCGAGCTGGGCGCCGACCTTGTCCGGCACGTCGAGCGGGTTCTGGGTTACAAAATAAACGCCGATCCCTTTCGAGCGGATGAGACGGACTACCTGCTCGATGCTTTCGAGCAGCGCGGGCGGCGCGTTCTCGAACAGGAGGTGGGCCTCGTCGAAGAAGAAGACGAGCTTGGGTTTTTCCGGATCACCCACCTCGGGCATGATCTCGAACAGTTCCGAGAGCAGCCAGAGCAGGAAGGTCGCGTAGAGGCGCGGCGACTGCATCAGCTTGTCAGCCGCGAGAACGTTGATCGTGCCGCGCCCATCCTCGATGCGCATGAAATCCTTGATGTCGAGCGCCGGCTCGCCGAAGAACCTGGCCCCGCCCTGGTTCTCCAGCACGAGAAGCTGGCGCTGGATGGCGCCCACCGAGGCGGAGGAGACATTGCCGTAGGCCGCCTGCAACTGGCCCTGAAGCTCCTTGTTGGAGCCCAGCTCGGAGAGCATGGCGCGCAGGTCTTTCAGGTCGAGCAGCAGGAGGCCGTGCTCGTCGGCGTAACGGAACAGGATGTTGAGCACCCCTTCCTGCACGTCGTTGAGTTCGAGCAGGCGTGCAAGCAGCAACGGCCCCATCTCGGCGACCGTTGCGCGGACAGGATGGCCCTGTTCGCCAAAAAGATCCCAGAACACGACCGGGAATTGATCCGCAACGTATTCGACGCCGATTTCCTTCGCACGATTGACGAAAGGCGGCAGCGAATTGCCCATCGCGGAGATGCCGGAGAGATCACCCTTGATGTCGGCGGTAAAGACCGGAACGCCGGCAGCCGAGAACCCTTCGGCAAGCTTCTGGAGCGTCACGGTCTTGCCGGTGCCGGTGGCACCAGTGACGAGCCCGTGCCGGTTGGCCAGTTTCAGCACCAGCCGTTCGAACTTCGTTTCGCTCTTGCCGATCAGGATCGTGCCGTCTTCACCCGCCATAAGTCCCTCCGTAGACCATTCCCGCTGGCTATAGCGGGTTTTCGCCGCGCTTGGAATGCTGGCGCGTGCTCCCGGACAGCCAAATAAAGTTGACATATGAACTTAATCGCCTTGCAACTGCCACAGGCTTCGCGTAACCGGAAAAAGCGCGCGCAGGGAAACGCGCCGCGCTTTGGAGGATCAGATGGAAGAGCTCATCAACCGGGTTGTGCAGAATGTCGGGCTCGACCCCGCGGTTGCGGAAAAGGCCGTCGGCCTGATCCTCGGTTTCCTGCAGAAGAATGCGCCGGAAGGCGAGGTCTCGACCATGTTCCAGAACCTGCCGGGCGCGGCCGAACTTGCCGCGGCGCATGGCGCGGGCGAAGGCGGCGGCCTGATGGGCGGGCTGATGAACATGATGGGCGCAGGCGGCGGCGTGATGGCGCTCGGCCAGCAGCTGATGAGCGAAGGCATCGGCATGGGCCAGATCCAGTCGCTCTCCAAGGAAGTCTTCGCCTATGCGCAGGAGAAGGTCGGCGAGGATACGATGGGCGCCATCGTCGGTGCCATCCCCGGCCTCAGCCAGTTCGTTTGATTGAACCCGCGATCTGATATTGGAAAAGCCGCCTTCCGGGGCGGCTTTTTTGTCAGGTGCGTTCGATCACGCGTTTGATCGCCGCGCGGACATCGGCATTGGCGACGAAGGCATCGTGCCGGATCAGGCCGGATGAGAACTCGGTGGCATCAAGCACGCGGATGCCGAGCCCTTCGAAGGCTTCACGCCCGAGCGCACCGGCTCGCTCTCCCCCTGCAATGCGGCGCGAGATATCGAGTGCGCGATCATTGGTCGCGGTGATG
>DAORNC010000095.1:4901-11223 GCA_035440785.1 Rhabdaerophilum sp. | reverse complement strand
GCACCTTGCCGGGGCGGAAACCGTTGAGATTGACCCGCCCGCGGATGTTTTCCAGTTCCGTGTCGAAACGGGTGGTGAGATCGTCCTTCGAAAGAGCGACCTTGAACTGGCGCTTGAGCCCTTCGGCGAGGGTTTGGGTAACCTGCATGATAAACCTTGATGTCCGTTGCGGGCCGTCGTGCCCGTTTCTTTTTCCGTTTGCCGCACGCTGGAGGCGTGCTGTTGCCCGTTAGTCGCACGCGGTCAGGCGTGCGGATGAATTCTGTCCTGCCGGCGCGGGAGCTGGTGCGGGCGAAGGGACTCGAACCCCCACGACTTTCGTCACCGGAACCTAAATCCGGCGCGTCTACCAGTTCCGCCACGCCCGCGAGTATCCCCGTCTCGAATGTGCCGCCGCATCCGCGCGTTCAAGCGGTCTTGGCCAGTCCATCGTCGAGAGGAGCGCACGAACAGCACGGGCAAAGCCCGAACCTGCCGCTTGCGGGGCGGGTCTATATCACGGATTTTTCATCCCGCAGCAAAAATCTGCGAGGTCCAGGCGGGCGATCCGGCGACGAAGCCCCTCGCCGCGCCTCCCTGCCGCCGCTAGATAAGACCTTGAAGCTTTCGAATCGTCGGAGAAGATCTTGCCCTTCCGCCTCCCCAGCCGCCCTGCCCGTGGAACAGCGCCGCAAGGCGATCCTGATCGGCCTGGCCGCCACGTTTCCCCTGCCAGCGCTCGCGCAGCAGGCGAGCACGGGGGCATCGCGCCGGATCGCGATGCGGACGGAAGCGATTGAGCGTCGCCTTGCCGGTGACGACAAGCCGCCGAGCACGCTCTTCCGCCTGCGAGGCGCCGATGTCGCCCGGGAAGCGGCTGATACGTTTCCTGTCTTCCGCGCGCGCGAAGGCGAACGCTGCGATCTCGAGATCGAAAACACTCTCCGACAGCCGGTCTCGTTTCAGTTCCGCGGGCTGCGCAGCCCGACGACGCCGGACGGGATTCCAGAGCTTTCCGGTCGCGTCGTCGCACCAGACGAGAAGGCCGTCCTACCGCTGGATACGCGCCAACCCGGCACATTCGTCATGATGCCCACCGTCGTCTCACACGTCAGCGAACAGAACGCGCGGGGACTCAACGCCGCGCTGATCGTCGAGGAGCGCGAACCACCGGTCTTCGATCTCGACCATGTGTTGACCGTGGGTGATTGGCGCCTCGACGACAAGGGGCAGCTCGACCCGAACTTCGGCGCCTTGCCGGACATCGCCCGCATCGGCCGGCTCGGCAACCGGCTGATCGCGAACCGACACCCGGCACCCGAGCGGATCGAGGCCCGCCCCGGTGCACGCCTGCGTATCCGCATGATCAACGTCTCGAATGCGCGACTCGTTCCACTCAAGATCAGCGGCTGTGAGGCCAAGGTCTATTCGATTGATTCCACGCCCTGCCAGCCTTTTGATCCGCTACGCCGGACCGTGACGCTCTCACCCTCGACGCGGATCGAACTCGCGATCGATCTGCCGGTCGAGCCGGACAAGGAGGCCGCGATCGAGGCCAAGCTCGGTGACGGGCTGCCGATCCTCGTGATCCGGACCAAGGGCGAACCGATCCCCAGGCGCGGCGACATCGCGCCCCTTCCCGATCCGGGTCTGCCGCCGGCGATCAGGCTGCAGAACGCCGCGCGGGCCGATATCCGCATCACCGGCGGAACCGGCACTGCCCCTTCTGAGGCAACGCCGGAGGCGCTGGCGTCCCGCTTTCCCGATCCGGCGAAGGTCTTCGCGATCAATGGCGAGACAACCGGGTTCGTCGGCAAACCGGTGCTGAAGGTCAAGCGCGGGCGAGAAATCGTCTTCGCGTTCTTCAACGACACCGCCTGGCCGCAGGTTCTGGCCATCCACGGCCACGCCTTCCGGCTGCTACACCCGTTTGACGACGGCTGGGAACCCTATTTCCTCGATACGCTCTATCTGGCGCCGAAGAGCGTGGCACGCATCGCCTTCATTGCCGGCAATCCGGGCCGTTGGGCGATCCGCTCTGCCGTAGCCGAGCATTTCGCCGGCGGGGTCCGCACCTGGTTTGAAGTCACCTGATGGCGAGCGCTGTTTATTTTATGAACTGATTGATTAAATAATATGCACATTGCGCATTTCGACATCGCGGCGCTAAATTTCGCCGCGCGGAAGCCGGCAAAACCCCTTCCCGCTATTGACGGATTTCGCGCTTTCGTGGTGTGAGACTGCCCGAACCAGCTGCCTGAAACGCAAGAAAGGCCGTCCGATGAAGAAAATCGAAGCGATCATCAAGCCGTTCAAGCTCGACGAGGTGAAGGAAGCCCTTCAAGGTATCGGCGTTCAGGGGATCACGGTCATCGAGGCCAAGGGCTTCGGCCGTCAGAAGGGCCACACCGAACTCTATCGCGGCGCGGAATATGTGGTTGATTTCCTTCCGAAAGTGAAGATCGAAGTTGTCGTTCTCGACCAGATGGTCCCGGAAGCCATCGAGGCGATCAAGAACGCCGCGCAAACCGGCCGCATCGGCGATGGCAAGATTTTTGTTTCGTCCATCGAGGAAGCCATCCGCATCCGCACCGGCGAGACCGGCGGCGACGCGGTCTGAGCATCCGCCACCACCAAAGTTGCCGGCGCCCGGCCCCGACCTTCAACCGGCACGCCTTTTGAATCTGAACCGAGGGTCAGGCTCCGACAGGGAGCGAACAACCGAGTTCTGGAAACTCACGAGCAACGTCGAACGATAAAGGACACGACGCGATATGAAGACCGCCAAGGATGTCTTGAAATTCATCAAGGAAAATGACGTCAAGTATGTCGATTTCCGCTTCACCGATCCGCGCGGCAAGTGGCAGCACTGGACTTTCGACGTCACCATCGTCGACGAGGACGCGCTTGAGGAAGGCGTGATGTTCGACGGCTCGTCGATCGCCGGCTGGAAGGCCATCAACGAGAGCGACATGATGCTGAAGCCGGACCCGGCCTCCGCTCATCTTGATCCGTTCTTTGCGGCCTCGACCCTCGTGCTGAACTGCGACGTGCTCGAACCGGCAACCGGTGAGCCCTATGCACGCTGCCCGCGCGGAATCGCCAAGCGCGCCGAGCAGTATATGCAGTCGACCGGCGTCGGCGACACCGCCTACTTCGGCCCGGAAGCCGAATTCTTCATCTTCGACGACGTGAAGTTCAAGGCCGACCCGTACAACACGGGCTTCAAGCTGGACGCTTCGGAGCTGCCGATCAACGGCGATGCCGATTATGAAGGCGGCAACCTCGGTCACCGCATCGCCACCAAGGGTGGTTATTTCCCGGTTCCGCCGCAGGATGCCTCGCAGGACATGCGTGGCGAAATGCTCGCGGCGATGGCCTCGATGGGCGTCGTGGTCGAGAAGCATCACCACGAAGTCGCCTCGGCCCAGCATGAGCTCGGCATGAAGTTCGGCACGCTCGTGACGATGGCCGACCACATGCAGATCTACAAATACGCGATCCATAACGTTGCCCAGTCCTACGGCAAGACCGCGACCTTCATGCCGAAGCCGGTCTATGGCGACAACGGCTCGGGCATGCACGTGCATCAGTCGATCTGGAAGGGCGGCAAGCCGATGATGGCGGGCGACAAGTACGCCGGTCTTTCGCAGCTCTGCCTCTACTATATCGGCGGCATCATCAAGCACGCGAAGGCACTGAATGCCTTCACCAACCCGTCGACGAACTCCTACAAGCGTCTCGTCCCGGGCTATGAAGCCCCGGTGCTGCTGGCCTACTCGGCCCGCAACCGCTCGGCCTCCTGCCGTATTCCGTGGACGAACTCGCCCAAGGCCAAGCGCGTCGAAGTCCGCTTCCCGGACCCGATGGCGAACCCGTACCTCGCCTTCTCGGCGATGTTGATGGCCGGCCTCGACGGCATCGCCAACAAGATCGATCCGGGCGCCGCGATGGACAAGGATCTTTACGACCTGCCGCCGAAGGAGCTCAAGAAGATCCCGACCGTTTGCGGCAGCCTGCGCGAAGCGCTCGCCTCGCTCGACAAGGACCGCGCCTTCCTCAAGGCCGGCGGCGTGTTCACCGACGACTTCATCGACAGCTACATCGAACTGAAGATGCAGGACGTGATGCGCTTCGAGATGACCCCGCACCCGGTCGAGTTCTCGATGTACTACAGCCTCTGATCCTTTCGGCGATCAATGTGTAAAGGGCGCCTCCGGGCGCCCTTTTTTTTCGAACTCACTTGGTTTTCCCGTCGCCGATCGATGATTCAAGACATGAAAAAGGGCGCCGCAGCGCCCTGAAATTGTTAGTAAAAACGCTGGATCATACCGACCCGCGCCAACCGCCGAGCGAGGCGACGACCTGCGTCCAGCCGAAATGGTGGACGACGGCGGCAACTGCGCCGCCGATGCCCAGCGCGAAGGCCACCATGCGGCCCGGCCGCGCAGGCGGCGTGTAGCGGTACTCGTAATCCTGTTCCTCGAAACCGAAGGCGGAGCCGGTCGCCTGGGCGTAATTCTCGAGGGTCTTCAGTTTCGGGCTCATGTTCGGCTTCCTGATTGTCGTGAATCGTTATTGGCCAGTTTTGCGACAACATGGTGAACGCCTATTTAACGTAAACGTTTCCTCCCCTTCATGTGACCGGAGTTTGATTGAAACTGCGCCCGGCATTTGCTGAAATTGCCACATGGGAACATTCGACAGGACTCTCGACCGGCTTGGACACTGGATCGCGCGGCGAGCGACCCAGACCGCCTCCGACTACGAGCCCTACACCGCAAGCCGGCCCGATTTCGTTGCCCGCGTGATCCAGCCCGGCGACGTGCTGCTCGTCGAGGGCGGGCGCTCGAAGATCGCCTCGGCGATCAAGTATCTCACCCAATCGACCTGGAGCCACGCCGCGCTCTATGTCGGCGAAGGACCCGGCCTCGTCGATGCGGACGGCGTTCCGGCACCACTGATCGAAGCTGAACTGGGTTACGGCATCATCGCCTCGCCGCTCGCGAAATACGCAACGTTCAACATCCGCATCTGCCGCCCGGTCGGCCTCACCCCGGAGGATCGGGACCGGCTTATCGCCTATGCGGTCGGGCGGCTCGGCGGTCAGTATGACTTGCGCAACGTCCTCGATCTCGTGCGCTTCCTGTTACCGAATCCGCCGATTCCCCAGCGCTTCCGCCGCAGGCTGCTCGCGCTCGGTTCGGGCGAACCCACCCGCGCGATCTGCTCGACGCTGATCGCGCGTGCCTTTCAGGAAGTGCGTTACCCGATCCTGCCGAAGATCGAGGTCCAGCAATCCGGCGACGCGTTGTCGAACGCCCGCCGCCGCGAGGTGCTGCATATCCGCCATTCCTCGCTGTTCACCCCGCGTGATTTCGACGTCTCGCCCTTCTTCCGCATCGTCAAGCCGACCATCGAACTCGGATTCGATTACAAGGAACTCGTCTGGGCGGATCGCGAGCAACCCGAGCCGGGCGCCCCGGTCCGCGATTGACTCTCACCGCTGCTGGGGATGGTGGCCGTCGCCGGGTTTTCCCAGCGCGTTCTATGGCATAGTTAGAGCCGTTGATTCGCGTTGGAAACTGCGTGCGACGAGATGGACCTTGGTCTGTCGTGTGCATGTGACCATGACAGGACAAGAACCGGTAGCCGATGGCCTCGAACCCCTCCCCCGCGCACGATCTCTTCGGCCAGCTCGAACAGGCCGCCAAGGACATGGTGCGCGAGCAGAAGGCGCAGGCTGCCGCGACACAGAAGCCGGCGGCCGTGGTGGCCGTTTCCCCGCCGGTGCCCGCGGCCGTGCCGAAGCCTGCGCCCCCGGCGCCCAAACCGGTGCCGACCGGCGAGTATGACGGTTCCGCGATCGAGGTTCTCGAAGGGCTCGAACCGGTCCGCCGTCGCCCGGGCATGTATATCGGCGGCACCGACGAGAAGGCGCTGCACCACCTCTTCGCCGAAGTGCTCGACAACTCGATGGACGAGGCGGTCGCCGGCCACGCAACCTTCATCGACATCGAACTCGATGCCGAGGGCTATCTCTCGGTCACGGACAACGGGCGCGGCATCCCGGTCGATCCGCACCGCTCGGACCCGACGAAATCTTCGCTCGAAATCGTGATGTGCACGCTCCACGCCGGCGGCAAATTCGACGGCAAGGCCTACGAGACCTCCGGCGGCCTTCACGGCGTCGGCGTTTCGGTGGTAAACGCCCTCTCGGAGTTCGTCGAGGTCGAAGTCGCGCGCGAACAGCAGCTTTACCGGATGCGCTTCTCGCGTGGCGTGCCGCAAGGCCCGCTCGAACACATCGGCCCGGTGCGCAACCGGCGCGGCACCAGGGTGC
>DAORNC010000095.1:4299-4829 GCA_035440785.1 Rhabdaerophilum sp. | reverse complement strand
CGAAGGCCTACCTGTTCGGAGGGGTCGAGATCCGCTGGTCCTGCGCGCCGGAACTCCTGCCCGCGACGGGGGAGATTCCGGAAAAGGCGGTGCTGCGCTTCCCCGGCGGTCTCGCGGACTACCTCGCCCGCGAGATCGACGGCAAGCCGATGGTGCTGGACGAGATGTTCGCCGGCAAGCTCGACAAGCAGGGCCACGGCGCCTGTGAATGGGCCGTGGCCTGGTATCAGCACGACGACGGCCACGTCTCCTCCTACTGCAACACCATCCCGACACCGGACGGCGGCACGCACGAGAGCGGGCTGCGTGTCGCGCTGCTGCGCGGCCTCAAGGATCACGCCGAACGCATCGGCCAATCGAAACGCGCCGCAGTTCTCACCACCGACGACATCATGGTCGGCGCCGTGGTGATGCTCTCGGTCTTCATCCGCGAGCCGGAATTCGTCGGCCAGACCAAGGACAAGCTCGCGACCACCGAGGCGAGCCGTATCGTTGACAACGCCGTGCGCGACGCCTTCGACCACTGGCTC
>DAORNC010000095.1:1378-4232 GCA_035440785.1 Rhabdaerophilum sp. | reverse complement strand
GAGCCGAGAAGGATGTCCAGCCCAAGACCGCCGTGCGCAAGCTGCGCCTGCCGGGCAAGCTCGCCGACTGCTCTTCGAACACACAGGCCGATACCGAACTCTTCATCGTCGAAGGTGACTCGGCCGGCGGTTCAGCCAAGCAGGGCCGCGACCGTGCGACGCAGGCGATCCTCCCCCTGCGCGGCAAGATCCTCAACGTCGCCAATGCGGGGCGCGACAAACTTGCAGCCAACCAACAACTCGCTGATCTGATGCTGGCACTGGGCTGCGGCGCCGGCAGCCAGTATCGTGAGGAAGAACTCCGCTACGGCAAGGTGGTGATCATGACCGACGCCGATGTCGATGGCTCGCATATCGCTTCGTTGCTGATCACGTTCTTCTACCGGCAGATGCCGAAGCTCATCGACAACGGCCATCTCTACCTCGCAGTGCCACCGCTCTTCGTGCTCAAGCACGGCGGCAAGACGATCTATGCCCGCGATGATGCCGAGAAGGAACGTTTGCTGGCAACGGTCTTCAAGGGCAAGAAGCCGGAGATCGGTCGCTTCAAGGGTCTCGGCGAGATGATGCCCGCCCAACTCAAGGAAACGACGATGGACCCCGCGAAGCGCCTGCTGCTTCGCGTCCGTGTCGAGGGCGAGGAGCGGAGCGATACGGATGATTCCGTCGAGCGGCTGATGGGCAACAAACCGGAAGCTCGATTTGCGTTTATACAGGAACGCGCAGCTTTCGCGGACGATCTGATCGACGTCTGAACAGGACGATCTGTTCACGGTCCGTTTTTACATCTCGATTACCAGTGATTTTCACCGAAATACGCGGCATTTACCGAGGATTGCGCCTATTTTCGAGACATTAATCATATTTTAGATGCTCCATATCTTCATGAAACGATCCTCAGCGGAATTTTCTTTGCTCTAGAACGGGGTCGCTCCATGAAGACCATCTCATCCCGAATGATCGTGGCGCTGGCAGCATTGTTCCTCTGCACGCTCGCGTTGGCGGGGATGGCCTGGATAACCAGCCGACAATCGGAACAGGCCCGTCTCAATCTCTATGAGAACGGCGTCGTGCAGATGCGCGACCTGAAGATCATCTCCGATCGTTACGCAGTCGATATCGTGGACACCACCCACAAGATCAGCGACAGCCTGATGACGATCAAACAGGGAGAAGACGCCTATACCGCCGCCCAAAAGGAAATCGAAACGCTCTGGACTTTGTTCAAGAAGGCACCGGCCAGCGCTGACATGAGCCGGCTGATCGAGGCGGCCGACGCGTCGATGAAGACCGCGCGAGCCACCAGCGCTCGGCTGCTTGAGCTTGCGCGCGGCAAGGACCAGCCCGCCATCCAGGAGATCCGCACCAACTCTCTCTATACCAGTATCGCGCCTGCCACCGACGCGATCAACGCGATCATCGATGCCAAACTGAAAGAAGCGCGCGAGATCGAAACCGCCGCCAACCAGATGGATCAATTGCAGGGCGCTGTGATGGTTGCGATTTCACTTGTCGCGATCCTGCTTTGCGCCGGCGCGATGGTGTTTGTCGTGCGAGGTGTGATCCGCCCGCTGCGCCAATCCGTCGGCGCGATGCAATCGCTGGCTGAAGCTACGGTTGGTGCTCTTCCCGCCGGAACAGATCGGCTGACCGCGCTGGAGGCGGTTGAGGTCACCGGAACCGGCAGGCATGACGAGATCGGCGAGATGGCGCGGACGCTTCAGACCTTCAAGGAAGCAGGGATCGAGCGTCAGCGGCTGCGGGCGCAGGCGGAAGGCGAGCAGGCCGAACGGCTGGCGCGTTCTCAGCGGATCGAGGCAATCATCGCCGAGTTCGAAAACGCCGCCACCGCCATCGTAACGTCGGTCGCCGCAGCTTCGCACGAACTCGAGGCCTCCGCCAATTCGATGATGGATGTCGCGCATACGACCAGCGAGCAATCGACCCTCGTTGCCGCTGCGTCGCACGAGACGGCGCAGACAGTCCAGGTTCTGGCCGCGACCGGCGACGAGCTCTCGCACTCGATCGGCGAGATCGGGCGCCAGGCCGAACAATCCTCCGAGTTTGCCGCGAAAGCCGCCGACCGGGCGAGTAGCACCAATGCCACTGTCCAGCGCCTTTCGGAAGCCGGCGGCGCCATTGTCGAGGTGATTGATCTCATCAAGTCGATCGCCTCGCAGACCAATCTGCTCGCGCTCAACGCCACCATTGAGGCCGCGCGGGCCGGCGAAGCGGGCAAGGGCTTCGCCGTCGTCGCTTCGGAAGTCAAGGAACTGGCATCGCAGACCACGCGCGCCACCGACATCATCGCCGAGCATGTCGTCGCCATCCGGCAGGCCTCGGATGAATCGATCGACGCCATGCAGGACATCGTCGGCATGATCGGCGAGATCAACCACGTCGCCTCCGCCATCGCCGTCGCGGTGACCGAACAAAGTCAGGCGACGCAGGGGATCGCCGAGAACGTGCAGCAGGTGGCGCAGGGCACGGCCCATGCGTCCGAGAGCATCGCCGTCGTCAACGAGGCGGCGACCAACACCGGAGCCGCGGCGAGCCAGGTGCTGAGCGCCTCGGAAGAACTCGCACGCCAGAGCCAGATGATGCGCGACAAGGTGGACTGGTTCCTGCGCGAGGTTCGCGCCGCCTGACGCAAAAAAGGGCGCCTCTCGGCGCCCTTTCTGTTTCACCCGCCAACGTTAAGGCCGCGGTCGGTCAAACCCTCCGGGGCCGCCCATACCTGGACCGCCCATGCCGTCGTGGCCGTCCATGTGGCGCCCACCACGACCGCCGAAGCGATGCCGGCGGTTCGAGAGTTCCTCGACACGCGCCTTCTGTTTCTCGTCGAGCGTCGCAT
>DAORNC010000095.1:0-1337 GCA_035440785.1 Rhabdaerophilum sp. | reverse complement strand
CAGCACCTTGGCGAATTTCTCAAGCCGCTCCGGTGCGGTCAGCTTGCCCTGCGCGGCGAAGTCGCTGCAGGCCTGATCGCGCAGTTCCTTCAGCGCCGGAACAAGGCCGGCGGCCAACTTGTCGAGTTCGGCGTTCTGCGCTGCGGTGAGATCGAGGTCAGCCTTCAGGAAGGCTCGCGCCACCCCCTCGAACTTCAACGGGTCGCGTTCGCACATCCGCTGGAGACCGCCCTGACGGCCCATCATGCCGCGTTCATAGCCGCCACGGCCATGCCAGCGTGCACCATAACCGTCGCCACCGTGGCGTGCCCAATCGGCCACGCCGATACCGACGCCGATTGTCAGGATCGCGGCGCCAGCCAGCAGCCATTTCGACGTCGCGCTCCCGAAAAACGGTTTTTTCTCGCTCATCGTCTGTCTCCAAATGTCGTCGACCCAAGCTGACATGTGTCCGCTCGAGCGCGGAATTTCAAATTAAAGCTTGGTCATTTTCCGGTTACGTAGCGGCAATCTCGCACACAACAGGGCGGAGAACGGACTGTTAAGGCTTCCCCTTTACCGTCGATTCACCTTGTTTTTCGGAGGCATGCATGGACGGCTTCATGGGTGGAATCTTCGGCGATGGTCGGCTGGTCCGGCGGGCTTTGCTGGTGGCGTTCGGCATTGTCGTGGCGACCTTCATCGCCGTGCAGAGCCTTGTCGCGCTTCTGAAGGTCGTGGTGCCCGATCAGCCGCAACGCTTATCGGCGAATTCGGTTCCCGCCGGCACGACACGGAACTACACCGTCGTCCGCTCGGTACTCGACGATCAGGTCACGACTGGATCGATCCCGCAGCCCAAGGCAACGCGCATCGATCCCTGTGGGAACTGAAATCCACGCGCGGCGGCTTCCGGCACCGGTCCGAACGGGCAAAATCGCTGAAAATTGAAGAATTTCCGAAGTTCGGGCTTGCTTTTCTGCCCGTCTTCCCGCTTAACGCCTGCATCGTCCGCCCGCTTCGTCGGGCCTGAAGAATTCGCCTTCCATTTCCGGCAATTCGTTTTTTGGCGATCAGGTGCTCATGTCATTTTCCAATCTTGGCCTCTCCCAGCGGGTTGTCGATGCGGTCACGGCCGCCGGCTATACGACGCCGACCCCCATCCAGGCGCAGGCCATCCCTCATGTTCTCGAACGCAAGGACGTGCTCGGCATCGCCCAGACCGGCACGGGCAAGACGGCGGCCTTCACGCTGCCGATGCTCTCGATCCTTGAACAGGGCCGCGCCCGTGCGCGCATGCCCCGCACCCTCATCCTCGAACCGACGCGCGAACTCGCCGCACAGGTTGAGGAAGCCTT
>DAORNC010000094.1:6737-11508 GCA_035440785.1 Rhabdaerophilum sp. | reverse complement strand
CGCGACCTCCAGCACGCCCGGGTGCTGCGCGATAACCTCCTCGACCTCGTTCGGATAGACGTTGAAGCCTGAAACGAGAATCATGTCCTTGAGCCGATCGACGACCTTGAACATCCCGTCCGGAAGCATCACGCCGATGTCGCCGGTGCGGAAGAAGCCGTCCGGCGTCATCACCTTGGCCGTCTCATCCGGGCGCTGCCAATAGCCGCGCATCACCTGCGGACCGCGCACGCAGATCTCGCCGCTTTCGCCGACGGCAACCGCCTTGCCCTCGGCATCGCGCAATTCCACCTCGGTGGAGGGGACCGGATAGCCGATCCCGCCGGAGAATTCGGCGAGATCCGGCCGGTTGATCGTCACGACCGGCGAGGTTTCCGAAAGACCGTAGCCTTCGGCGATCGAGCATCCGGTCAGAGTCTTCCAGTTCTTGGCCACGGCGCTCTGGGTCGCCATGCCGCCTGAAACCGAGAATTTCAGGTTCGAGAAGTCGACCTCACGGATCGCGGGGTGGTTGGCGAGTGCGTTGTAGAGCGTGTTCACACCCGACATCAGCGTGAACCGCGTCTTCTTCAGCGTAGCGATAAAGCCGGGGATATCGCGTGGATTGGCGATCAGCAGGCAGGAAGCGCCGATCTTCATCATGAAGAGGCAACAGCAGGTGAGTGCAAAGATGTGATAGAGCGGCAGTGCCGTCACCATAACATTGTCCGGCACCGGCCGGATCGCCCAACCGAGAAATGCATCGCACTGGGCGACATTGGCGGACACATTGAGGTGCGAGAGCGTCGCTCCCTTCGAGACACCGGTCGTCCCCCCGGTATACTGAAGGAAGGCGACATCCTCGAGCGTGATCTCGACCGGGCGCATGCCGGCATTCCCGCCCACCGCCAACACTGACGCGAACTTGACCGCCTGCGGCAGGGAATAAGCCGGGACCACTTTCTTCACGTAACGGGCGACAATGTTGACGATCTTGCCCTTCAGACCGAGCATGTCGCCCGCCGAGGTCAGCACGACCTTCTTGACCGAGGTATGCGGCAAAGCCTCCTCGACGACATGGGCGAAGTTCTCCAGAACGAAGATGGCCTCCGCGCCGGAATCGTTGAGCTGGTGCATGAGTTCACGCACCGTATAGAGCGGATTGACGTTCACTACCGTGAACCCGCCGATCAGGCAGCCGAACATCACGGCGGGATAGGCCATCACGTTCGGCATCATGATGGCGATGCGATCGCCCTTCTTGAAACCCTGCGCCTGAAGCCACGCGGCCACCGCTGTCGCCGCCGCACCAATCTCCCGGTAGGTCAGGGACTTGCCAAAGCTGCTGAAGGCCGCCCTGTCGGCATACTGCTGAACACTCTGGGAGATGAGTTCGGCCAAGGTCGGCAACCGAGCGACGTCGATCTCGGACGGAACCGAATTCGGATAGTGCTTGAGCCACGGGCGCGACGCCATGATCCGGTGCGGCATATGCCTTTCCTCCCCTTCCCGCGCTTGTCCGCGCGGCGATCCATTTGGCGTCTTGCGCGCCAACTGTTTATATATGAACTAAAGTTCATACCATTTGAAGGTAGAATGTCCAGTGCATCTGGCAAGGATGTTTTTGCATGGACCGCTGGGTCGGGGATGTGGTTCAGGCTTTGGGACGCGCGCGGAAAAATCCGACGATCCGCCCGTCAATCACCAGCAATCCCGCCGCAATGACGAGGAAGCCGAGAATTTCCTGCCACGCGAGCGCTTCGCCGAGAAAGATCACCCCAAGAAGGATGCCGGAACACGGAATGAGCAGCGTGACGAGTGAGGCGTTGGTTGCCCCTGCCCGTGTGAGAATACGGAAGAACAGCGTGTAGGCCGCAGCGGTCGAAACCAGCGCCAGGAGCACGAGCGCAAGAACGGCGCTGCCACTCGGCACCGGAAGAGAGAACGGCCGGTCGGTGGCCAGCGCGATTGGCACCATGATAAGCGCCGCGAAGGTCAACTGGCCCGTCGCCAGTGCCGTCGGGTGGGCGCGCCCCTGAATGAAGAGACGGCCGAAAATATTCGCGAAGGAATAGGAGATCGCCCCGCCGATGCAGGCGAGAAGCCCCAGCCACTCCCCGCCCGAAGCCGATCGTCCTGAAAAGAGCACGACGACGCCTGCAAAACCCAGCAGGACCCCGGTGGTCCGGCGAAGGTCAAGCTGCTCGCCGGAGAGCGCGAAATGCGCGAGCAGCATCGTGAAGATCGGCGTCGTCGCATTGAGAATGGAAGCAAGCCCGCTGGCGATCCTGGTCTGACCGAAGACGATCAGGCAGAACGGCAGCGACCCGTTGAGGATCGCCATGCCGAGATAGGCCGTAAGCGATCTGCCATCGAGCGGCAACGGGATTCCGGCAACCCGCAGCATCACATGCAATGCCGCCGCGCCCAGCAGCACGCGGAACGCAACGATGGTGAAAACCGGCACCTCGCGCACAGCGATTCCGTTGAACAGGAAAGAGCCACCCCAAAACAGCGAGAGTAGGCCCAGCATGCCCCACTCGGCACCCGTCATCGCACGCGCGCCAACTGGCGCCGCGGGCGGCGTTTCTTCTTTGATAGACATGGCGCGACTCGAAAAATATCTGTTCCGGCGAGACTGGCATGCCTGCCCGCACCGCGCCACCCGAATTCCCGTCAACGCTGGGCGAAGCGGAACCTGAAGCCGCACTGCCACCAGTTACGCGGTTCACCGATATCGATATGCACGGATTTGGTGTGGCAATAGGTACCGACGCCACCAGCCTCGGGCAGCGAGCGGAGAAATTTCGCGAGCCGTGCGCGCTCGATTCCCGGCACGAAGAAATCGGCCGCCATGCACTTGCGGTGATAGGATCCGAGCCGGCCACGATTGCGCTGCCCCGAGGTAATCACCGGCGTGCCTTTGAAATGCTCGCCGGCGATACGGACGAGCCGCAGCAATTCCGGACGCAGGCAAGCGATATCAACCGCATCCGTCTGCTTCTCGACGAGCATCGGTTCAGGCGTTTTTTCTTCCTCGGCTTCGATTTCCTCGGTGGTCGCGGGTTGAGTCGTCGTCGGTAGACTGGCAACGACCGCCGGCGAATCCGGTGGTGTCGAGGGTGCGAGGGGAACGCTTTCGTTTGGCGCCGGAACGGAAACCGGCGGAGCCGCAGGCGGCGGCGCCACAGACACGGCTGGTGGCGGAGCGACCGGCGTCGCCCGCGGTGTGTTCACGCCAGGCGCACGCTCGATTGCAAAGGGGCGGACGGGCGGCAATGGTGCGGGATAGGCCGGAAAGGCGGCGACGCGCTGTCCACCCGGGGTCTCCGGCGTCACGGCCGGCACATTGCCACCGGGAGGCGCCGGCTCGGCAGGAGCCGCAACCTCCGGCTCGTCATCGACCGGTTGCGACGTCATCGGATTATCCTGTGGGAAGGCCGGATTGAACCCGGCCGTCACCAGTAGCAATGCCAGTCCAGCACGATGGAGAACACGGCGCGCGTGCATGCCGAAACCCGGTTTCGTCACGCCGCGCGTCGCCTCACGAAATCGCAGCGCAGAAGCGCTGGATGCGACGGCAGGCTTCCTCGAGTTTATCGGTCGAGGTCGCGTAGGAAACGCGGAAATTCGGCCCCAGACCAAAGGAGGAGCCGTGAACGGTAGCCACGCCTTCGGTGGCGAGCAGTTCCATCACGAAATCCTCATCGGTTTCGAGCACCTTGCCCGAGGGGGCCTTCTTGCCGATCAGCGCCGCGCATGACGGATAGACATAGAATGCACCCTCCGGTTTCGGGCACCTGAGACCGGTCGCCTGATTGAGCATCGACACGACGAGATCGCGACGCTCTTCGAAGACCTTGCGCGATTTCGGGATGAAATCCTGCGGTCCGTTCAGCGCCTCGACCGCCGCCCATTGCGCGATCGAGCAGGCGCCTGAGGTCTGCTGGCCCTGAATGAGGTCCATCGCCTTGATGAGCTTGTCAGGCCCGGCGGCATAACCGATACGCCAGCCGGTCATCGCGTAGGCTTTCGAGACGCCGTTCATGGTAAGCGTGCGATCCATCAGGCCCGGTTCGACCTGTGCCGGCGTCGTGTAGACGAAGTCGCCGAACACGAGATGCTCATACATGTCGTCGGTCAGAACCCAGACGTGCGGGTGCTTCATCAACACATCCGTCAGCGCCTTGAGTTCCGCGCGCGAATAGGCCGCACCCGAGGGGTTGGACGGCGAATTGAACATGAACCACTTCGTCTTCGGCGTGATCGCGCGATCTAGGTCTTCCGCCGTGAGCTTGAAGTTGTTCTCCATTTTCGTGTTCACGTAGACCGGCGTGCCGCCACACAGCGCGATCATCTCCGGATAGGAGACCCAATACGGCGCGGGAATCACCACCTCGTCGCCGGGATTGATCGTCGCCATGAAGGCGTTGAACAGGATCTGCTTGCCGCCGGTGCCGACGATGGTCTGGCTCGCCTTGTAGTCGAGCCCGTTCTCGCGCTTGAACTTGGCGGCGATCGCCTCGCGCAGCGGCACGATACCGGCCACCGGCGTATACTTCGTCTCGCCGCGCTGGATAGCCGCGATAGCCGCGTCCTTGATGTTCTGCGGGGTATCGAAATCCGGTTCGCCCACCGAGAGCGAGATCACGTCCTTGCCTTTCGCTTTCAGGTCGCGCGCCATCTGCGTCACCGCGATGGTCGCGGAGGGCTTGATGCGGGACAGGGCGTCAGCAAGGAAGGCCATGTTGAGTTCACTCCTCATGAGATGGAAGGCGCGCCGCGAGGGATC
>DAORNC010000094.1:728-6635 GCA_035440785.1 Rhabdaerophilum sp. | reverse complement strand
GATCGAGGCAAAAAGACGTCCTTATTTCCACTGGCCCCGAGGGATCTGTCAGGGAAAGCAGGATTTTTTGACATTGATGGAGGAATTCATGTCTGATCGTTTCGCGCGCTTTCACCGCCGCCAGTTCCTGGGGCTCACCGCTGGTTTTGTTGCCGCGCCCTCCGTGCTGCGCGCCCAGGGTGGTTTTCCCTCGAAGGCCGTGACGATCGTCGTTCCCTATCCCGCCGGCGGCCCGGATGCGATCGCTCGCATCGTCGGCCAGCACTTCGAGGAGAGCCTCAAGCAGAAGGTTCTGGTCGAGAACAAGGCCGGTGCCTCCGGTTCGATCGGCACCCGCGCGGTCGCGACCGCCGATCCCGATGGCCACACTATCGTGTTCGGCAACAACCAGACGCACGGGAACAACATGTTCCTGATGAAGACGCCGGGCTATGACGCGATCAAGGACTTCGCACCGCTCGCCGGGGTCGGCGCCTTTCCGCATGCGCTGGTCGTCAAGAAAGACCTGCCGGCCAAGAATCTTCAGGAACTGATCGCGCTGGCCAAGAAGGAGCCGGGCAAGCTCAACTATGGTTCGACCGGCAACGGTTCTGGCTCGCATCTCTCGATGGAACTCCTGATGAAGCGCACCGGGATGCAAATGGCGCACCTCCCCTACAAGGGCGCCGCGCCACTCGTTCAGGACATTATCGGGGGACGTATCGACGTCTCGCTCTCGACCCTGCCGAGCGTGCTGAAGCAGGTCGAGGGCGGCCTGATGCGTGCCATCGGCGTCGCCAGCGCCGGGCGCGTCGAGCAGATGAAGGATGTTCCGACCTTCCGCGAGCAGGGCGTCGCGAACGCCGATGCCGAATCCTGGGCGGCTTTCTTCGCGCCGGCCAGGACTCCGGCGCCGATCGTCGAGCGGCTTTCGAACGAAATCATTGCCGCGCTCAAAGCCAAGCCGGTCGCCGACAAGATCACGGCCCTCGGCTTTGCGCTCCAGCCGCGTGGACCGAAGGATTTCGCGCCCTATCTCAAGCAGGAGATCGACACCTGGGCCGAGATCATCAAGGCAGCCGGTATCGAGCCGGCCTGATCGCGCGCTCACGCGCGGAAAGGTTCGCACAACAAGCAGGAGCGGCAGGACATGGTTCGCAGGATCGGTTTGCTGGCCATCGCTCTTGCCACGCTCGGAGCGTCGGCCGTTGCCGCCGCTCCGGACGAACCCAGGGTGGAGGTTGTCGTCAAGGGGTTGCAGAACCCCTGGGGCCTTGCCTTCCTTCCGGACGGACGCGCGCTCATCACCGAGCGCGCGGGCCGGCTGCGCATCGCCAACTTGCGCACCGGCACGCTTTCCGGCCCTGTTGCCGGCTTGCCGCCGATCCATGTCCGGGGCCAGGGCGGGCTTCTCGGCATCGCGCTCGATCCGGACTTCCGCGCCAATCGTCGGCTTTACCTATGTTTCTCCGAGCCGCGGGATGGAGGCAACGGTACGTCTGTGTTCGCAGCCACGCTCTCGGGCGACGGGGCGCGGCTCGACAACGGGCAGGTGATCTTCCGCCAGATGCCGGCCGTGAATTCCAACCATCATTTCGGTTGCCGACTGGTGTTCGACAACACCGGCAACCTGTTCGTCACCCTCGGCGATCGCTATTCGCAACGAGACCAGGCACAGAACCTCGCCAATCACATCGGCAAGATCGTTCGCATCCGGCCCAACGGCTCCGTACCTGCCGACAACCCCTTTGTTGAAACGCCGGGCGCGCGCCCCGAAATCTGGTCCTACGGGCACCGCAACATTCAGGGCGCGACCCTTCACCTAGAAACCGGCGCGCTGTTCACAGCTGAGCATGGCGCAAAAGGCGGCGATGAGATCAACCGGCCCGAGGGCGGCAAGAATTACGGCTGGCCGGTAATCACTTACGGCATCGATTATTCCGGCGCGAAAATCGGCATAGGCACCCACAAGGAAGGGATGGAGCAGCCGCTCTACTATTGGGACCCCTCGATTGCCCCCTCCGGCGCGACCTTCTACCGCGGCGACAAATTCCTGGCATGGCGCGGTAGCCTGATCGTCGGTGCGCTGGCCGGTTCACTGATCGTGCGGCTCGAAATCCGCGACGGCAAGGTGACGGGCGAAACCCGCTATCTCGAAGACCGGGGCGAGCGTATCCGCGACGTGGTTGAGGGACCGGACGGTTACATCTACCTGCTGACGGACGAAACGGCGGGCAGCCTCCTGAGGCTCACACCCGGTCGTTGATCAGCCGTATCTGAGCTTCATTCCGAGAATGATCGCCACCAGAAAAATGGTGACGCTGTTGGCCACGATAAGCGGCCAGGAGGCAATCAGAACGCCATAGGCGAGCCAGAGCGTCACGCCGATCGCCAGCATCAGATACATCACCAGCGAGAGCGAGCGCGTCTCGCGCGTGCGGATGACCTTGAGCGCCTGCGGCACCCAGCACAGGGTGGTGATGACGGCGGCCGCCGAACCGATTAGCTCGATGGCGAAAGGGCTGGGGTGAAAGGTCACGGGCGAAGCGCTCGCAAGGGAATTCGGGGCGGGATGCCGTCCCTGCCCGCTTCCGCGCAAAGTTGCAAGGTCCGTCTCAGGCGATCAGGCCTGCCATCGGTTTGAGCGCGGTTGAATTCGGGAAGACGCGCTCGGCCAGCACGGCCGCGGACAGCCCGAACTGATCAGCGAGGATACCTTTCGTGATCGCCCGGAGATCTGTTGTCGGACGGAGATCGCGGCCTTCGTGAAGCTGCGCCGTCTTGAGGCCGGGCCAGTCCGCGACGATCCGCCCGCCGCGCACCGCGCCGCCTGCGAGCATCGCCACGGTCGCCGTGCCGTGATCCGAGCCTTCCGTGCCGTTGACTTTCGCCGTCCGTCCGAACTCGGTAACGACGA
This sequence comes from Rhabdaerophilum sp., assembly GCA_035440785.1. GTDB lineage: Bacteria > Pseudomonadota > Alphaproteobacteria > Rhizobiales > Beijerinckiaceae > Rhabdaerophilum. Next base: position 3,739 of record DAORNC010000094.1, on the reverse strand, counting down.
GGATCGTCGTATCTTTCCAGCTTGCGCCGAATTCGCGCTCGAAGGTCGCGAAGGCACCATCGAGACCACCGAGCAGGTCCGCGAGCCGTCCCTTGACGCCGCCCTGATTGGCATGCGTATCCCAGCCGTCGAACGAGAGCACCGCGATGCGCGGTCCCTCCTCCTTCATCATCAACCGCGCCGCGCCGGAGGCCGCGCGTGCCATCATCGCCGGATTGCCGCCACCGCGATTGTCCGGCTCACTACCGCGCGCCAGCACGTCGGCTGTCAGCCCGGATTGCAACGCCTTCGCCAGGACCGGATCGGTGTGGTTGTAGAGGTCCATCACCCGGCGGGCGAGATCATCGTTGGATTCGGCGAGCCGTTGCGGCGCCCAGCCCATCACCGGTGCGTCACCCCGCAGCACCAGCGGCGTGATGGCCCCCACTCCGAGCGCGCCATGCGTCGCCACCCTTTCGCCCTTCGGCATGGCCTGGATTGCCCGGTTCAACCAGCCGCTGTCGATCTTGCCGACTCCGGCCAAGCCGGATTCGAGCACATCCTGCCCGTCGAAATGCGAGCGCTCGCGATAGGGAGAGGCAACGGCGTGAACGACCAGCGCCTGCTTCGCCGCGTAGAGCCGCGCGAAATTCGGCATCGCCGGATGCAGCGCGAAGAAATCGTCGAGCATCAGCCCGGCATTCTCGCCCGAGCGTGCCAGCACCATGCCTTCGCGAAGAGCGGCGTAATCCGGATCGCCGACCGGCGCCAGCGCCGAAAGGCCATCGAGCGCGCCACGCAGGATGATCGTCAGGAAACGCGGATCGCGGGTGCCGGCCGCCGAGGCGATCCTCGGCATATGCGCCCAGGCGAAGAAGGAGAGCCCGGCGCCGAGCAACCCGCGACGGGAGATCGGCAGCGTTTCGCAACATGTATCGGCGGGGAGGATTGTCATGGCGTTTCCTCGTTACCGGCGCTGGAATTCGGGCGACATTAACAGAAGCGCGAGCCCCTGCGGTCGTGTCTCGGCGCGGGCAATCGCAGTCCGCGTCTCGCCGGAGAGCGCAGAGCCGTAAAGCGCCTCCGCGCGCTCGCGCGGATCGATCTTGCCTGCGGCTGGCCTCGCGAGCTGAAGCGCGAATTCGAGCCGCGTCTTGATCGCTTTCGGCGATGCGACGATGGCAAAGCCGTCGGCGTGGCCGTTCGGACCTTCCGGGTTCCACAACGGCTGGCCCATGAGATTGAGTGCATTGAGGAAGCGCGGCACGCGGTCCACCGGCGTATCGGTCGCGCGGAGGCTCGCGACGACGAATTCGTAAGGCGTCCGGAGCTTGGTCGTCGGCCCCTGCCAGCTTTCCGGCGCAGTCAGCAAGCTGCGAGCAAGCGAAGCGAGATCGCCGCCACTCCTTCGGAAATCCTGTTCGAGCCGCGCGACCAACGATGCTGCCGGCGTATCCGACACGAAATGTCGCGCCACCTTGCCCGCGACGAACCGCGCTGTCGCTGGATGCTGCGCGAGATCGGCGAGGATCGACAGCCCCTGCCCCTTGCCCGTATCTGGATAGCTCTTGCCGAGCACGACCTGCGGACCCGGCTCGTGACGATTGGGCGCAAAGAAGAAGCCGCCGTAGCCGTCGATCATCTCCTCGAAATTCGAAATCGACCAGCCGGTGAGCGCCTTGGCGAAATTCGTCACGTCCTGTTGGCTGTAACCGCCGCCGACACCCAGGGTATGCAGTTCGAGGATCTCGCGCGCGAGGTTCTCGTTAAGGCCCTTCGTGCGTCGTTTACCGGCCGGCGAGTTCGGACCAACCGACTGGCGCTGGTCAAGGTAATGCAGCATCGCCGGATGTGTCTCAACCGCGACCAGCATGTCGCCGAACCGCCCGAACGCATGGGCCCGGATGACTACGCGCTCGTAGGCGCCGGTAAGCCCCTGCATGATCTGGCCACGCCGCAAAGCGACACAGAAATGGTTCGACCAGAACGCGACCCAACGTTCGGCGAAGCCAAGGTCGGTCGAAACCGCCTTCTTGAGCCGCGCCTCGACATCATCGAGCAGAAGGTCTCGGGCGCGAATCGCATCCGGATCCTCCGGCGGGCGGGCCTGTGGGGTGTCGGCTTTGCCCACGGTCATATTCCCCGGCGCGGCCAGCATGTCGTTGTTCTGCATGTTGCCGGCGGATGGCAGCGCCTTGCTTTCGGTCTGCACGAGCTGGCGCTTCTTCGCTCGGGCCTCGCGCTGACGCTCCTGGATTTCCGTCACGATCTGGATGGCACGTGCCGTATCGGGCAATCTCGAATCACCCAGCAACGCCGCTTTCGGATCGACCTCGGCCACGAGCGCATCACGCAGGCGGTTTCCGAATGTTGCCCGTGTCTCCTGCCGTCCACCCAAGGCGAAGCGCTGGATACCCAGACGATATAGTTCGTCGCCACCGGCCATGCCTGCCATCCCAATGAAGGTGAAGCTTCTGACATCCCGCAGGATACGTGGCGAAAGATGGACAGAACATGACCAAGCGGTGACGGTCCGGAGAGAGATGACTAAAGGTTGTCAGGATATGTCAGGAGCGCACGCCCCCGTCTTGTGCAAAGGGACATCGCGCGCCATGTTCCGGAAATGGCTAAGCCCCCGACAACCCCGCCCTCCTCTTCTGCCCGCAGCCGTGCGGTTCCCACCGGCAAGGCTTCACGGCCGCTCGACGCACATCTCGCCGAGCTGCTCAACCCCGGCCTCAACCGGGCAGCCGGCGCGCGCGGACCAAGGCGCGGCATGGCCGAGGCCCCACAGGCCGGATATAGTGCCGGTGCTGCCGCGGTCGATCCTGCGCTGGCGAAAGCGCTCGGTCTTCCGGAGTCGACGCAGCCTTCGCGGCGCCGGTCGGCCGAAAGCGAGCCGGTCAACTATGCCGACATCGCCGGTGCGAAGCCGCGCCGCGTGATGCAGGGCAATGTCGTGCCCTTCCCCGACGACATGAAGATGGGCGGCGGGCTCGACGGGCTTTCCGAAGAAGACACGATTTCCTCCA
>DAORNC010000094.1:469-714 GCA_035440785.1 Rhabdaerophilum sp. | reverse complement strand
AGGCGTGCAGGCGACGGCCGACGCCCTGAAATCGCTGCTCGCCGAAGGCAATCCCCTCTTCAAGGACCAGAAGCTTTGGGTGCCCCACCGGCCGGAACGCCCGGCGAAGTCCGAAGGCGGCATCCGATTCGTGATGAAGGCGCCGTTCGAGCCGAAGGGTGACCAGCCACAGGCGATCGCCGAACTGGTCGAGGGCGTTCAGGAGCACGAGCGCGACCAGGTGCTGCTCGGCGTCACCGGCTCCG
>DAORNC010000094.1:0-260 GCA_035440785.1 Rhabdaerophilum sp. | reverse complement strand
CATGCGCCATGCCGCGACGCGGGCCCTGCTCGAACGCGACGACGTGATCATCGTCGCCTCCGTCTCCTGCATCTACGGTATCGGTTCGGTCGAGACCTACACGGCGATGAGCTTCAGCGTCGAAGTAGGGGAGCGTATCGAACAGCGCCAGCTGATCGCTGATCTTGTGGCGCTGCAATATCGCCGCACCAACGCGGATTTCGCGCGCGGCACTTTCCGCGTGCGCGGTGATGTCATTGAGCTGTTCCCGGCCCACTTGG
>DAORNC010000093.1:5116-11707 GCA_035440785.1 Rhabdaerophilum sp. | reverse complement strand
CAACGCCTTGTTCGGGATCGTCCAGGGCGGCATGTACGAAGACCTGCGTGACGAATCGCTCGCCGCGCTGATCGACCTCAGCTTCGACGGCTATGCCATCGGCGGCCTCTCGGTCGGCGAACCCAAGCCCGAAATGGCGCGCCTGCTCGCCCACTGCGCGCCCCGCCTGCCGGCGGACAAACCGCGCTACCTGATGGGCGTCGGCACGCCGGATGACCTGATCGAAAGCATTGCGCACGGTATCGACATGTTCGATTGCGTGATGCCGACCCGCGCCGGGCGGCATGGCACCGCCTATACGCGCCACGGCAAGTTCAACCTCAAGAACGCGCGCTTCGCCGAAGACACCCGCCCGCTCGACGAGACCTCGGATTGCCCGGCAACGCGAGACTATTCGCGCGCCTACCTCCATCACCTCGTCAAATCAGACGAGATGCTCGGCCAGATGCTGCTCTCGTGGAACAACATCGGCTATTACCAGCGCCTGATGCGTGAAGCCCGTGCCGCGATCAGTGCCGGGCGCTACGCTGATTTCGTGGTCGAGACCAAGGAAGGCTGGGCGCGGGGGGAATAGCCCTGCGTTCCCAAGCCGTCCCAGATATGACGCCGTCATGGTCGGGTTCAGCCCGACCATCCATGGCTTTTCTTCAATGAGAGCAGTCGTGGATACCCGGCCCAAGGTCGGGCATGACGTTGAGCATAGCTCGACGACCAAGCCCCCTCCCTCCAGCCATCTCCCCGAACGCATCGCTTTCGCAAGGGCGACCGCCCGCCGGCCGATCAGGCCGCCCTCGCGGAGGCCGCGCGCACAGCGCGCTGGCCGCGAGCGGAAAAGAAACCGCGCGTTACGACACGCGCGCCGCGCAGTACTTGAATTCGGGAATCTTCCCGTAAGGGTCTAGCTTGGGGTTGGTGAGCACGTTCGCCGCCGCCTCGTTGAAGGCGAAGGGCACGAAGATCATTCCCTCGGAGACCTCACGGTCCGCCCGCAGCCGTGCGGTGATCGCGCCGCGCCGGGTCTCGACCGTCACCTTCTTGCCTGCTGAGAGGCCCCGGGCACGGATCTCGCGCGGGTGCATCGCGACAATGCCTTCGGGCTCGATGGTATCAAGCACACCAGCCCGACGGGTCATGGCGCCAGTGTGCCAGTGCTCCAGTAGCCGCCCGGTGGTGAGCACCAGCGGAAACTCGGCGTCAGGCATCTCGTCGGGCGGCAGGAGGTCGGTCGGCACGATCTTCGCGCGGCCAGTGGTTGTGGGAAACCCGGCGTCGAACAGGATGGCGTGCCCCGGCGCATCCTCGGCGGGGGCCGGATAAGTGACGGAGCCCTCCCGCACGACGCGATCCCACGGCAGCCCTTTGAGCGAAGGCATATGCGAACGCATCTCCTCATAGACCTTGCCGACATCGGTTCCCGCGACCACGCCATCGGGTTGCAGGCTTTGGCCATAGCTCCAGTCGAGCCCAAGTCGCCGCGCGAGCGAGACGAGAATGTCGATATCAAAGCGCGCGTCACCCGGCATCGGCACCACGGGCCACCCGATCTGCACCTGCCGGTTGGTGTTGGTGAAGGTGCCTAGCTTCTCGGCGTGTGCAGAGGCAGGCAGCACCACATCGGCGTGCCATGCGGTTTCGGTGAGGAAAATATCCTGCACGACGAGGTGCTCGAGTTTGGCGAGCGCCTGCCGGGCGTGGATCTGGTCGGGGTCCGACATCGCCGGGTTCTCGCCCATGATGAGCATCGAGCGTATCGTGCCCGCATGGATTGCATCCATCACCTCGACGACTGTGAGGCCTCGCTGCTGGTCGAGCGCGCGACCCCATTCGTCCTCGAAGCCGGCGCGAATTTCGGCATCTTCGACCGAACGGTAATCGGGGAAGACCATCGGGATCAGCCCGGCATCCGAAGCGCCCTGCACGTTGTTCTGGCCGCGCAACGGATGAAGCCCGGTTCCGGGCCGCCCGACCTGCCCGGTGACGAGCGCCAACGCGATCAGACAGCGGGCGTTGTCTGTGCCGTGGACGTGCTGCGAAACGCCCATGCCCCAGAAGATGATCGAGGCCTTGGCCGTGGCATAACGCCTCGCGACTTCGCGGATCACATCCGGCGCGATGCCACAGACCGGAGCCATCGCCTCTGGAGTGAAGTCCGCAACGCGGGCCTTGAGGGCGTCAAAGCCATCAACATTCCGCGCGATATAGTCCGCGTTCGTCAGCCCCTCGGCGATGATGACGTTGAGCATCGCATTGAGCAGCGCCACGTCACGCCCCGGCGTGAACCGGAGGTGATGCGTCGCGTGCTGCACGAGACCGGAGCCGCGCGGGTCCATCAGGATCAGCGTTTTGCCCGCTTTCGCCGCCTGCTTGAAATAGGTCGCGGCGACGGGGTGGTTCTCGGTCGGCCGTGCGCCGATGACGATGATGCAGTCCGCATCTTCGACAGCCATGAACGGCGCCGAGACCGCGCCGGAGCCAACGCCTTCCATCAGCGCCGCTACCGAGGAGGCGTGGCACAGCCGGGTACAATGATCGACATTGTTGGTACCGAACCCCTGCCGCACCAGTTTCTGGAACAGATAGGCCTCTTCATTCGAGCATTTGGCGGAGCCGAAGCCGGCGAACGCCGTGCCACCGTGGGTCGCGAGCAGCGCGCGGAATCCGGAGGCCGCGCGGGCGAGGGCTTCCTCCCATGTCGCCTCTCGGAATACGTCCCACGGATTGGCGGGATCAACGGCAAGGTCGTCGCGTTTCGGCGCGCTTTCGAGGCGCACCAGCGGCTTCGTGAGCCGGTGCGGATGGCGGATATAATCATGACCGAAACGACCCTTGATGCAGAGCCGGTTCTCGTTCGCCGGCCCGTCGCGCCCGTCGACCCGGACGATGACATCATCCTTCACCGCAACCCTGGTGAGGCAGCCGACGCCGCAATAGGGGCAGAGGCTGTCGACCTCACGATCGGGGGCAATGACGCCACGCGTAGCGCTCGCGTCCATCAGCGATTTCTCGAACAGCGCGCCGGTGGGGCAGGCCTGCACGCATTCGCCACAACCGACGCAGGTCGAGGTACCCATTGTGTCGTTCTGGTCGAACACCGGGCGGGTTCCGTGGCCACGGAACCCCATGCCGATCACATCGTTGACCTGCACTTCCCGGCAGGCGCGCTCGCAGAGACCGCAGGCGATGCACGCCGCGAGGTTCACCGCGATCGCGGCGTGGGAGGCGTCATGGAGCAAAGGAAAATCAAGCGAAGTGGTCCCCGGTTCGCGTGAAGATTTTCCGTCAATATGAGAAACCAATCCCGCATCGCCGGGCGAACCGGTGCCGTGGCGTTTCGGGAGACGGCTGCCGCCCACACCCAAGCGCTCGGACCACTGCCAGAAGCTTGCCGCCGGGTCAGGCGCGGCCTCGCGGGCAGGCATATCAGTCTGCAGGAGTTCGAACACCGTGGCACGCGCCTTTTCCGTGCGTTCGCCAGTCGTATTGACCACCATCCCCGCCTTGGGCGCGCGGATGCAGGAGGCGGCCAGCGTGCGCTCGCCCTCGATCTCGATGAGGCAGGCGCGGCAATTGCCATCCGGGCGATAGCCGGGCGCATCGAGATGGCACAGATGCGGGATCGTGGTGCCTTCGCGTTTCGCCACCTGCCAGATCGTCTCGCCCGGCGCGGCCTCGACGAGGCGGCCATCAAGCGTGAAGCGGATGGTGTCACTCATGCGAGTGCCTCCGGGAAGTATTTCACCAGACAGGCGACCGGGTTTGGCGCGGCTTGTCCGAGGCCGCAGATCGAGCCTTGCCGCATCACATGCTCCAGATCGGCGACGAGAACCGTATCGAGTTTCCCGGCGTCGAGCAGCGCCCCCATCTTCTCGGTGCCGAGCCGGCAGGGCGTGCACTGGCCGCAGCTCTCGTGCTCAAAGAATGAGAGCAGATTCCGGGCGATCGCCTTGGGGTCATCCTGATCCGAGAACACCACCACCGCATGGCTGCCGACGAAGCAGCCGTGTTGTTCCAGCGTGCCGAAATCGAGCGGGATATCGGCCATGCTCGCCGGCAGCATACCGCCCGAGGCGCCACCCGGCAGATAGCCCGCGAACTGGTGCCCCTCGGCCATGCCGCCGCAGAATTCCTCGATCAGCGTGCGCGCGGTGATCCCCGCCGGCGCCAGCTTGACACCCGGCTCGCGCACCCGGCCCGAAACCGAGAAAGAGCGAAGCCCCTTGGCGCCGTTCGCGCCTTGATCTGCGAACCACGCCGGACCCTTTTCGAGAATATCACGCAGCCAATAGAGCGTCTCAACATTGTGGTTCAGTGTTGGACGTCCGAAAAGCCCGACCTCGGCAATATAGGGCGGGCGATGACGCGGCAGCCCGCGTTTACCCTCGATGCTCTCCAGCATCGCGCTTTCCTCGCCGCAGATATAGGCGCCCGCGCCGCGCCGAAGCTCGATCGGGCAGCCCTCGGTCAGCCCCGTCGCATCAAGCGCCGCGATTTCGCGCGCAAGGATGTCGAGCACGGTCGGATACTCGTCCCTCATGTAGAAATAGATGCGCTCCGCTCCGACCGCATAGGCCGCGATGAGCGCGCCCTCGAGCACGCGATGCGGATCGGTTTCGAGCAGGACGCGATCCTTGAAGGTGCCGGGCTCGCCCTCGTCGCCGTTGATGGTCACAAGGCGCGGGCCGGGATAGCCGCGTACGAATTCCCATTTTCTCCCCGCCGGGAATCCCGCGCCGCCAAGGCCGCGTAACCCTGCGTCCGAGAGGCGCGAGATCATCGCTGCCGGCTCGGTCTGCCGTTCGCGCAGCGCTTCCAGGAGGCGATAGCCGCCCGCCCTGCGGTATTCATCGAGACCGATGTGGCGAACGGGATCGGGCGTCACATCCCCCGTGGCTGCCAGCGCCAATAGCCCTGTGGCGCTCGCATGGCCGACCGGCTTGCGGCCGACCATCGCCGCCGGAGCGTCGGCGCAATGCCCCATGCAGGGCGCACGAACCACCCGGACCTTTCCGGGATCGACTCCATGACGAACCGCCGCGATCAGGCTTTCCGCGCCGGCCATCATGCACGAAACGCTGTCGCAGATCCGGATCGTGACCGGGGGAGGCGGGGCTTCACCTTCCTTCACCAGGTCGAAGTGGTGGTAGAAGCTCGCAACCTCGAAAACCTCCACCTCGGACAGGCGCATCTCCTCCGCCAGCGCACGGATATGGCGGGCATGGAGACAGCCGAAACGATCCTGCATCCGGTGCAGCATCTCGATGAGAAGGTCACGGCGGCGCGGAATCGTTCCGAGGGCGGAACGCAGTTCGACAACAGCCTCGTCATCAAGGGGGCGTCCCTTCGGCTGCCATTGTCTCGTGCTGGTCGACTCAGTCATTCTCGGCCCTGTCGCGATTTGCGGATGGATAGTAAGCTGAAGCGGCATTGCTGCAAGCATTATGCGATATGATGCCATTAATGCATTATATTGCATAATTTTAACTCGATCAATCCGGATTGGAGCCGGCTTTGAAGTTCTCGCTCACCTCCCTGCTCAAAGAGGGCCTGACCGGCAACCGAGGTTGGCCCCGGCAATGGCGCGATCCGGCGCCGAAAGCGGCCTATGACGTGGTTATCGTCGGCGCCGGCGGGCATGGGTTGGCGACAGCCTACTACCTTGCGAAGGAACACGGCATCCGCAATGTCGCGGTGCTGGAGAAAGGATGGCTCGGTGGCGGCAACACCGGGCGCAACACCACAGTGGTGCGTTCCAATTACCTCTGGGAGGAGAGCGAGCGGCTTTACGAGCACTCGATGAAGCTGTGGGAAACGCTCTCGGACGATCTCAACTACAACGTCATGTATTCTCCGCGTGGCGTCCTGATGCTCGCCCATTCGATCCATGACGTGCAGGTCGGCAAGCGCCACGTCCATGCCAATCGCCTCGCCGGAATAGACAACGAATGGCTGAGCCGCGAAGAAGTGTTGGACTTCTGCCCGATCCTCAACCCGTCGCAGGATATCCGCTATCCGATCGCCGGTGGCGCGCTGCAGCGTCGCGGGGGCACTGCGCGGCATGATGCCGTCGCCTGGGGCTATGCGCGCGGGGCGGATCGGCTCGGCGTCGATATCATCCAGAACTGCGAGGTGAAAGGCATCGCCCGCAATGCCGCCGGTAAAGTGACCGGCGTCGAGACGACTCGCGGCTTCATCGGCGCGGGCAAGATCGGCGTCGTCGCTGCAGGACACACCTCGGTGGTGATGGGCATGGCCAGCGTGCGAATGCCGCTGGAGAGTTATCCGCTTCAGGCGCTCGTTTCGGAGCCGATCAAACCGATCATGCCCTGCGTCGCGATGTCGAACGCGATCCATGCCTATATGTCGCAATCAGATAAGGGCGAACTCGTCATCGGCGCGGGCACGGATCAGTATGTCTCTTATTCCCAGACCGGTGGCCTTCAAATAGCGCAAGCAACGATCGAGGCGATCTGTGAGCTGTTCCCGGTGACCCGGCGCTTGCGGATGCTGCGGAACTGGGGCGGCATCGTCGACGTCACGCCCGACCGCTCGCCGATCATCGGCAAGACGCCGGTCGCGGAGCTATACGTCAAT
>DAORNC010000093.1:2167-5087 GCA_035440785.1 Rhabdaerophilum sp. | reverse complement strand
AGGCGACGCCTGGCTCGGGGCATGTGTTCGCGGCGACCATCGCGAACGGCGAGCCTCACCCGATCGCCGCGCCATTCTCGTTGGAGCGCTTCACCACCGGACGGCTGATCGACGAGGCCGCCGCAGCTGCGGTGGCACATTAAGGACGACATACATGCTAATGATTTTATGTCCTTATTGCCATTCCATAAGAGCCGAGATCGAGTTCCGCAACGTCGGCGCCGCACATATTTCGCGGCCAAACGATCCGGAAGCGACGACTGACGGGCAATGGGGCGAATTTCTCTATCTGCGTGACAACCCGAAGGGGCGTATCGCCGAGCGCTGGCTGCATATTCACGGCTGCGGGCGATATTTCAACGCGATCCGCGACACGGCATCGGATTCCTTCCTGACGACCTATAAATCCGGCGAACCACGCCCGGAGACGACGCCGGAGACCTCGCCATGAGCCGGTTCCGCAACGACGCCGGTGGTCGGATCGACCGTACACGCGGCATCAACTTCACCTTCGACGGGCGGCTCTATACGGGCCTTCAGGGGGATACGCTCGCCTCGGCCTTGCTCGCGAACGGCGTGCACCTCGTCGGCCGCTCGTTCAAGTATCACCGCCCGCGCGGCATTCTCGCCGCTGGGGCGGAGGAACCGAATGCGCTTGTAACCGTCATCCGGGATGAAGGCCGCACTACCCCCAATCTACGGGCAACCCAGATCGAGATCCACGAGGGGCTGGCGGCGAAAAGCCAGAACCGCTGGCCCTCGCTTGCCCTCGATGTCGGCGCGATCAACACGCTGGCTGCTCCTGTTCTGGCCTCCGGCTTTTACTACAAGACCTTCATGGGGCCTGGCTTTCTCGGCTCTAACAAGGCCTGGGCGAAGCTCTACGAGCCGTTGATCCGCCGCGCCGCCGGTCTCGGCCGGGCGCCGTCCGCTCCGGACCCGGACCGCTATTCGCGCCGCTATGCCCATTGCGAGGTGCTGGTGGTCGGCGCGGGCGAAGCCGGTCTCAACGCCGCGCTCGATGCCTCGGCGAACCCGGATTGCCGGGTGATTCTCTGTGATGAGCAGGCGGAGATGGGGGGCTGGCAACTCAACGCGCCGGACGAGGACGTGACGAGGATGCTCGATGCACTCGCCAACCGCCCTAATGTGCATACGCTGCCGCGGACGCAGGCCTTCGGTGTTTATGCGCAAGGCGCGGTGGCCCTGGCGCAACGCCTGACGGACCACCTCGCGGCAACCTCCACCGACGTTCCGCGCGAACGGCTCTGGCAGGTGCGGGCGAGCGAGATCGTTCTGGCGACCGGCGCGATCGAGCGCCCGCTGGTGTTTCCCGGCAACGACCGGCCGGGGGTGATGCTCGCGGGCGCCGCCGAAACCTATGCGAACCGCTACGGCATTCGGCCGGGCGAGCGCGCCGTGGTCGCGACCGCCTGCAACAGCGCCTACGGCGCGGCGTTGGCGCTCAAGCGCGCCGGGGTGGACATCGGAGCGATCGTCGACCTGCGCGAAAAGCCCGATCCCGCCCTTGCGGCCAGCGCGCTTGAGGCCGGCATACCGGTCCATACTGCGAGCGTCATCGCCGGCACCGAAGGGCACAGGCGCGTGCGGTCGGTGCGGCTTGGCAAGGTCGAACCGTGCGGCATCGTCAAGCCGACCGATTCCATCGCCTGCGATCTCGTGGCGATGTCCGGCGGCTGGGTGCCGAGTGTCCACCTTTTCTCGCAGTCGCGCGGCAAACTCGTCTGGAACAGTGAGATCGGTGCCTATGCGCCGGGCACGGATGCGCCGGGTCAGCGGACACGGTCAATCGGGCTTTGTTCGGGTGAGTTTCCCCCGGAGATGCGCGGTTTTTTAAACGGAGCACTGCCCGCACCGGACGAGAAGGGTGCCGCAAAAGCCTTCGTTGATTTCCAGAACGACGTCACCGTCCGCGACATCCGCCTGGCCGCGCGCGAGGGCTTCCACTCGGTCGAACACGTCAAGCGCTACACGACGACCGGCATGGCGACCGATCAGGGCAAGACTTCGAACATGAATGCGCTCGGCATCCTCTCGAGTGCGCTGGATAAACCGGTGCAGGAAGTCGGTCTGACGACCTTTCGCCAGCCCTACACACCGGTGACCTTCGGCGTTTTCGCCGGACCGAACCGAGCCGGCCTGTTCGATCCCGTGCGGAAGACCTCGGCACATGCGGGAGCGGAAGCGTTGAGCGGTGTCTTCGAGGATGTCGGGCAATGGAAGCGCGTGCATCACTTCCCCAAGACTGGCGAGACGATGCACGCGGCCGTCAACCGCGAATGCCGTGCCGTGCGCGAGGCTGCCGGTCTTTTCGATGCCTCGACCTTGGGCAAGATTGAGCTGGTCGGCCCCGACGCGGCGGAATTTCTCGATCGGGTCTATGTCAACAGCTTCTCGAAACTCGGTATCGGTCGCTGCCGTTACGCGGTGCTAACCAACGAGGCCGGCTATGTAATCGACGATGGCGTCGTCGCCCGGCTCGCGCAGGATCGGTTCCATATCACCACGACCACCGGCGGCGCCGGCCGGGTCTTCGCGATGTTCGAAGATTACCTTCAGGCCGAATGGCCGGAACTCCGGGCCTGGCAAACCTCGATCACCGAGCAATTCGCCACTTTCGCGATCCAGGGCCCGAAGGCGCGGGACGTTCTTGTGCCGGTCGTCGAGGGCATCGCGATGGAGAACGAGGCCTTCCCGCACATGTCGGTGCGCGAGGCGCGGGTTGCCGGTCTTCCGGCGCGCGTCTTCCGCATGAGTTTCACCGGCGAACTTGGTTACGAGATCAATGTGCCGGCGGGCGAGGGCGCGCGGCTTTGGCCGATTCTCCTCGATGCGGTCGAAAGGGCCGGCGGCTGCGCCTATGGCACCGAGGCGATGCACGTGCTGCGCGCCGAGAAGG
>DAORNC010000093.1:0-2131 GCA_035440785.1 Rhabdaerophilum sp. | reverse complement strand
ACTCCGGTCGATGTCGGCCTCGGCTGTGCTATCGGCAAGGGCAAGCGCGATTTCGTCGGCAAGCGCGGGATGATGCGCGCCGATCTTGTCGCGCCGGGTCGCAAGCAGCTCGTGGGCCTCCAAACGCTTGACGGCCGGACGGTGCTGGAGGAGGGCGCACAGGTTACCGCTGAGGCCACGCCGGTGACAGGCAGCGCCGCGCTCGGCCATGTGACGTCCTCCTACTGGAGCGAGGCGCTTCAACGCCCGATCGCGCTGGCGGTCGTCGCGAACGGGCGCGGACGGGCAGGCGAGACGCTTCACGTCCCGATGCCGGGCCACGCCGTTCCGGTCCGCGTTGTCTCGCCCGTCTTTCATGACCCCGAAGGAGCGCGCCTCCATGCCTGACACGGGAACGACCATTCTGACCGGCGCGCCGCCGCTCGCGCGGTTTGTTCTGCGCGCAGACACGGCAACCGCCGCGATGGCTGGCGGTGCCTACGGTCTTGATATGCCTGCGGCGATCAATCGGGGCACCTCCAAAGGTGAACGCGGCCGTCCCGGCGCGCGCGTCGCGCTCCAGCTTGGACCGGACGAGTTCTGGCTGATCGTGCCGGAAGTTGAAGGTGTCGAGGTTCGCACCGCGCTCGAAGCGGCGCTCGCCGGTCGCCCCCATTCGCTCGTCGATGTCTCGCACCGGCAGGTTGGGTTCGTGCTCTCGGGGCCGGAGGCCATGACGTTGCTCGCCTCCGGCTGTCCGCTCGATTTCGATCTCCGCGCCTTCCCAATCGGCATGGCGACACGCAGCGTCTTCCACAAGATCGAATTCATGGTCTGGCGGATGGCGGTGGATGTGTTCCGCATAGAGGTGGCGCGTTCGTTCGCGCCCTATTTCGAGGCCATGATCGCAGAGGCGCGGCACGACCTCGTCTAAGGCTGGAAAAAGACTTGGCCGTGGCTGCGATGGGGTATAGACGGGCCTTCTCCGGAAGAGGAGGCACCCATGACAGCCACCCTGATCGACGGCAAGGCCGTTGCCGCCGTGCTCCGCGCGGATATGGCGGCGCGCGTCGCCGAATTGACCGCGAAGGGCCATCGCTCGCCCGGTCTCGCGGTGGTCCTGGTTGGCGAGGATCCGGCCAGTCAGGTCTATGTGGCTTCCAAGGCGAAGCAGACGGTCGAGATCGGTATGCGCTCGTTCGAGCACAAGCTGCCCGCCGAGACCCCCGAAGCCGATTTGCTTGCGCTGATTGCCCGGCTCAACGCGGATCCTGTCGTGGACGGCATTCTCGTCCAGTTGCCGCTGCCGAAGCACATCGACGCCGACAAGGTGATCGAGGCGATTGCCCCGGAGAAGGATGTCGACGGCTTCCACCCCGTGAATGCTGGCAGGCTCGCAACCGGCGGGCGTGGATTCGTCCCCTGCACGCCGCGCGGCTCTCTGCGGCTCATCAAATCGGTGCGGCAGGATCTCGCAGGTCTGAACGCTGTTGTTGTCGGCCGCTCGAACATCGTCGGCAAGCCGATGGCGCTGCTGCTGCTGGGCGAGAGTTGCACCGTCACCATCGCGCATTCGAAAACACGCGATCTCGCGGCGGTGTGTCGCGAGGCTGACATCCTCGTCGCGGCGGTCGGCCGCCCTAAGCTGCTGGGCGGATCGCATGTGAAACCCGGTGCGATCGTGATCGATGTCGGCATCAATCGCGTGACCGACCCCGCGACGGGCAGGAACCGTCTTGTCGGCGACGTCGATTTCGAGGCGGCCAGGACCATCGCCGGTGCGATCACGCCGGTTCCGGGTGGCGTCGGGCCGATGACCATCGCGTGCCTTCTCGAAAACACGCTCGATTCGTTCGAGATCAGGTCCGGCTTGCGCTAGCCTGAAGCTGTGCGATCCGCTGGGGAAGCACGGCCTTCAGGGCAATACGATCCGCTGGGCTCATCGCGAGCCAGCCGGCGATCTCCGCGCCGGTCCGTCCGCACCCAAGGCAGAAGCCGGTAGGGTCATCGAGCGTGCAGACCTTGGTACAAGGGCTGGCGACGGGGCTGGTGGCGGTATTCGTGTCGGTCATGGGCCGGGAATTCTTGGGGGGAAGCCCCTGGTGAGCTCGGTGGGATTCGAACCCACGACCCCATGATTAAAAGTCACGTG
>DAORNC010000092.1:1755-11810 GCA_035440785.1 Rhabdaerophilum sp. | reverse complement strand
CTCGTGGCGGAATGCCGCCGGCAGGCCTTCATGAAAAAGGCGCCAGTGAGCGCCTGATCCCCTCGCAGGAGAATACGCCGTGCGTTCCATGCTTTTCGTGCCCGGCGACGACAGCCGGAAGATCGCCAAGGGTCTCGGTTCAGGCGCCGACGCGCTGATCCTTGATCTTGAGGATTCCGTCGCCGCGAGCCGCAAGCCGGAGGCGCGTGCTGTGGTGCTGGAAACCCTGAAGAACCGCGCCGCGAGCGGTCCGCGCCTCGTGGTTCGCGTCAACGATCTGCGATCGGGGCAGATCAAGGCGGATCTCGAAGGCATCATGGCCGGCGCACCGGACGCGATCATGCTGCCGAAGTGCGAGGGCGGCGCCGATGTCCAGCACCTCGGCGCGTTGCTCGCCGTCCACGAGGCCGAGCAGAACCTCGCCGATGGACAGGTGAAGATCGTCGCCATCGCGACCGAGACTGCCGTCGCGATCTTCAAGCTCGGTTCGATTCCCGGCGCGAGCCTGCGCCTGGAAGGTCTCACCTGGGGAGCGGAAGATCTGGCAGGCGCCATTGGCGCAGAAAAGAACCGCACCGAAACCGGCGCCTATACCGATCCGTTCCGACTCGCGCGGTCGCTGGCGCTGTTTGCGGCGGCGGCAGCCGAAGTGACGCCGATCGACACGGTCTACACCGATTTCCGCAATCCCGAAGGCTTGCGCGCGGAGTGTCTCGCCGCGCGGCGCGACGGCTTCACCGCCAAAATGGCGATCCACCCGGGCCAGGTCGAGATCATCAACGACGTCTTCACCCCGGATGAAGCCGCCATCGCCCATGCCCGCAAGATCGTCGATTTCTTCGCCGCGAACCCGGATGCGGGCGTCGTCGGCATCGACGGGCAGATGATCGACAAACCCCATCTCGTGCAGGCCAACCGCGTGCTGGCACGCGCACGGGCTGCGGGGCGTTTGGCCTGATCAAACCTCGGGGCGGTTAAGAGAAAACACACTCTCGACCGCCGCGTACTCCATGTAGCCGAGCCGCGCGAGCTGGTTCATCGACAGCGCGTCGATCCGGCCGTTGCGGATGATCCGCTCATCGACATGCACACCGATCACCTCGCCGAGCACGAGGAAATAGGTCCCCGGAGCGCCATCTGCGTAGCGCATGTTTACGATGTCGGTCGTCCGGCATTCGAGCGCGGCGGCGATACCCCTGACGCGAGGGGCCCTCACCAGCCGCGACGGCTCCATCTCCAACCCGGCGGCCTCGAACTCGTTGACCTCCGGTGGATAGGCTGCCGAACTCCGGTTCATCGCTTCGGTGTCCGCCTTTGAGACGATATTGCAGACGAATTCGCCGGTATCGCGCGCGTTGGTCGCACTGTCCTTCCAGCCGACGGAAGAGAATCCCACCACCGGGGGGCGATCCGAAAAGGCGTTGAAGAACGAGTAGGGCGCGAGATTTGGGATGCCGTCCTTCGAGAGCGTTGAAATCCAGCCGATCGGGCGCGGCGCGACCAGCGCCTTGAACGGATCATGCGGCAAACCGTGATTGCGCAGGCGCGGCTCGTAGAACATCAGCAATTCCTTTTGAACATCTGCCTGCCGAATTGGCGCCCCGCCATCGTTCTGGCAAGATGTTTCGGCAAGAACTTTGGCCAACAAGCGCCGCCGCGAAGTTTGACGAGGAACTTTGGGGCGGAAAAGCGCGTTCGCCGCCTTGCGCGCGCCCTGAGTCTCGGGAAAAAAACAACGATGCGCTTTGCCCTGCCACGCCTGATCGCCATCGCCACCGCCTTCGCCGCAAGCCTGGCAGGCGCGTCGGCGCAGTTCGGCGCGAGCGGCACGGGTGTTCTCTCGCTGCGCGCGACCTACGGAGATCGCGGCGGCGAGATCGGAGATGATATCACCTGGCGGGTGTTTTCCATCCGCAGCAGCAATCCCGAACTCGTGTTGAAAAGTCAGGTCGCGCGGCCGAGCCTCGTGCTGCCGGCGGGGCGTTACATGGTTCATGTCAGCCACGGGCTCGCCACCGCGACGCGCGAACTCAATGTCGGCGAGACCGGCTCGGTCTCGACCGTGCCTGTCAACGCCGGCGCACTGTCCGTTTCCGGCTATCTCGGCGTGCCCGAGCGCCCGATCCCGCCGCAGCGGCAGAAGCTGACGGTCTACATCCCCACCGCGAACAACTCCGAGGGCAAGCTGGTGACGACCAGTTTGAAACCCTTCTCGAAGCTGCACCTTCCAGAGGGCACCTATCACCTCGTCTCGACCTACTCCGGCTCGAACTCCGTCGTCCGCACCGATGTGAAGATCGAGACCGGCAAGGTGACGGAGGCGGTGGTGAATCATCGCGCCGCCACGATGACGCTGAAGCTCGTACGCCAGAAGGGCGGCGTCGCGCTCGCCGGCGCGGAATGGACCATCGAGACGCCCGGCGGCGATATCGTCTCCGAAGCGGTCGGCGCCTTTCCGAGCGTCGATATCGGCGAGGGAACCTACACGGTCACCGCGCGCCACAACGAGCGCGAATACAAGGGCCAGATGAAGGTGGAAGGCGGCGTCAACCGCGATTTCGAGATCGTGGTGGAGTGACCCCGAGCACTGCTATGTCAGCGTTGCATGGAACCCCCGTTCGGGTATCCTCAGCAGTGAAATCAAGGCTCTGACTCTTTCATAGCCCGAACGGGCGCCCGAGCTCATGCGAGGGAACCGTCGCGCAGCGACAAGGACCAAACAAAAAATGCAGACATTTTTTGTGCAGATCAAATGCAAGCTCGGCAAGACCTACGAGGTCGCGACCGCCCTCGCCGATGCCGAGATTGCCTCCGAGATCTATTCCACCGCCGGCAATTACGACATCCTCGCCAAGTTCCACCTCGATGACGAGCACGACATCGGCCATTTCGTTGGCCAGAAGGTGCAGGTGCTGCCGGGCATCCTCGATACGGTGACAGTGATCACGTTCAAGGCGTTTTGAGGCGGGCTCTGGCGATGAAGGCGCGGGACGTCCTTCCTCTGGATCGGATAGAAGAAATTGCGCGCAACTCCAAGATGTTGTCACTGTATGATAGTGGCGAGCACAAGGAATGGATTGCCTTCTCGCGCGCCGTGGAGGATATCGTTGACGAACTCGAAACGCTAAAAAAAGATCTTGCGGCAGCTTCAGACGAATCAGACTTTGCAGCAATCGCAGTGTCTATTCAGCATATATTCTGGCACATCTACGACTCCCGATATTTCAGAGAGGTCATAGATGAAGTTGTCACCAATTATGGCGAATACAACAATGCCGGAAAATAAGGCCGGGCAATCCCGGCCTTTTTATTGTTTCAGGGGCGCTCCGCCCCCCTCAATTCGCTGCGAAGCAGTAGAGCAGCCCGTTACCGCCGGTCGCGCGCAGCGAGGGATTATCGCAGCCGCGCGATGGATGTGATGCATTCCAGCTTTTCGCCGGAGGCTGGTCGTTGAGGCCCATGCGGTCGTGATGGCCGACCATGGCCGAGCCGGCACCGCCACTCGTCCAGTTCTTGCAGGTCATGTCCTTGTCTGCCGCCGGGGCGGTGCCGTCGGCGTTCGAGCCGGTCAGGATGTCGTGGTAGTTCACCACGAACAGGCGGCTCATCACCTGCTTGCCGGTCTCCGTGATGCCGGTATCGACATTGATGTTCGCCTTTGCGGGGTCGTGGAGATCAGCGACACTGGCCGCGATGGTCACGCCCTTGGCGTTGACCCAAGGCCCTTTGCCGATGCGATCCTTGGCATTGACGGCCGCCTTGCCGTCCACCGCCTGCTGGCTGAGATAGGCACGCCAGGTCTTGCCACCCGCCCCTGCACTCGTTGCCAACTTCTGACAGAAGGCATCCGCCCCGTCGAGCCCGCCGAAATTCGCGCCGTCCGGCCCCGGCGTCGATGTAATGAAGAACGTCATGTTGGGAAATTGCGGCGGTGCCTGCTGGGCCTGCGACGACATGGCCGAGATGGCCGCCGCCAACAGCGCACGGGCGCCTGCGCCCATGCCGGAACGGTTCCCAGCGCGAGCAGAGCGCCCGCCAGTGTCGCGAATTTCATATCACCCTCCCTTGCGTTCCGCTGTTCCCGCGGAAACGAAGAAAGAGGCTAGCGCGCCACCTTCCCGAGGTTCGCATCACATTTTGCGTGAAGATCATGCGTTCGCGCAAGATTGTCTCGCACAAACGCATGCGAAATTGCACGAAAGCCGGTTACAAGAGCGCCTTGACCCGCTTCACATCCGGCGGAACGGCTTCTGCTTCCAGCATCGCCAGTGCCTCGGCGAGCGGCATCGTCGTCTGCGCCTGCGAACCGAGCCGACGGATCGTCACCGTCTTCTCCTCCGCCTCGCGTTTGCCGACCGCAAAGATCACCGGCACCTTGGCAAGCGAATGCTCGCGCACCTTGTAGCTGATCTTCTCGTTACGAAGATCCGCGCGGGCACGCAGGCCGGATGCGAACAGCGCCTCGGTGACGGCTTCGGCGTAATCGTCCGCTTCCGAGGTGATCGGGCAGACGATGACCTGCTCGGGCGCGAGCCAGAGCGGGAAATGCCCGGCGTAGCTCTCGATGAGGATGCCGAGGAAGCGCTCCATCGAACCGCAGATTGCGCGATGGATCATCACCGGCTGCTTCTTTTCGCCGTTGGCATCGATGTAGAACGCGCCGAAACGTTCCGGCAGATTGAAGTCGACCTGCGTCGTGCCGCACTGCCAATCGCGGCCGATGGCGTCGCGCAGCGTGTATTCGAATTTCGGCCCGTAAAACGCGCCCTCGCCGGGGTTGATGCCGGTCTTGATCCTGCCGCCCGATTGCGCGGCGATCTTGTCGAGCACCTTCATCATCACGCTTTCGGCCCGATCCCATAAGGCATCCGAGCCGACGCGCTTCTCGGGGCGGGTGGAGAGCTTCACCACCAGCTCGTCGAAGCCGAAATCGGCATAGACCGAGAGCATCAGCTCGTTGATGCGCAGGCACTCCGCTTCCATCTGCTCGTCGGTGCAGAACACATGCGCGTCATCCTGAGTAAAGCCGCGCACGCGCATCAACCCGTGCAGCGCGCCTGACGGCTCGTAACGATGCACCATGCCGAATTCCGCGAGGCGGATCGGCAGGTCGCGGTAGCTCTTGAGGCCATGCTTGAAAAGCTGCACATGGCCAGGGCAGTTCATCGGCTTGAGCGCGAAAACCTTCTGGTCGGCGGTCTCGTCCTTGGGGTTCATGAAGGCATGGGCGGATTTCACCGCGAACATGTTCTCCTGATACCAGCCCCAATGGCCCGAGGTCTCCCACAGGCTCTTGTCGAGCACCTGCGGGGCATTGACCTCCTCGTAATGCCGGCGCAACCGCCGCCGCATATACGCGACGAGCTGCTGGAACATCGTCCAGCCCTTGGAGTGCCAGAAAACCGTGCCCGGCCCCTCGTCCTGAAAGTGGAAGAGGTCCATCTCGCGCCCGAGCTTGCGATGGTCGCGCTTCTCGGCCTCTTCGATCTGAGGTAGGCGTCGAGTTCTTCCTGAGACGCGAAGGCGGTGCCATAGATGCGGGTCAGCATCAGATTATTGCTGTCGCCGCGCCAATAAGCGCCCGCGACCTTCATCAGCTTGAACGCCGTGCCGATCTTGCCGACCGAGGTCATGTGCGGGCCGCGGCAGAGGTCGATCCACTGGCCCTGGCGATACATCTTCAGGTCTTCGCCGGCCGGAATGGCGTCGACGAGTTCGACCTTGAACAGTTCGCCCTTCCTCCGGAAGAAATCCTTCGCCTGATCGCGCGTCCAGAACTCCTTGGTGAAGGCGGCATCGCGCGCGACGATCTCGCGCATCTTCTTCTCGATGGCCGGGAAGTCCTCGGGCGTGAACGGGGTCTCGCGCGCAAAATCGTAGTAGAAGCCGTTCTCGATCACCGGGCCGATCGTCACCTGTGTGCCGGGCCACAGCTCCTGCACCGCTTCGGCGAGCACATGCGCACAATCATGCCGGATCAGTTCGAGCGCGCGCGGATCGGTGCGTGGCAGGAACTCGATCTTCGCATCGCGCTCGATCGGATCAGCAAGATCGGCCACGGTCCCATCGAGCGCCATCGCGACGGTGCGCTTTAGCAGCGAGGGCGAAATGCCGCCCGCGATTTCCGAACCTTTGATGCCTTGGGGGAACTGGCGCGCGGCGCCATCGGGAAAAGTCAATGTAATCATGTCGTCCTCCGGCTCACTCCCGCATACGGGGCGGGTAAGCGTTGTGTGTGAAATAGGGCGGAATAGCTCTGCCCGCTTATGGTTTAGGCTTTGTTACCGGCATTCGTCCGTCGCCACAAACCGTAGGTCCACGGCTTAAACCAGCGCGATTCCGGGGGCAACTCCTCGCAGACGAAATCGAGCCCGGAGGTTCCGCCCGGCCGGCAGCGGCAGATGCGCGCGAAGCCCATCCAGCCGCCTGGCCAGATGCCGTGCTTGCCCACCGCCTCGATCATATATTCCGAGCACGAGGGCATGTGACGACAGGTGCGGCCGATGAAGGCCGAGAGCGTGTAGCGGTAGAAATAGATCGGCGCGAGGAAGAGGCGACGGAGGAGCCTCACGCCGCTGGCACCCTGTCACTTCCCGCCTTCCGCTTCGACTCGATCTGCTCAATGGCGTCCACCACCGCATCGAACGTGAGCAGCGTCGAGGCATGCCTTGCCTTGTAGTCGCGCACCGGTTCTAGCACCTTGAGGTCCGCCCACTTGCCGGTCGGCGGCGCGCCGTTCTCCTTGAGCATCCGCCGGACAACCTCGCGGATCTCGCGCAGTTCTGCCGCCGTCGAGCCGATGACGTTCCGTGCCATGATGGAGGAAGAGGCCTGCCCCAGCGCACAGGCTTTCACCTCGTGGGTGAAATCCGTAACGGTCTCGCCATCCATCCTCAGATCAATGGTCACGGTAGAGCCGCAGAGCTTGGAATGCGCCGTCGCGCGGGCATCCGGCGCATCAAGCCGCCCCTGCCGCGGAATATCCGCAGCGAGTTCGAGAATGCGGCGATTGTAAACGTCGTCGAGCATGAACCACCTGTTGCCAATAGAGATAATGCCCACCCCGCGAAAAGACCAGCCGTGCGTCCTGCCGGAAACTGACGGGCGACAACAGCATACCCTCTGTCAGAATGTCGGATGTGCTACAGATCCGAAAGACACGCGGTTGCGTAAACCCATCAAACCGTCAGAGGAGGCTCCACGTGGACGCAGTGGTTAAGACCTTGAACCCTTCACCGGCGCAGGCCGGCCATCCGCGCCCCACCCGGGCGGAAGCGGAGGCCGCCGTCCGCACCCTCATTGCCTGGGCTGGCGACGATCCCAGCCGCGAAGGGCTTCTGGAAACGCCCGCGCGCGTCGCCAAGGCCTATGAGGAGCTGTTCGAGGGCTACCGCCTCGATCCGGCCGAAACGCTCTCCAAGGTTTTCCGCGAGGTCGACGGATACGACGATCTCGTTCTGGTAAAGGACATTCCGTTCCACTCGCACTGCGAGCACCACATGGTGCCGTTCCACGGCGTCGCGCATATCGCCTACTACCCCGAGAACGGTGTCGTCGGCCTTTCTAAGCTCGCGCGCGTCGTCGAGATCTTCGCACGCCGTCTCCAGACGCAGGAAACAATGACCGCCCAGATTGTGCAGGCGATCGAGGAGGCGCTTCGCCCGCGCGGCGTTGCGGTAGTGATCGAAGCCGAGCATATGTGCATGTCGATGCGCGGCATCCGCAAGGCAGGCGCGTCGACCTCGACCTGCCAGTTCACCGGCGTCTTTCGCGACGATCCGGCCGAACAGGTCCGCTTCTTCACGCTGCTCAACAGCCGCCGCGCCTGATCGCGCTTGATTTCGCGCGGCGATTGGCGGCAAGACAAGGCCATGTGGACCGCCAGCACTCCCTTCGCGCCGCCCGGAACCAAGCTTGAGCTTGAAGAGGGGACGGCCTTCACCCCGCGCTTCAACGCCGATGGGTTGATTACCGCCGTTACCGTCGATGACGGATCCGGCGAGATCCTGATGCTTGCGCATATGAACGCCGAAGCCCTCGCCCGGACGCTCGAAAGTGGCGATGTCTGGTATTTCTCGCGCTCGCGTAACGAACTGTGGCGCAAGGGCGCCACCTCGGGCCACACCCAGCGCCTCGTCGAAATGCGAACCGATTGCGATCAGGATGCGGTGATCGTCCGCGTCAAACAGGAAGGGCCGGCCTGCCACACGGGCAGGCGTTCCTGCTTCTATCGCCGCGTCGTGAGGAGCGAGAGCGGCCCGCGCCTCGTCAAGGATTGACGTCCCGGCTCAGGACGAGGGTGCACGCCGCGCAAGGCGTATTGCCAGCAGGATACCGCCAATCACACCGAAGAACGGGCCGATCACGAAGGCGAAGGCCATTGCCTTCCCGCCTTCGCGATCGCGCATCCAGCCGATCTCGGTCGCCACGATGTAAAAAACAATGGCAAGGCCCCAGGCGAGAACGAACCCGCCGAGGAAACCCAGGAAGGCACCCGCGCCGCGCGACATCTTGGTTCAGCTCGCGGCGATATATTCACGCAACGTCTGGCTCTCGTGCTCCAGCTCGGCGAGCCGGTGCTTCACCACGTCGCCGATCGAGATCATCCCGTCGAGCCTCCCGTCCTTGACGACGGGGACATGGCGGAACTTGCCGGCGGTCATGATCTCCATCACGTCATTGATGCCCTGCGCCTCGACGCAGGTGATGACCTTGCGCGTCATGTGATCGCCGACCGTCTCGTCGAGCCCCGCCGATCCCTTCTGCGCCACCGCGCGGACGATATCGCGCTCGGAAAGGATACCGGCGACACCGCTGTTGGCATCCGTCACCACGACGGCACCGATACGGAACTGGGCGAGAAGCTGGCTCGCCTGATGGAGGGTCTGCCCGGCCTGCGCCGTGACGACCGCCTTTCCTTTGGAATTGAGAATTCTGCCAACGCTCATGGGTCACTCCCTGCATGGTCGAGGACGTCCAACTCGCCGTCTTCTTCCGGGCGGCGTGGCATGGAAGTGTTGTCCAAAACCGACGGGTGCGCAATCGGCGACTTGTTGCGCAGCGCAGCAGAGCGGATGGTTAACAAGGGGGTGAGCTGGCCCGGAAAAAATTAACGCCGCGCCCGGAGCGGGGGCGCGGCGTGAAATCCTTGGAGCCCGATAACCCTCTCACAATCCGGCCGATCAGGCAAATTCCATCCGTTGTTATCCTTAATTCGGGCGACGCCTTCCTGACGCTAATCGTTAAAGCCGGCCCGGCATGCCGTTCGCACCCACCCGTGCAAACGGAGAGGCGATGCAGGCCCCTGCCCCGCTTCGAACCGGAAAACGATCCATGCCGGGACGGCTGGCCCGAAAGGAAACAGCCCCGGCGGAACAGCGGAGCGGCATCATGCGTCATCGTTCGACGAAGGCCCTGTTTGACTACTGGAACCGGCTGCGAGGCGCGCGCGCGGCGCCAAGCCGCACGGAGATCAATCCGAGGGAGATCGCCGCATGCCTTGGTGACGTCTTCCTGATCGAGGGCTCGCTGGCCGATTTCCGCTTCCGGCTCGCCGGATCGCGAATCGGCGAAGGGCTGGGACGGGCGCTGACCGGCCAATCCTTCGAGACCATCTGGAAACCGGCCATGCGCCCGGCAGCCCTCGGTCTTCTCGCGACGGTCACGGAACAGGTCGAGCCTCTCCTCGTCGGGTTCCGCGCGCTCGACACGGACGGAGAACGCGCGCGGAGCGGGCCGTCATCCGTGCCACTTCGGTCGGTCTGGCCGAATCTGCGCAACCCGGGCCCCCGTCTCGGCGACGAGCGCCGACTCGACACCGCGAGCTCCGGAGAATTGCTGCTGCTGCCCCTGCGGCATCACGGACGCGACGGCGAGCGCATTCTCGGTGCCCTGACCCTGTTCAGAATGCCGGCCGTTCCGCGCCAGGCACCGGTCGAACTTGACATCGCTTCCACACGCGTGCTCGCGCGCGCGGCCGCTCCGAAGACAGGGACGCGCCTTCTGAGCGGCGCGGCGGCGGCACGGATCGTCTCGCGCCACGGACACCTCGTCCT
>DAORNC010000092.1:0-1738 GCA_035440785.1 Rhabdaerophilum sp. | reverse complement strand
CGAAGGTGATCGCCCGGCGACCGACTGAACGCAACGGAAGCGTTGCGGTTAATCATTCCTTGGTGGCTTGCTGCGAAATTCGGACAGGAAGAACTCTGATCCGGATTCCCCGATGCCGTTTGCGCTGAACAAGAACGTGGCCGATGCCCATTCCCAACGCATTTTCCGGCTCACACCGGAGAAGCGGCAGGTGCCGCGCGTAAAGATCTCGATTGGCGGCCGGTTCATGTTGGAGGATCGGTCCGAGCACGGGGGAACGGCCTGCGAGGCCTCGATCCAGGGGCTTGCGGTCGAAAGCGATGCAAAATGCCGGATCGGCGAACGCATCGTCGGCTATTTCTACACGATCGGCCGCGTGGAGGGGAAGGTCGTCCGCCTGACGAGCGAAGGCTTCGTGATGGATATGGCGACGACGCCGCTCAAGCGCGACCGTTTGGCAAACCAGCTGACATGGCTTGCCAACCGCGACATTCTCAACCTCCCCGAAGATCGCCGCCACGATCGTATCGTCCCGCGTGATCCGCGGGTGGAAGTCCGCAACCTTGCCGATGCCGGCACCATCACCGCCGGACACATCATCGATATTTCACGCTCCGGTGCTGCGGTCTCGGTCAAGGGCAGCTTCAAGCCCGGAGACGAAATCGTCCTGGGCACGACGCCGGCGCATGTCGTCCGCGCCTTCGATGGCGGCATCGCGATCGAATTCCACGCCGCCGTGCCGGATGCGATGTTCGGGGTCGAAATCCGCCTCTGAGCGATATTCCCGTCGTATTGAAGCCGCGCGTTCGCCCCGCGCGGCTTTTTTCATGTCCGGTATTTGCCGTCGCGACACCTCCCAGGGGCTCGTTAGACCGCTGTTTCAGACACGCTCAACAAGATCATAAACCGTGAAGTAAACAGAGGTTAATTCCGATACGGACAATTTTACCGCCTGAACTGGCAGTCCGAATTTTATCGTTTTACAACAGATAGATATATGGAAAATTTTTCGGTATCGAAAAACAATTCGCCATTTAACGCTTTCTCAAGCTTAGAAAAACCTTAAATCAAAGCTGAAATTACAAGCACCAAAAATCGGGTGATATGAAAAGTCTGCATGTCATCTCTTTCCGTGACGAACGGGAGGGGTTCCATGAAGACCAACGCAGTCAAGTTTATTACAGTAATCGCGTTTGGAGTGCTTGCGGGTAATTCGGCAAAGGCACAGACGACCGGTTCCATCGGTGTTTCGACTTCGCCGCCGATCGGTTTCGTACAGTTCTGCCGGGAAAACCCGCAGGATTGCGAGAACCGCGCCTACGAACGCACCAGCATCCCACTCAACGAGGTGAGCTGGCGGAAGATCGTGAAGATCAACGCAGATGTTAACCGCGAGGTCGTCGCTGTCACGGATCAGGAACACTGGGGCGTTCCGGAACACTGGGGTTACCCCGATGATGGGAAGGGTGATTGCGAGGATTTCGTTCTCGAAAAACGCCGCCGGCTCGTCAAGGCGGGGTTCCCGGCTAACACACTGCTCATCACGGTCGTCCGCGACCAGAAGGGTGATGGCCACGCGGTTCTGACGGTCAAGACCGATCGGGGCGATTTCGTGCTCGACAATCAGGAAGGCAAGATCCTCGCCTGGCGCGACACCGGCTATCGCTACATCAAACGCCAGTCCGACGAGAACCCGACGCGCTGGGTCTCGCTCGGCGGCATCGACACCCGCACCGTCGCTTCGAATCGCTGACGGCGG
>DAORNC010000091.1:11288-12073 GCA_035440785.1 Rhabdaerophilum sp. | reverse complement strand
GCTGAGCATGTCAGCCTGCGCGCATGCGGGCGTCGCGGCCGCCAGTGCGGCGATGATCGCCGGTCCAGCCAGGAAAGGTGCACGTCCAGCCATGTCATCATCCTCAGGTGCCGATCAACCGATCAGCAGGGTCTACGCATACTTCTGGGCAATTCCGGGGCAGGATCAGCCACCCTTCGGCTCGGGATATAGCAGGCAAGGCACCCCGAGCACAATTGCCGCATCGGCAAGGTTGAAGACGTACCAGCTGAAGCTGTCCCAGTGAAGGTGAACGAAATCGAACACCGCGCCATAGGCCGCCCGGTCGATGGCATTACCGATCGCTCCGCCGAGGATCAGCCCCAGCCCGAGCGCGACCATGCGTCCGCGCACCCGCATCAGCCAGACGAACAGGAACAGCGCTGCAGCAACCTGAAACCCGGTCAGCAGCCAGCGCCCGAGCGGGCTGTCCTGCTGGAACATGCCATAGGAGATGCCGCGGTTCCAAACTACCGTCAGGTCCATCCAGCCGGTCAGCGCGACCGGATAGCGCGAAGGCAGGCCATAGCCGAACAGCAGGAACAGCTTGGTCGCCTGATCGAGCACCAGCACGATCAGTGCGACGGTCAGGCCAAGCCTGAAGGGTGAGCCTGCGCCTCTGCTCATGCGCCGGCCCGCTGCTGCCATTCGCGCAGCGCCGCCGCATCGCGCGGCGTGATCTCGGGATAGTCCGGATCGGCGGTGGCCGGATCGAAATACTTCCACGACCGGGCGCATTTGATCCCGCCGGCCCGCGCCGGCACAAC
>DAORNC010000091.1:4464-11139 GCA_035440785.1 Rhabdaerophilum sp. | reverse complement strand
GCGCGGGGCAGATTCCAGCGACGAACCGATGCGTTTCTGTGCCCGCTCGATCTCCAGCGCGCCGGTGACGACGCGGCGCACAAGGCGCACCCTGTCCCATCTGGCGGCCAGTGCCTCATCCCGCCATGCCGCCGGAATCTCGGGGAAGGTCTCGAGGTGCACGCTGGTGCCCGGATCCTCGCCATGCCGGGCGAGCCAGGCTTCCTCGGTCGTGAACGACAGGATTGGCGCCAGCCAAACCGACAGGGTCTCGAACAGCGTGTCGATCACCGTCAGCGCCGCGCGGCGCGAGACGCTGGAGGCGGGATCGCAATAGAGCGTGTCCTTGCGGATATCGAAATAGAACGCCGACAGTTCGGTATTCATGAAGGCGGAGAGGAGGGTGACCACCTCGCGATAGTCATACTCGGCATAAGCCTTGCGGATCACCGGATCGAGCTCCGCGAGGCGATGAAGCATCAGCCGCTCCAGTTCCGGCATGTCCTTCGCGGCGACCGGCTTGCCGTCGAAATGCGCGAGTGCGCCGAGCATCCAGCGCAGGGTGTTGCGCAGCTTGCGATAGTTCTCCGACATGGTTTTCAGGATTTCCGG
Organism: Rhabdaerophilum sp.; assembly: GCA_035440785.1. Taxonomy (GTDB): domain Bacteria; phylum Pseudomonadota; class Alphaproteobacteria; order Rhizobiales; family Beijerinckiaceae; genus Rhabdaerophilum. The sequence continues at coordinate 10,548 of DAORNC010000091.1, read as the reverse complement.
GCCGATGCGCTGGTCATCCGAATAATCGACAGAGGCCACCCAAAGCCGCAGGATATCCGCACCCGATTCCGAGATCACCTTCTGCGGCGCGACGACATTCCCGAGCGATTTGCTCATCTTCTGGCCCTTCTCGTCCATGGTGAAGCCATGGGTGAGAACGACATCGAAGGGCGCCCGCCCCCGCGTGCCGCAGCTCTCCAGCAGCGAGGACTGGAACCAGCCGCGATGCTGGTCAGACCCTTCGAGATACATCACGCGATCCTTGCCGCCATCGACCTCGCGGTGGATGCCCGCAAGGGTGGGGAAATTCTCGGGGTCTTCGAGCACATAGGTGTGCGTCGAACCGGAATCGAACCACACGTCGAGCACGTCAGTGACCATTTCGAACTGCGCGGGATCGTGCCCGAAAGGCTTGAGGAACCGTTCCGCCGCGCCTTCCGCGAACCAAGCATCCGCGCCCTCGGCTTCGAAAGCGGCGGCGATGGCGTCATCCACACGCTTGTCCTGCAGCATCGCCTTGGTCTCGCGGTTGACGAACACCGTGATCGGCACACCCCAGGCGCGCTGGCGCGACATCACCCAATCGGGCTTGTTCTCGACCATGCCGCGGATGCGGTTCTCGCCGGCGGCCGGAACCCACTCGGTCTTGGAGATCGCGTCGAAGGCGACATCGCGCAGGGAGCTTCCCTTATCGAAGGGCTTGTCCATGGCGATGAACCATTGCGGGGTGTTGCGGAAGATCACCGGCTTCTTCGAGCGCCACGAGTGGGGATACTGGTGCTTGAGCCGGCCGCGCGCCGCCAGCGCATTGGCTTCGATCAGCGCCGCGATCACGGCCTCGTTGGCGTCTCCCTTGTCGCCGTTCTCCTTGATGACGCGCTTGCCGGTGAAACCGGGCGCCTCGTCGGTGTAGACGCTGTCATCGTCGATGGTGAAGGGGATCTTGGTCTCGATGCCGCGCGCGCGCAGATCCTGCTGCACATCGGCGCGGGTCCAGATCTCGAAGTCCTCGCGGCCGTGGCTGGGTGCCGTGTGGACGAAGCCCGTGCCCGCGTCATCGGTGACATGCTCGCCGTCGAGGAGGGGCACATCGAAGGTGTAGCCGAGCGACGCGAGCGGGTGGGCGCACGTCAGTTTAGGCAAGACGTCACTTGAGACATAACCTGTGCGTTCAAGGACGATCTTTGCTGCTCCGGCAACAGCTTCGGCGAGTTTGTCCGCGACTATATAGAGTTCGCCCACCTTTGGGCCAAAATCGCGCTCATTTGCTGCAACTCTGTAAAGGCCGTAATCGATTTTTGATGAGAAAGAGATTGCGCGGTTGCCCGGCAATGTCCAAGGTGTCGTGGTCCAAATTAGGATATTAGCTTGACCTAGCGACTTCGCATCGAAGTTGCCGAGATCAGCTCCCGTATCGATATCGACCTTGGCCTCTTGATAATTCAGGACTCGCTTCACCGGAAACTTCACCCAGACCATATCGCTCTGGTGGTCGTGGTATTCGATCTCGGCTTCCGCGAGCGCGGTCTTCTCCACCACGGACCACATCACCGGCTTCGAGCCGCGATAGAGCAGGCCGTTGTCCTTGAACTTCATGATCTCGCGGGCGATCTGCGCCTCGGCGGGGAAGGTCATGGTCTGGTAGGGATTGTCCCAATCGCCGGTGACGCCGAGGCGCTTGAATTCCTCGCGCTGCACGTTGAGCCAATGCGTCGCGTAAGCGCGGCATTCGGCGCGGAAGGCGTTGATCGCGGTGCCCGAATTCAGCTCCGGCTTCGCCTTGCCCTTGGCGCGGTATTCTTCCTCGATCTTCCACTCGATCGGCAGGCCGTGGCAATCCCAGCCCGGCACGTAGTTGGAATCGTGCCCGAGCATGGATTGGCTGCGCGTGACTAGATCTTTCAGGATCTTGTTGAGCGCATGGCCGATGTGGATGTTGCCGTTGGCGTAGGGCGGGCCGTCGTGCAGCACGAATTTCGGCTTGCCCTTCGAGGCCGCACGGATGCGCTTGTAAAGGTCGATCTTCTCCCAGCGCGCAAGGATTTCCGGCTCTTTCGCGGGGAGGCCGGCGCGCATCGGAAAATCGGTTTCGGGCAGGAAGAGGGTTTTCGAGTAATCGAATTCGGTCTTGGCGTCGGACATGGAAGAGCTTTTCGCGGGTATCGAGAGGCGAACGGAACGAAGTGACAGGCAACCCGGCCCGGGCCGCGCTCAGCGCGACGGAGCCGGGGTGATAATTCGCGCCGGAATGAGGAACCTCGTGAACATGCGCCCGCTATATCAGGCAATTCGCGCAAGGGCTAGGTCTCGGCGCGCGGGCCTCCTGCTCTCTCTTTCGTCGAGGTCGTCAGCCGTTTTTTTGCTTCGAGGCTGTCGGCATCCATCTGGGCGATCAGCGCGTCGAGACTGTCGAATTTCGTCTCCCCGCGCAGATAGCTTTCAAAGATCACCTCGATTTCGCGGCCGTAGAGATCACCCTCGAAATCGAAGAGATGGGTTTCGAGCAGCGGTGCGCCGTTGTCGAAATGCGGGCGGCGACCGAAGCTCGCGACGCCGGGCACAACGCGGCCGTCATCGAGCCGGACGCGGACGGCGTAGATGCCGTGCGCAAGGCCCGTGGCGGGGTCGAGTTTCATGTTGGCGGTGCGATAGCCGAGTTCGCGTCCCCGCTTCTCGCCGTGAATGATGGGGCCGGATACGCTGTAGGCGTAGCCGAGCATCCGGTTTGCATCCGCGACGCGGCCCTCGCCGAGCGCCTTGCGGACCGCCGAGGAGGCGACGATGGCGCCATCCCCATCGCGGTAGGGCTGCACGAAGCGCACCGCGATTCCCCGCCGCTCGCCTTCGGCCTTGAGGAGCGTCGGCGTTCCCGCGCGCCCCTTTCCGAAATGGAAGTCCTCGCCTACGACGACACCGTCCGCGTGGAGTCGCTCCATCAGAATCTCCGAAATGAAGGTTTCCGGCGCAAGTCCGGCCAAGGCGTCGTCGAACGGAAGGATGACGGCCCCGTCAAAACCGATGCGCCGAAGCGCATCACCACGCCGACTCTCGGACACGAGCCGAAAATGTGGTGTATCGGGCTGGAAGAATTGGCGGGGATGCGGCTCGAAGGTAAGCGCAAGGATTTCTGTCCCACATCTTCCGCTCGCAAGGTCGCTGCCGAGTGCGCGCGCCGCCGTCGCTACGGCCCGGTGGCCGAGATGCGCGCCGTCGAAATTGCCGATCGCGACGATGCGGATTTTGCCTTCGGGCTTGGGAGGATAGCCGCCGGCAAGCGCCACCGGGACGCGCCATTCGCTAAAGACGGCAGGCATTTGTTTGTTCATTATCAACCACGTCGAATTTTTCCCGGCCTGCAAAGTCCCGCAAAATCACATCAAATGGAATGGATGTGCGTCGAAATTAACGCATTCGCAATCCCGGCCGTCTTATGTTCGGCGGACAAGGCAACACAACTCGTGGACGAAATGTGTTCCTTCCGGCTTCCTGAGGCCCCTGACGGGGTTTGCTTGGGCGCCGCGAATGGGCGTATTTGGAGTGGGTCATGAATTTTGACAGTTCAATGCCGATCCTCGTGGTCGACGACTATCAGACCATGGTTCGGATCATTCGCAACCTTCTGAAGCAATTGGGCTTCGAGGATGTGGATGAGGCTTCGGACGGTTCTGAGGCCCTGGCCAAGATGCGTGAGCGCAGATACGGGCTGATCATCTCCGACTGGAACATGCAGCCGATGACCGGCTACGAACTGCTCAAGCAGGTTCGTGCCGACCGCGATCTTCATTCGACTCCGTTCATCATGGTGACGGCGGAATCGAAGACGGAGAACGTCATTGCGGCCAAGCGTGCCGGCGTCAACAACTACATCGTGAAACCGTTCAACGCGCAGACCCTGAAGGCGAAGATCGACGCCGTCGGCCAGTCGCTGCACGCCTGATCGCCTTTCCCGTTTTTCGCTACCACACAAGGCTGGCCATGGTCATGGTCGGCCTTGCGTTGTTGAGGTCGGCCAGGCGTCCGAAGGCGGCGCGATCGAACTCGTTGCCCTCAAGGCCGATCTGGTGAGCGTGGATGCCGGCCAGCGTCATCAGGGAATCGTGTCCGTTGGCGATCGCACCGGCAATGTCGGTGCGAAACGCGTCGCCAATGCACAGGATGCGCGAGGCTTCCATCGACTTCCCGGCGAGCCGCGCGACATGCTCGCGCGCATGGTCATAAACGAGTCGGTGCGGCTTGCCGACCCAGATCGCTTCGCCTCCCATGTGTTCGTAGAGTTCGGCGAGCGCTCCTGCGCAAGGAATGAGATCCTTCCCGCGCTCGACGATCAGGTCAGGGTTCGCGCAATAGAGCTTCAGCCCGCGTTTCACACCCTCGGCAAGTATCTCGCGGTAGTCCTCGGCCGTTTCGGTTTCATCGTTGACGAGACCGGTGCAGAGAATATAGCGCGCCTCCGCGAGCGGAGCCGGCCGCGCCGCCAGTCCACGGTAGATCGAAACGTCCCGCGCTGGCCCGATGTGATGAAAAGGCGCATCGCCTTCCGCTTCGACAAGTGACCGCGTGACTCCACCGGAGGATACGATGGCGTCATAGCAATCGTCCGGAACGCCGAAACCCCGCAGTTGTTTCTGGATCGAGGCCGGCGGGCGCGGAGCATTGGTGAGGAGGACGATCGGCACGCCCGCTTCGCGGGCACTCCGCAGCGCCTCCGGCGCGCCGGGATTGGCGGCGATCCCGTTGTGCAGAACGCCCCAGACATCGCTGATGATGGCCGAATAACGCGGAATGACCGTGCGGAACCCGGTTAGGTGCTCAGGAAAAGTACTCACGTCGTAGGCATCCCGGACGGATGAAAAAGAAAACGGGCTCGGCACCACCGCGCGAAGCCCGTGTCAAGCTCGTATCCCGGTCACGCCCGGCGTGCAAGATCTCGCAGGGTACGCCGTTCCGGGCGCGGCTCCGGCACCTGTGGGGCTTCAGATGTTCTGGGCGTTTCGAGGACATCCGCGCGGACAGCCTGCGGCGGCGAGAACGCATTACCTTGCGCGAACTCGACATTGAGATCGAGCAGGTCGGCGACGAAACCTTCTTCAGCGACGCCTTCCACCACGAAATTCAGCCGGCGTCGGCCAAGGAGCGTCACGAAATCGACGCTTGCCACATCCATCAGCGTCTCGCTCGCCTGCGCGAGTGGCAGGAAGCGATCGGCTGTCATCCGCAGCCAGCGGACCCCCATCTGTGCCAGTTTCAGCGGATCGAAGTCGAGATCCTCGATGTCGCGCATCGCGAAGCTGAAGCCCATTTTGCCGAGCGTGCGCAACGCCTCATGCTCGAAAGCGACTGCCTTCTTGAAAAAGCGCTGCGGCAAGCACAGCACGATGCGCTCGGCAGCGCGCGGAACATCGGCCACTAGCGCGTCGAGATCGTCGAACGCGGCTTCGCTCATCAGGAAGCGCTGTGAAATATCAGCGAAAAGCACGATTTCTCTATCGCGCTGCTCGAAAACGCGCGCGAGACGGATCGCCTGGATCATCAGTTTGCGATCAAAAGCGAGCTGGTGACCGACGGCCTCGACCGCCTGGCGAATATCGGCGTTCGGGATCGAGAGATCGCTGCCGTCAGGCCGAAGCGTGACATCATAGGCCCGAACGCGCCGTTGCGGCAGGCCGACGACGCGCTGGAGATAAAGGTCGAACCGGTCGGCGGCGATCGCGGCGGCGACGAGCTGGCGAACAGCGCGCGGTGCTTCCGAGCCGACGACCGTGCGCGGCGGCGTCGGAATGTCGCGCAGGGCTGGCTCTTCCGCCGCCAGCGGACGCGGTGCGGACGCGGCGGGCGGGGTGGCAGGTTTGGAGGCAGGTGCGACCCAGCTTGGCGCCAGTGTGGTGCGGGAGGCGGGTATCCGGCGGATATCGACAAGCTCGACCTCGGTCCTTTCGGTGCGCTTGTCGAGTTCGGCGACCCCGTCGGCGATATCGCGCACGAGCGCGCTGAGGGCTGCGAATTCGCTCGCGCGGATCGCCTGAGGATCGACGAGCGCCACCGATTCCCGCAACTCGCGGGTATGGCGCGCCAGCAGCGCCGCGT
>DAORNC010000091.1:0-4454 GCA_035440785.1 Rhabdaerophilum sp. | reverse complement strand
CGGCATGCTGGCGCGTGCTTTCGAGATGATTGCGCAGGACATCGACCTCGCGGTTGGTCGCATTGTTGCGCAGGTGCAGGAACATGCCGCCCCCCGCGAAGGCGCCGGAAAGTGCTGCCACGGCGAGCCAGAGCTGATCCATCTGATGCGCGGCGACTGTCGCTCCCGTTGCGGCGGCAGCGAGCGAACTGACAGCGAGGAAATGTCTGAAACGCATGGTTTCGTCAGCGCCAATTAAATAGAAGGACAGCGAATCACTTTTGTTAACCTAAATTCTCGGGCGGCGGTTGACGAGAGCCAATGAGGGTAACGAGTTGTGGAAATCGCGCTGTTCTCGGCGGTTTCTTCGAGCTAGATTCATCGCGGCGAGCGCAGGTCAGTTCGGATGCGAAACTTCAGGTCGTGTGCCGACGCATCCCTGATGCAACCATGCCGGGAACTGCCGGTAAGAGGTGGATATTCATGCCCAGGCCGATCAAGCCGAGAACCGTCGCGCCGCCCGCCTCGCGCTACGCCCACGGCATCGTCCATTCCGCACGGGCGCGGCGACTCGTTATTGCCGGGCAGGTCGGCGTCACGGTCGAGGGGAAGCTCGCGGAAGGGTTGCAGGCCCAGTGCGAGCAGATCTGGGACAACATCACTGCGATCCTGATTGAAGCCGGGATGTCGCTGACGGATCTCATTCGGATTACCGCATATTCCGCCGAGCCGGGCGCCACCGCGGTCTATCGCGCGGTGCGCGACAGGCGTCTTGGCGGTCATCTCGTTGCGGCAACCTATGTCGAGGTTGCCGGACTGGCTGACCCGCGCTATCTCATCGAAATCGAGGCCGAAGCCGTGTGCGAGGAGCCGGATCTCGCCTTTCTTGATATGGATCAGGACGGTGCGGCGGCATCCTCGGATATCGGGGGGCTCGCAAGCGCCGCGCCGGCGGGTCTTGCTGGCCGCAGCAAGCCGGGAGCGTGACGATGGAAAAGGCAATCGAGATCCAGGTCGAGGGCATGGGATGCCAGAAATGCGTGACGTCCGTGGAGGCGGCGCTCAAACGCGTCGATCCGGCTGCGTGCGTCGAGGTCGACCTTGCAGGTAAGCGAGTCCGCGTGGCGGATGCGACAGCTCCGCTGGCCGTGCTTGAAGGTGCAATCGAGGATGCCGGCTACGACGTGGTGAAATAACCCCATTGCACCTCCAGCGTGGTGTCTTTCACTAGTTTCTTCCAAGAATCGGGGGTTGTTTCCGGATTTTGCTGGCGTATTCTGGCCTGATCCACGGGCGCCGCTGCCTGATCGCGCCCCGTTTTTCGGGAGATATGCCATGTCGAAATCCGGTGCGCGTCCCGTCACGACGCAGTCGCAGCCCAATGACCTTGAGGCGTTTTGGCTCCCCTTCACTGCGAATCGGGCGTTCAAGAAGACGCCGCGCATCGTCTCGCACTCGAAGGACATGCATTATTACACCAATGACGGCCGGGCGATCATGGATACGACCGCAGGCCTCTGGTGCTGCAACGCCGGCCACAACCGCGACCCGATCGTCGCTGCGATCCAGGCGCAGGCCGCAACGCTCGATTACGCGCCGCCGTTCCAGTTCGCGCATCCGCTCGGCTTTCAGCTCGCTTCGCGCATCGCCGACCTGGCGCCCGGCGATCTCGACCATGTCTTCTTCGTCAACTCGGGTTCCGAGGCCGTCGATACCGCGCTGAAGATGGCGCTGGGCTATTGGCATGCGAAGGGCGAATCCAATCGCTTCCGCTTCATCGGCCGCGAGCGCGGCTATCACGGCATCGGCTTCGGCGGCATCTCGGTCGGCGGCATCTCGCCGAACCGAAAGGCCTATGCCCCGGCGCTGATTCCGGGCGTCGATCATCTGCCCCATACCTATGACCGCGAAAAGCAGGCCTTCACCAAAGGCGAGCCGGAGTATGGCGCGCATTTCGCCGATGCGCTCGAAGGCATCGTCGCGTTGCATGATCCCTCGACCATCGCCGCCGTGATCGTCGAGCCGATGGCGGGTTCGACCGGCGTGCTCGCGACCCCCAAGGGCTATCTCAAGCGCTTGCGCGACATCTGTGACAAATACGGCATTCTGCTGATCTTCGATGAGGTCATCACCGGGTTCGGCCGCCTCGGCCACGCCTTTGCGGCGGAGCGTTATGGCGTCGTGCCGGATTTCATCACCTTCGCCAAGGGCGTGACCTCCGGCACCGCGCCGATGGGCGGTGTCATTGCCCGCAAGCATATCCACGATGCCTTCATGAAGGGCCCGGAGCATATGGTGGAGTTCTTCCACGGCTACACCTATTCGGCTCATCCGCTCGCCTGCGCTGCCGGCGTCGCGACGCTCGATCTCTACCGCGACGAGGATCTCTTCGCCCGCGCCAAGAAGCTTGAATCCATCTGGGCCGATGCGATCATGTCGCTCAAGGGCCTGCCGAACGTGCTCGACATCCGCACCGTCGGTCTCACAGCGGGCATCGATCTCGCCTCGATCCCCGATGCCTACGGCAAGCGCGCCTTCAACGGCATGCACAAGGCGTTCGAGGATTATGGATTCATGGTGCGCAACACGGGCGATACGCTGGCGCTTACTCCGCCGCTGATCATCTCCGAAGCGCAGATTGACGAGACCGTCGACAAGATGGGCAAGCTCATCCGCGCGATTGCCTAAGTAAAGCGTGCCGGAAAAAGCACGAGGGTTTCTTTAACCCGTCGTGCTAGCTTCTGGTTGCCGGATGCCTGATCGTCCGGCAACCGATGCAGGAGGCACCATGGCAAAGGCGCATTTGCTGGCTGCGCTTTTCGCGCGTTTCGGCGTCACGCTCACCCCCGAGGAAGCGCGCGCCGAGGACGGCAACCCGCCGCGCGACGCGATCACCATGCTGCTCGCCAACCGCGAGATCGCCGCGCGCTTCGATGCCGCGCATGGCCGCCCGCCGAGTGATGACGATATCGAGGAACTGCTCGATATCTACCTCGTGCTCAAGTCCCGCGATACGTGACAATCGGCAGGCCAGCGGCGAGAGCCGAACTTGATCTGCAGCACTCGCATCAAATTTCGCTCCAGATTTTGAATTTGACGCATTTTCTTCGATCAACCGGTATCCACATGATCGGAAAATGCTCTAAAGGCGGGCAGATTACCTTCCGGCGCCGAGAGACAGCCTATGACCGAGACGAAACCTGCCCGAACCGAGGCGCGCAAGCCGCGCGGCCTTCAGGATCGCAACGCTGCCGATATCGCCGCCACCGAGGCGATGATGAAGGTGATCCGCGAGGTCTATCACCGCTACGGGTTCGATGCGGTCGAAACGCCGTTCCTCGAATACACGGATGCGCTCGGAAAATTCCTGCCGGATCAGGACCGGCCCAACGCCGGCGTTTTCTCGCTCAGGGATGACGACGAGCAGTGGATGAGCCTGCGCTACGATCTCACTGCCCCGCTCGCGCGCTATTGCGCGGAAAACTGGCAGAACCTGCCCAAGCCCTATCGCAGCTATCGTGCGGGCTGGGTGTTCCGCAACGAGAAGCCGGGGCCGGGGCGTTTTCGCCAGTTCATGCAGTTCGACGCTGATACGGTCGGCAGCGCGTCCGTCGCCGCCGATGCCGAAATCTGCATGATGGCGGCGGATACGCTGGAGGCGCTGGGCATTCCGCGCGGCAGCTACGTCATCAAGGTCAACAACCGCAAGATCCTCGACGGCGTGATGGAAGCCATCGGCCTCGGCGGTGAGGAGAATGCCGCGCGACGTCTGATCGTCCTCCGGGCGATTGATAAGCTGGATAAGTTCGGCATCGACGGTGTGAAGCTACTTCTTGGCGAGGGACGCAAGGATGAGAGCGGTGATTTCACGAAGGGTGCGGGATTGGCCGAACGAGAAATCGAGCAGATCATTCGTTATATCGATGATAAGAACTCGACTTCGCGAGGATCATCCAGCGCTCTTAATCTCCAAATGGCGGGAGGTGATAACGCAACCGCTGCGGCCGGCGTTCAAGAATTGCTGGAAATCGCCACTTTGTTTGAGGCGGCCGGCTACGGCCCGGATCGCATCCGCATCGATACTTCGGTCGTCCGCGGCCTCGAATATTACACCGGCCCGGTTTACGAGGCCGAGCTTCTCTTCGAGGTGAAGGATGAGGACGGTCGTCCGGTGCGCTTCGGCTCGGTTGGCGGCGGCGGGCGCTATGATGGCCTCGTCTCGCGCTTTCTCGATGAACCCGTGCCCGCGACCGGCTTTTCGATCGGCGTCTCGCGCCTTCTCGCCGCGCTTCAGGCGCTCGGCAAGGTCTCGACCGAAACGCCCGAAGGCCCGGTGATCGTTCTGGCGATGGATAAAACCCCCGATGCGATGGCGAGCTATCAGAAGATCGTCGCGGACCTGAGAAACGCCGGCATCCGTGCCGAGCTTTACCTTGGATCGGCGGGCATGAAGGCGCAGATGAAATACGCCGACC
>DAORNC010000090.1:10349-12098 GCA_035440785.1 Rhabdaerophilum sp. | reverse complement strand
TGGGGAGAACCGTGCAACGTCTCCGGCGCGATGCCGAACAGATCGGCGAAAGCCGGATTTGAAAGCTGGAGGCATCCGTCCGACCCGAACACGCCGACGCCCTCGGAGAGCGCCATCAGCGTTTCCCATTGGGTGTTCTTCAACCGGTCGTAAGAGGTTTCAAGCGTGAAACGTTCGGTCTCGTCCTCGAAGAGATAGGTCAGTCCGCCCTGCGGGTTCGGTGTCGTCACGACGCGCAGCGAGCGTCCATTGGGCAGGCGCCAACCGTGCTCTGCCTGCTCGGTCGCAGCAAACTGGGCGATGAGGTGCCCCTTCCACTCACGGTAGTTCGAAGCTTCCGGCAGGCGCCCCTTGGCCCTGAGATGGTCGAGCAACTCAGCGTTGCTGGGGTTGCTGGCGAGAAAATGCGCGTCGAGTGCGAAAAGATCGGCGAAGGCCCGGTTGGAATATGTAAGGCGTTGAGCTCGATCGAAGATCGCCACCGCGCTCGGGAGTTCGTCGAGCGTACGCACATGCGCTTCCATCTGCCGTTCGAGCGCCTGCCGGGTCGCCTCCAGCTCGCTCATGTCGAGCGCGAAGCCTCCGCCGCCCTCCGGCCCGGCGACCTCGACGACATCGACCTTGCGGCGCTCGCCGGCGAAGATCGCGGTGACCGAGCCGTGATACCGCCCGCTGTCCGCCTGCCGGCGGCGGATCGCGGCGCGATCATCGCTGTCGAGGATTTCCGTTTGCGTCTTGAGCACCGTTTCTGGACCGGGCGCGTCCACCGCCTGCGCGTAGGCGGAATTCACCCAGCCAAGCTTGCCCGCGCGGTCGCGCAGCCAGACCGGCTGTGGAATCGCCTCGACGACGGACCGCAGCTGGTTCTGTGCCAGCTCCAGCGCATTCTTCTCATCCATCAGCCGCGCCAGCGCGAGACGTTCGCCGGTCGCGATACGGATCGACATCACCGCCCGTCCTGCGATCGGCCTTCCCTCGATCTCGACATGATCACCACGCAGGGAGCGGAGCTGCTCCGAAAAGGCCGCGCCGGACGACCGCAGGGCCATCAGGCGGTGATCTACCCGGCGCGCATCCTCGTCCGGCAGCCAGTCGGCGAAGGCGAGCACGCGCTGCGGCACGGTCGTTTCGAGGATGATGCCGGGATCGCCCTCGAACTCAGGTTCGCCTGTCTGCCCGCTCCAGGCGACCAGAAGCTGGCGGTCGGAGGCAAGGAAAAGGTGCGAGCGCTCGACCTGCGCCTGCGCGTCCTGAATGGCACGATTCTGTTCTTCGAAATGATCGTTCCAAATCCGTCGGGCGCGGACATGCAGGATGGAAATCGTCGCCGCATAGAGCGTCACGGCAAGGAGCGCGATCGACAGGGGGATGGTGGCGCCCACGATCTCGAACCGGCTCATGACCTGCGCCGGCAGGCGCAACTCGAACCCTTCGTTTCCGGCAGCGAGTGCGTGACCGCAAGCCGAGAGACCAATCATGACCGGCGTCGCCCGCATCACGAGCCGTGCGACGACCGAATGCCGTGGTGGCCTCAAGCCGGCATCCCGCGCGATCTTCCATCCAAGATCGCCCACCGGAGCTGCCTTGTCCTCCATCCCCTGGCCTCCTCGCGCACAGCCGCCATGTCCGCGCGAAATTCTTTGCGCCGCCGCGCCGCGAATCACCGAAGCGAAGCGCGCGGGCGCACTTTAATCGTCGAGTGACTCCCGCAGGAAGTGGTTAACAAACAAATAACGCGCCCGGATTCCC
>DAORNC010000090.1:0-10308 GCA_035440785.1 Rhabdaerophilum sp. | reverse complement strand
GCAGGAGCGCCGGACGCCTCAGTAGCGATAGGTCTCGGGCTTGAACGGGCCAGCCTCGGGCACGCCGATGTAGGTTGCCTGCTTCTTGGAAAGCACGGTGAGTTTCGCCCCGACCTTTTCGAGGTGGAGCGCCGCAACCTTCTCGTCGAGGTGCTTGGGCAGCGTGTAGACCTTGTTCTCGTACTTGGCGTGGTGGTTCCACAACTCGATCTGCGCCAGCGTCTGGTTCGAGAACGAGCAGGACATCACGAAGGACGGATGGCCCGTCGCATTGCCAAGGTTCACGAGACGGCCTTCGGAGAGAAGGATGATGCGCTTGCCATCGGGGAACTCAATCTCATCCACCTGCGGCTTGACGTTGTCCCATTTAAAGTTCTTCAGGCCCGCGACCTGAATTTCCGAATCGAAGTGACCGATGTTGCAGACGATGGCGCGATGCTTCATCGCGCGCATGTGCTCGACCGTGATCACATCAACGTTGCCAGTCGAGGTGACGAAGATGTCGGCGCGCGGCGCCGCGTCTTCCATCGTGGTGACCTCATAGCCCTCCATCGCGGCCTGAAGCGCACAGATCGGGTCGATTTCCGAGACCAGCACGCGACAGCCGGCCTGCCGGAGCGCCGATCCCTTGCCGACGTCGCCATAGCCCGCGACCATCGCGATCTTGCCTGCCATCATCACGTCGGTGCCGCGGCGCAGCGCGTCGACGAGCGATTCGCGGCAACCGTAGAGATTGTCGAACTTGGACTTCGTGACCGAGTCGTTCACGTTGATCGCCGGGAACGGGAGGCGGTGCGCCTTGGCGAGATCGTAAAGGCGATGCACGCCCGTGGTGGTCTCCTCGGAGACGCCCTTGATCGCGCCGCGCACGCGGGTGAACCAGCCCGGGTTGGCCTTCATAACCTTCTTGATAAGCGCGAAGAAGATCGTCTCTTCCTCGTTACCCGGCTTATCGAGGAAGGCGGCGTCGCCATTCTCTGCCTCGGCACCGAGGATGATGAACATGGTGAGATCGCCGCCATCGTCCAGGATCATGTTCGGCGTACCGCCGTCGCCCCACTGCGCGGTGCGGTAGACGTAGTCCCAGTAATCCTCCAACGTCTCGCCCTTGATCGCAAACACCGGCGTGCCGGACTTGGCGATCGCGGCGGCCGCGTGATCCTGCGTCGAATAGATATTGCAGGACGACCAGCGGACGTCGGCGCCGAGATGCTTGAGCGTTTCGATCAGCACCGCAGTCTGGATCGTCATATGCAGGCAGCCAGCGATGCGCGCGCCCTTGAGCGGCTGCTGACCCTTGTATTCCTCGCGAACGGCCATGAGACCCGGCATTTCGGTCTCGGCCATGTTGATTTCCTTGCGACCCCAATCCGCGAGGCCGATATCCTTGACGACGTAATCCATGAAACCCTCTGAACTGATCGCGCAGTCGGCACGCTCCGTTCTGGAGCCCTGACGCGCAGGATCGCCCGGCCTCCAAACGGGCCGGCAGGGCGTCAGTATCAGAGAAAGGCAAGGGTCGCAATAAACATATAAAGATTTCTTTATATCGAACGAGGCGGTCGACTTTCCGACCGCCCCGCCCGAATCGTCATTTGGCGGAGAGCTGCCGCAGTGCTCCCGCCCAGTCCTCGACATGGTGCGACGTGGCGATCTTGCCGTTCTCGATCTTGTGGATGTCGATCGACATGATGGTGAAGGACTTTCCTTTGCCATCCACCCCGAAGAGCGGCCCCTTCGGCGTTCCCGTCGCGCGACCGCGCACGACGTAGATGTCGCCTGATTGCACGATCTGTTCGATCTCCCAGGTCAGGTCAGGAATGAGCTGGAAGAAGCCGGTCAACTGCCTGGCAAGCTCATCGCGTGATTTGCTCTTGCCCGAATAGTCGCCGATCGACTGCCAGTTATCCGCCAGCCCTTGCAAGGCCACCGCGCGCTTTTCTGTCGATGCGGTGGCCGTGAAGGCGTCTGAGTACAGTGCCTTGACGGTATCGAGATCGCCGGCCGACGCGGCAGAAGCGAAGGTGGCAAGCACGGTGGCGGCAGCTTTCGCGCGGATGGAAGGGAATTTGGGCATGGAGATTTCTCCTCTCTGACATGGCAAGGCCGGCTTGGCCTGAGGAGAATGAAATGATATTGGTTATAAAAAGGAAGTAGGCACTTTTTTATAACTTATGGCTGTCGTGATGACCCGTGAAGATCGAGGCGCGCCGGAGAACTGCCCGGTCCGGGAGGTGATCGCCGGCATCAGCGACAAGTGGAGCATTCTGGTGCTCTTGCACCTGTCGCACGGCGATCGACGCTTCAGCGCGCTCAAACGTCTCGTTCCGGATATCTCGCAGCGTGTACTCACGGTCACGCTCCGCGGCCTCGAGCGCGATGGGCTTGTCTGGCGCGACGTGCAGCCGTCGGTCCCACCAGCCGTGACATACGGTCTGACGAAGCTAGGGGAATCGCTGATCGGGCATTTCAGGGCTCTTGCCGACTGGGCAAAGGAAAACCGTGTCGGTATCGACGATGCCCGTCGGCAATTCGACGCGCGGACCGAATGATTATTCGTCTTCGCCGAAGCGGTTGGCGAGCAAGGCTTCGAGCGCATCGAGCGCTTCTCTTGCCTGCGCACCGGTTGCGGCGACAGAAACGCTCGTGCCCTGCGCTGCCGCGAGCGTGAGGAGACCCATGATCGAGGTGCCGCCCACCGTCTCGCCGCAACGGGTGACGCGGACGTCCGCCGAAAAATTCTCGCAACACTGCACGAACTTGGCCGAAGCGCGGGCGTGAAGCCCCTTGCGATTGATGATGGGAAGCTCGCGGACAAGTGCGCCTTCGACAACCGGCGGCGGGGGGCAGGGTTCGTCCGAGGTTCTTTCGTCCGACATGGCTGCAACCTCAGCGACCGGCCAGGATGTGGCTGGCGACGTTGATGTATTTCTTTCCCGCATCCTGGGCCTGAGTGACCGCTTCAGCAAGCGGGGTCGTCTCGCGCACTTTCGCCAGCTTGACCAGCATCGGCAGGTTGATGCCGGCGATCACCTCGACATTGGCGCCGTTCATCGCCGAGATGGCGAGGTTGGACGGCGTGCCGCCGAACATGTCGGTGAGAACAACAACGCCATCGCCGGCGTCCACCGCCTTGATAGCGGCCACGATTTCGCCGCGCCGGGCATCCATATCGTCTTCCGGCCCGATGCAGACAGTCGCCACCTGCGGCTGCCGCCCCACCACGTGTTCCATCGCCAGGCGAAACTCGGTCGCGAGCTGGCCGTGGCTGACCAATACCATTCCGATCATCGACGGATACCGTGACCTTTCCGTTCCCGGATCGCTGCTGCGATCACGCCGTGCGGTTCTCCGCCTGCGCGATCAGGACGGGCATTTTGTCGAGCCAGCTCGACTTGGCAAGCAAAACCCGACGCATTCACTCTTTTTCGCACATGCGAAACTAACCGAACAGCCAAAATAGTACCAGCGCCGCCTGATCTGAGCCGGAAAGCCGGCAATCGATCTGCAAATACGGCAGTTCGACGCCCTCCAGCCGGATCGTGCCGCCCGGCTCGGGCAGGCGCGGCGTTTCCAGGACGAGGTCCACCACATGCCCGATGACCGCCGGCGCGAGCACTCGTTCCGCACAAAGACCGATACCGCGCCGTTCGATCAGCCCCGCTACCGCCGGATGGCCAGCCGCGACAAGCCGATTACCCCTCACATCGAGCGCGATACGGTCGTCGCCAATCAGTCGCGCGAAATGGCCCCCGGCCTCCGCTGCGCGCCTGAGCGCAACGACGAGCCGCGATTTGCCGGCGCCCGACGCCCCCCGCACCAGCACGCCTTTCTCGCCGACGACCAGCGCCGAGGCATGGTGATGCCCGCCCGCGCTCACGGGCCCGCAACCGGCAAGCGGACGATGAAACGCGCGCCACAACGGCTGCCGGCCTCATCGACGATGTTCTCAGCCCGTAAAATGCCGTTGTGCGCCAGCACGATCTGTTTCGAAATGGAAAGCCCGAGCCCGGAATTCTGTCCGAATCCGTGGTCCGGCCGGTCGGTGTAAAAGCGCTCGAAAATGCGTTCGAGCGCATGGTCCGGGATGCCGGGGCCACCGTCCTCTACCCGGATTTCGGCCATCCCCCCGACATGGCCGACGGTCACGATGACGGGCTTGTCGGGTGCGGTGAACGACAAGGCGTTGTCGATGAGATTGGTCAGCACCTGCACCACGCGGCTGTCGTGCCCGTTGACGACCAGCGTGCCCCGCCCCTTCGGCATCGCGCCGCGATGGAACACAAGCTGGGGGTCGCCGGGCTGGGCAACGTCCCGCTTCATGCCGACCACGGTTTCGGCAAGAGCCGCGAGATCGAACGGCTCCGTGCCGCCGCGCTGCAATTCCGCGTCAAGGCGGGACGCGTCGGAGATATCCGTGATGAGCCTGTCGAGACGCTTCACATCATGGATGATGACAGCGAGCAGGCGTTCGCGGCTCTCCTCTTTTTTCGCCAACGGCAGGGTCTCGACCGCGCTGCGCAGGGAGGTCAGTGGATTCTTCAGTTCGTGACTGACATCGGCCGCGAAGCGCTCGATCGCTTCGATCCGGTTGTAAAGCGCGCCCGTCATGTCGCGCAGCGAGGCGGAGAGTTGGCCGATTTCGTCGGAGCGGGCGGAAAAGTCCGGGATCTCCTCGCGCGCTCGGACGCCGCGCCGGACGCGGTCCGCCGCCTCAGAGAGTCGCCGCACCGGCTCAGCGATCGTTCCGGCGAGCAGCACGGAGAGGACCAACATGACGCCGGCCGCGATCAGGAAAACCATGACATAGCCGCGCCGCTCGTCGGCGATCACCTTGTCGACATCGCCCTCCTGCGTCGAGAGCAGAAGCACACCGCGCACCGCATTGGCGCGTTGGATCGGGGTCGCGGCGAAGACGATGGTCTGGCCGTTGGTCGCCACCCGTACGACTGTCGCCGGCGCACCCTTGAGCGCCCTGTCGACCTCCGGAAGCCGGGCGTTGGATGCGAGCGATTCCGGCTGGCCGATGTCGACACGCCCGAAGCTCTGCTTGACCGCATTCCAGGTGCGCGAGAACAGCGTCCAGGTCGAGTCCTCCTCCGCAACCGGACGGGTCGTCTCGGAAAAATCCGACGGATTATAGAACGCGCGCGTATCGAGCAGAAGCAAGCCGTCGCGGTCGTAAATGCGGGCGCGGGTACGCGTTGGCGTCACCAGCCGCCGCAGGACAGGCGCGACACGCGCCGGATTGATCGAGAACTCAAACCAGTTCGGCGCGGCTTCCTCGGCGGGCTGTACTTCATTGAGCTGCTGCTGGAGCAACTTGTCGGGGTCGAGTTCGAGTTGGTTACCCTGGGTGCCGACCGCGCTGGAAACCGCCGCCGCGATGATCTCGGCTTGAAGCGAAAGCGACTGGACACGGGCGTCGATCACGCCAACGCGGGTCTGGTTGAGCCATAGGAAGCCGATGAACAGAGCGACGAGTCCTGCGAGGTTCAGGATGGCGATGCGCCGCGTGAGTGATGAAGACAGTCTTCGCGCCAGCCCCTGGCGGAATCGCATCATCCGGCGCGCACGCCGAAACCAGCCGCCGGAAGGCGGATCGACCAGATCCGGCCGGTTGCCCGGCGCGTGGATCTCCGATTGGGCCGCCTTGGCGCGGTCGAGCAACTGCCCCTCCCTCCAGCCCGGCGGCGCGCCGGGCTCAGCCTTCCTTGAAGCGGTAGCCGACACCATAGAGCGTTTCGATCATCTCGAAATCGTCGTCGACCTGCTTGAATTTCTTCCGAAGCCGCTTGATGTGGCTATCGATCGTCCTGTCGTCAACATAGACCTGATCGTCATAGGCCGCATCCATCAACGCATTGCGGCTGCGGACAACGCCCGGACGCTGTGCGAGCGACTGGAGAATCAGAAACTCGGTTACGGTGAGCACCACCTGTTCGCCCTTCCAGGTGCAGGTGTGTCGCTCCGGGTCCATCCGCAGAAGGCCGCGTTCGAGCACCTTCGCATCGGCTTCCTTGGATGCCGGAATATCCTTGGCACCGGCGCGGCGCAGGATCGCCTTGACGCGCTCGACGAGAAGACGCTGCGAAAATGGCTTCCGGATGAAATCGTCCGCGCCCATCTTCAGGCCGAACAACTCGTCGATCTCGTCATCCTTCGAGGTCAGGAAGATCACGGGTAGGTCTGATTTCTGGCGCAGACGGCGCAACAGCTCCATGCCGTCCATGCGCGGCATCTTGATGTCGAAGATGGCGAGATCCGGCGGGCTCTGCCGCAAACCGTCGAGCGCGGTTGCGCCGTCAGTGTAGCTCTGCACGCGGAAGCCCTCGTTCTCCAGGGCGATCGACACCGAGGTCAGGATATTCCGGTCGTCATCGACAAGCGCGATCGTCGGCATGGGTCTTCCTCTTGCTGGGCGGTAGTGCGGCCTTCGCCTCGCCATGAATCTGGATATTGTGGCAACAGATATCTAGAACGAAGACAGGCCGAATTGTGGCAAACAATGATTTTCCTTGGATTTTCCCGCCGATAATCAAATTGCCCGGTCCGGCACCCCGATGAGGAGATCGAGAATGACCGAAAAAATCCTCAATTCAGCGCCGAAAATGCCGCCGCGCGATCCGCGCCAACCGGCTGACTTCGAGCCGATTCCGGTCGCGCGACATCTCCTGCGCACCGCCCGGTCGGGTGCACTGGGGACACTCGATCCCCAGTCCGGCGCGCCCTTCGTGACGCTGACCAGCGTCGCGACCGACTTCGACGGCACGCCCGTCATCCTGGTCTCGCGTCTTTCGACCCATACCCAGAACCTCCTGCAGGACCAGCGTGCCTCTCTCATGCTTGCGCAGGTCGGGAAGGGCGATCCGCTCGCCCATCCACGGCTTACGCTCCAGGTTCAGGCCGAGATCGCCGGGCCGCTCGACCTCCCGCGCCTGCGCGAGCGCTATCTCCGCCGGCACCCCAAGGCCAAGCTCTATGCGGATTTCCCGGATTTCGCCTTCTTCCGGCTGATGCCGAGCGCGGTGCATCTCAACGGCGGATTCGCGCGCGCTTTCGATGGCGATGCTCAGCTTGTCCTCAACCCACTGGAGGATCCGGCCGCTTTTCAGGAGTTTGAAACCTCCGCGCTCGACCATCTGAACGGCGAACACAAGGACGCGCTCGTACTCTATGCGACGCGCTTCTGTGGCGCACCGGAGGCGGCATGGCGCGCAAGCGGGCTCGACCCGCTCGGGCTTGACCTTCAGGCCGGCGATCTCGTTGCACGCCTCACCTTCGATCAACCGGTCCATTCCGGAGGGCAATTGCGGGAGCTTTTGAAATCGCTGGCGACGACAGCGAGAAATTCCTAGATAATAGCCGGCTACTCATCGTTTCGGCGCGACGAATACTGCTTTTTTCATCGATATACTGGTATGGCAGAACCACCGATAACCGTGAATCGTGAAAAAGTGTTGCCTTTCACCGAACGGACCATTGCGCGGGCGCGGATTCCTGCTATTCGCCAGCCGCAATTGCCGTCCCATGCGAGGGGAGACGCGGAGGGCGGCAGATGGCAGCCTCGTGAGGCTGCCATCCCTCTCACGGGTCAGTTCGACCCTGGCAAAAAAGGAGCCGCCTCATGGAAACGAAAGGCCGTTTCAACACAGCACTCGGCGCCAATACCTTCGGCTTCGAGAGCCCGGCGCGGTTCTATTTCAATCTTGAGGCACCGGCGCTCTATGAGGAATCGATCCGCCGCGGCGAAGCGATGATAACTGCCGGAGGCGCGCTGCTTGCCGAGACCGGCGTTCATACCGGCCGTTCGCCGAAGGACAAGTTCGTGGTTCGCGACGCCACGACCGAGAACCAGGTGTGGTGGGACAACAACGGCGCGATCACCCCGGCGAATTTCGTGACCCTTCTCGCCGACTTCAAGGCCCACGCGAAGGGCAAGGAGCTCTTCGCGCAGGACCTCTACGGCGGCGCCGACCCGGCGAACCGCGTCAAGGTCCGCGTTTACACCGAATATGCCTGGCATTCGCTGTTCATCCGCAACCTGCTGATCCGCCCCGAGGCGCACGAACTCGCGAGCTTCGCGCCGGAGATGACGATCGTCGACCTGCCCTCGTTCAAGGCCGATCCCGCCCGTCACGGCTGCCGGACCGGCACGGTGATCGCGGTCGATTTCGCATCCAAGACCGTGCTGATCGGGGGCACCTCCTACGCCGGCGAGATGAAGAAGAGCGTCTTCACATACTTGAATTACGCGCTTCCCGAAGCGGGCGTCATGCCGATGCACTGCTCGGCCAATGTCGGCCCGGACGGGGATTCTGCCGTGTTTTTCGGGCTCTCCGGCACCGGCAAGACCACCCTTTCCGCCGACCCGACCCGCACGCTGATCGGCGACGACGAGCATGGCTGGTCAAAATCCGGTATCTTCAATTTCGAGGGCGGCTGCTACGCCAAGACCATCCGCCTCTCGGCCGAGGCCGAGCCGGAAATCTACGCCACCACTCAACGTTTCGGCACCGTGCTCGAGAATGTCATCGTCGATGCCGATACCCGCGTGCCGGACTTCGACAACGGCTCGAAGACCGAGAACACACGCTGCGCCTATCCGCTGCACTTCATCCCGAACGCCTCGGATACCGGCCGCGCCGGGCACCCGAAGAACATCGTGATGCTGACCTGCGACGCCTTCGGGGTTCTCCCGCCGATCGCCAAGCTCACGCCGGCCGAGGCGATGTATCACTTCCTCTCGGGCTACACCGCCAAGGTCGCCGGCACCGAGAAGGGCGTCACCGAGCCTGAGGCCGTGTTCTCGACCTGCTTCGGCGCGCCGTTCATGCCGCGCCATCCGGCGGAATACGGCAACCTCTTGCGCGATCTCATCGCCAAGCACCATGTCGATTGCTGGCTCGTGAACACGGGCTGGACCGGCGGGCAGTACGGTACCGGCCGCCGCATGCCGATCCGCGTGACGCGCCGCCTGCTCTCGGCCGCGCTCGACGGTTCGCTCGCCAAGGCCGACTTCCGCCGCGACCCTTATTTCGGCTTCGCCGTGCCGGCCTCGGTGCCGGGTGTCGAGCCGCATATTCTCTATCCGGTCAAGACGTGGCAGGACAAGGCGGCCTTCGCGGCAACCGCGAGCAAGCTCGTCGGCATGTTCAAGGAAAACTTCAAGCGCTTCGAGGCGCATGTCGATGCCGACGTGAAGAGCGCCGCGCCGACCAGCCAGATCGCGGCGTGATCCGGAGAATGCGCAGGAAAAGTGGAAACCGGTTTTCCGCCCGCGCATTCGACAACACTGAAATAGCATCCGCACAAACGCGTGATCACCGGGCTTGGCTCGTTTGGAGAACGGGCGTTCAGGAGAACGCCCTATCGCCCGGTGATCCACCAGTTCAAAATGCGTCAGCTAAGGAATTCAACAATTTTCGTCATTTAAACCAGAGAGGGTCTGCATAAAGTCACGCGTGTGCGTTAATACTTTCAATGCGTCTTTTCTATCATAATTCCTGTTTCCGTGCGCACACCAATTTCGCCAAGCATCCTTGAAGTAGGTAAATTCTTTGGCCAATTCGCTAAGGCGTTGGATTTGAATTTCCTTTTCAGGGCTATTTTTTTGTGTCTTGACATCTCTTATGCTCTTTTCGATGCGATCTATTAAATTCCCCCAATTGTTTTTATCTGATTCAACTTTGATAGCTTTAGAAAGGTAGACAAGCCCTCTCTCCAGAACGCGCATGGCATGAAAAATTGAAGCCGTATATCTCCCAAGCGAGAAACAATGTAGACACTCGTGCGCATCGTACTCTATTCCATTAATATATTTAGAAATATTCTCCCATATTTCTTTCTGTTCTTTCATTAATTCGAGACCGATTCTATCGTATTTATACAAAAAATGACCTCTTAACCCCTCCACTATTGCGGATTTAATTTCACGAATCTCATGATTTAGACGACTTTCGGATGGGCTTGAATTCAGCAATCTTCTGAATTTATCTAATCGAGAGCGCAGGTTTGAGATCTCAAAGTTGTCGCCTATCTCTTGAGCGATATCGAGCCATTTCGACAGATCCTGCAAAGAATTATCATCTAATACCGCCTCATCGGCAGCGCGACATAGCTGACGAAATTCGAAGCTTGTCGCGTCTTCGAAAAGTTGTAACTGGCAAATAAGTGGACCAATTGTTGATATTGTAAGAATCGTCATAAGACTACTTTTACCCCCGCTCTAACAGCTTCCCCATCACCCGTGCGGTGTAATCCACCATGGGAACGATCCGCGCGTAATTGAGCCGTGTGGGGCCGATG
>DAORNC010000089.1:11844-12290 GCA_035440785.1 Rhabdaerophilum sp. | reverse complement strand
TCGTCTACAAGGGGCCGGCGCATCTCTCGATCGGCCAGGAAGGCGCGGCGGTCGAGCCGCTCCGCACCGGTGGCCGCGAGCGCGGCGAGAACTGACCCGCGTGCGCCCTGCGCGTCGCGTGCCCCGTGAACGTCCCTACGCTTGATCAGCATGGCGTTTCCCTCAGATCAGTAACGGTTGGTCGCGTAATATTTCTTGACGTGGTCGGTCTCTTTGTACCGAGCCTTCTTCTGCTCGGCCTCAGTCTCCGAAGCCGCCGCAGGCGCGACAACCGCGCTCGCACCGGCCGCCGCCGACGCGCCGACAAGACCGGCCCTCAGAAATCCGCGGCGCGAACGATCGACGGCCTCAACCGCCTGTTCCTTCTTGGTGCTCATGCCTCTGCTCCCTGCATTGTTTCCGATGCCGCCGATCCGGCATCCGCGTCGATATCGGCCTCGAGCGCG
>DAORNC010000089.1:11318-11822 GCA_035440785.1 Rhabdaerophilum sp. | reverse complement strand
CATGAATTCCTGCCCAAGACGGGCAACAGACCGGTAGAAAACCGCCTTCTCCGACTTCGCAACATCCGCGAAGAAGCGTTCGATCCACGGCTCGAGGTGGCGGGCGAAGAACCGTTTCTCTTCCCGCGCCTCGGCCGGAAAACGCCCAAGAATGATCCCGGCCATTGCTTCCATGAGGAAGCCTGCGTGATCCTCCGGCTCGCTCATGCCCTCGCCGCGCTCAATGCCGAGGCGGCGCATATCCTGCCGCGCGCGGACCAGCGGCCGCTCATAAAGAAAACCGGTCATGTAGTAGGACGCGTAGGGTAGGAACTCGCCTCGCCCAACCCCGACGAACAATTCAAAATGCTCGCGGACAATGGCATCGACCCGGAGGACATCCGCCTCGCGGGCGACATCGCGCAGAGCCTGCCCGAGCGCGCTATCGTCCCCGCCGATCTGCCGCAGATCGATCAGCAGCCTGTCGTTCGGCACAGCAAGGATCAGTCGCGAGAGCAAGAGGTA
>DAORNC010000089.1:0-11308 GCA_035440785.1 Rhabdaerophilum sp. | reverse complement strand
CGCGCGTCGCGTCGATCGGGTCGAGGGCGACATCGTCCTCGCCGGGATAAAGGTCCGGCCGCAGTACGCTGCGGGGAACCGAAGTCGCCGTCTCGACGGCGAGAACACGCTCCGCCGGCACCCGGGACCAAATGGAAATCGAAGGCTGCGCAAGGCCAAGCATACGTGCAAGGGCGGAAATACCGCCCGCAGCCCGGATCGCTTCCTGAAGCCCTGCGTCTCGCATCCCTGATGAACCCATGCGGGCTTTCACCCGTCTTCTGAACTGGAATAATTAAAAGGTATAGGACGCAACTATGGGCTGGCAAGTGAATTCGTAATTCAGTTCGGCAGCGCACCCCCATGCCGCCTGTTTCGCACTGGATTCGCGAATTGTTCTGTAGTTTCAGTCTTTTGATGCTGCGCCGCACCATCGGCTTCGCCGCTCTCTTCAACCGCCGAATCGGGCGGCAGAGCCACATTCGCCGGCTCGTCACCAACGCTCGCGACCGCCTCTTCGGCGGTGTTGTCCGGCACCGGCTTCGGCGTCGCTTCCTCGCCGGTGATCCATCGCAGCATCGCCTGTGTATCCGTACCCGGCGCCAGTTCTCCGAATCCGGTTACCACCTCGGGACTGTTGAAATCCCAGGCGTAGTCCGCGAGCACATCCGGCCCCTGAAGATAGGGGTCGAGCGACCACATTCGCCGGAGCGCCGCGTTGCGCAACGCTGGCGGCACATTCTTGCGCAGGAAGGGCGTGAAATCAGCTTCAGCCGTCAGGCTCTCAAGCGACGGGAGGCTGGCGGGATCGAATGGCTCCTCCTCCGCGACCGTCGTCTCCAAGACAGTTTCATTGTCTGCGGGCGCATTTTTTTCGGCCTCGGCGACGGCCTGCTTGCGCTTCGACCAACGGGACAGGAAGTTCTCGCGCTCGCTCACCGGGGCCCTCCGCTCAATCGCGCGGCGGGCGGCGTCCGCCCTGGCTGAAATCGACCTTGTCGCGTTTTCGCTTGTAGAATTCACGCTCGACATGGAACCGGTCAACGAAATCCGCCACCAGCCCAGCGATTTCCGGGATCATCGGCACGGTCTCGACGATGTTGCATTCGGTTTCGGCATAGGATTCTCCCTCCGAAGGATCTGCCGTCACTGTAAGGAGGCTGAGCTCGCCGTCTTCCGGGTCTTCGCGCAGGATCACCCAAAGCTTCGGCGCTCCGCTCATCAGATTGTCGCGATAGTTCCCTGTCTCTCCCGAGGCGAGCAGCAGAGCAGCGGAACCTGCGTAATAACGCTCGAAATCAGGATGTTTCTCGATCAGCGTCATGCGTGGCGCCTGGGGCATGCCGATCACCACGGCCGCCGCCGCCCAGGTGTGGTCGATCCAGGGGCTGACCGCCTTGCGTTTGTCGACGAACACGCCGACCGACATCACTTCCTCGGGCATGGCTTCCTTCTCTTGCGAATCTCTCAGCCGTCCGCCGCGAGCGGCAGACCGGCGATGAGGTTCTGCGGCTTCACACGGACGAGCCGATCGCGGTCCGCCACCATGAGTGCGAAAGCACGGGCGCCCCGTTTTTCGGCAACGATACGCGGATGATCCGGCACCGTGAAGACAAAAAGCGCGAGCACCCGGTCGCGCGCCGCCTCGTCGATATCCTCGCCCTTCCACACGCGGTTGCCGATCGCCGTCGCTTCCGCGTCGAGCGACAGGAACCAGCCGAAGCGTTCATCCGAAAACCGCTCGACCGCCCGGTATTCCGGCGAGAAGCCGAGGAAATGCCTTGTCCAGACCTGCATCGCTTCGCCAAGCGCGGCACGGCCATGTGCCGAATCGGAGAGATTGAAGACGAGATCATGAGCATCCGACCGCGCCTTGTAGACCGTCGCATTCTCATCCGTCAGCACGACGAGTTCGGAAACCGCCGGTCCGCCGAGCATATTGAGCAGCGGCGAATGCTCGCGATTGTGCTCGTGAACCTCGATCACCTCCTGGTCGGCAAGCAGCAACGCCCCTTCGTGAACGGAGACTTTCTGCGCCCGCCAGAAACATTCCGCCGCGCGCAGGACGTAAGCATCCTCGATTGCATCGAAGGCATTGCGAGCGAGAAGATGCGTCAGGTGCTGGATGAAGAGAGGCGGCACCCGCCCCATGCCCTTCTTCAGCAGTGCGAGATAAGTAGCCTCCAGCGTCGGCTGCGCGAGAAGAGAATCACGGAATGCCAGGAAGAACCGGAGATTCTCCTGCGCGTCGGCATCCGCCATCAAGGCGATCTCCGCTTCTGAAATCGAGGCGCGCGGCGAGGCCAGCAATTGCGCGTGCAACCCCCGCTCGACCGGGCAGGCTTCGTCCGGCGGCATCAGCTCGGGACGCGCGAGATAGACTTGCAGGAACGCATCCGTCACGACAAGGCCGCCATTCTCGTCGCGATCGACGAGATGATGCGCGCTCGAAACCCAGAAATCCACGCCTGTCATGGTCCTGCCTTGCCTGCCGCCAGCGCAGCGAGATCGACCCGCTCGACCGGCGTTGCTTCCGTTTCCTCGACGAAGCTGAACGCTCGCGAATGCCTGTCGTCCGTGCCCGGAAGTAAGGTGCGGAAGCGTTCGACGATGTCCCCCTTTTCCAGCGTGCGATGGATCGCAACCAACGTTCCGGCAGGCGGTTCCGCCAGCTCCTGCGCATAGGCGACCTCCGCCCGCGCGGCCTCAAGCGCGACACCGAGCGACGGCGCGCCGCAATGCGAAACGAGCCGTTCAGCCAGCAAGTCGATGAGAGCATCGCGCTCGGCTTCGCTCGCTTCCACGATGGTTGCGAGCGTGGACCAGCCGAAACTCGTGGCCCCGAGGAGGCCGGAGCGAAACGCCGTTCGCTCATTGCCAATGAGGGTCTCGACCGGCCGCTCCCAGAACAGGAACGTGCCGGGCACGGCCCATTCGCCGGGTTCCGCCGCACGGGCGAACACGAAGGCATCCGATGGATCGAGCCGGATGGTGCGAAGCAGTTTCAGCGCCATCTCACGCCCGCGGCTCGTTGAGGAGCGGATCGAACCATTCCGCCTTGGCCAGAGTCTCGACAAAGGAGACGCGTCGGGCCGGCCTTCCTTCCACTTCATGGATCAGAAGATCGCCGTTCTCGTCGATGCCGCGCCGCCCCTGCCCCTTCGCCTTCTCCAGTCGCGAAAGATAGCGCGGCGCGATGGTCGAGACGCCGCGCTCGTGCCAGGAATCAACCTCGACGAGGAAGTGTCGGGCAAAGCTTGCCGAAAAGCCGGCCGGCTCCCAGGCTTCGAACCCCTCGTCGTCGAGCGTTGTGATCTCGGGACTCATGCCGGCGCCCATGTCGCGCATCCCCCCGGCGCGGATCATCGCACCGAACACCAGCCATGCGGGAGCTTCATTGTCGCCGCAGCCTTCGGGCGCCGCGAGCCGTCCTCCGCCCACAAGGGCGCCGTCGAAATAGAGCGAACCAGGAAAACGGAAATTGATGTCCTTTTCCGGTGGCGAAAGCACCGCGAGCGCATCCGCAAGCGCGTTCATACCGGCAAGGAAGATTTTCCGTGCATATTTCAACGGTTCCTGCGGTTCGAGCACGATCGCGAATTCGATGAGTTCGAACCGGCCGACATAGAAAAACGTGCCGGCACCGGCACGCATGTCACCTGAATCTCTGGCAGCCCGCACTGCTTCCTTGAACGCATCCTGCCGTTCACGCAGACGGACCGGTTCGATGAGCGGGGGAAACCGCGTCTCATCGGGCGGAATTCGATAACCGGAAACGTGAGCGGTCATAGAGACATCTTCTTCTTGTTCGGACCGGCCGGGACGGTTGGGCAGCGAAGCCCCTTGCTTCCCGCACCACAACGTTATTTGTAAAGGTTCAAAAAAGACAAGGGTGCAGGGCGTACTCCGCGCGAATTCGCCTCCGTATCCATGCGAGGGAGATTGGACGTTTCCATGTCCAGGAACAACGACCGAACAGGCTGCGACACCGTTTTCATCTGCTCATGCGAGAAGACCTTCCACCCCGATACCACGCGTCTCGGTGCGGTTCTGGGCGACGGCATTAAAGTGATCGGCTGCACGCAGCTCTGCGGTGCAGAAAGCGGCAAGCTCGAAAAAGCGACCGTCGCCGCGTCGAACATCACGGTTGCCTGCCGGCAGGAGGAGAGCCGCTTCCGCGATATCCTCGAAGAATTTTCCTTCGCCGGCACGAGCCAGTTCCTCGATATCCGTGATTCTGCCGGCTGGTCGTCGGAAGGCGAGAATGCGCAACCGAAGATGGCGGCCCTCCTTGCAATGGGCCGGATGACGCCGCCCGCCCTGCCCTTCGTCACGCTCGAAAGCAACGGCGTCGCCCTTGTCTATGGCTCGGGCGAAACCGCGATCGAGGTCGGTGCGCGACTCGCGGACGCACTCGACGTCACGGTGATGCTGCACAAGCCGGACAATGTCGCGCCAGCTTCCAAGCGCGTTTTCCCGGTCGCTCGGGGCACGATCCGGACCGCGAAGGGCTACCTCGGCGCTTTTGAGCTGACGGTGGACGATTTCGCGCTAGCGACGCCTTCATCCCGCGCGGCTTATGCGTTCGGCGAACCTCGGAACGGCGCAGCCTCACGCTGCGACCTTATCCTCGATCTGACGGGCGGCAGACCGCTGTTTGCAGCCGACACGCTGCGGGATGGGTATCTCCGCGCCGATCCCCGTGATCCCCTCGCTGTCGAGCGGATCATCACAAAGGCGCGCGATCTCGTTGGCACCTTCGACAAGCCGAAATACATCGATTTCAAGCCCGAGCTCTGCGCGCATTCCCGCTCCGGCATCGCCGGCTGCACCCGTTGCCTCGATGTCTGCCCGACGGGCGCGATTACACCGGCAGGCGATGCCGTGAGTATCGATCCGCAGATCTGCGCCGGCTGTGGCGGCTGCGGTTCGGTCTGCCCGACAGGCGCGGCTTCCTATGCGCTTCCCGCACCGGACCACCTGATGCGCAAGCTCCGCACGCTGCTACTGACCTATGCGAAGGCCGGCGGTCGGGATGGCATCGTCCTCTTCCACGATGCCGATCATGGCGGGCCGATCATCGAGGCACTGGCGCGCTTCGGGGATGGCTTGCCGGCGCGGGTGCTGCCGGTCGCGGTCAACGAAGTGACGCAGGTCGGCATCGAGCAAGTTGCCGCGAGCTTCGCCTATGGCGCGGTGGGCATCGCCTTCCTCGTCTCCGACAGGCCGGCGCACGATCTCCTCCCGCTCGACCGACTGGAAGCCTTGGCCGACAGCCTTTTGCCCGCGCTTGGCCACCCACGCGAGACGTTGACCCGTATCGCGACGGGCGATCCCGATGCATTACTCGCGGGTCTGCGCGCGATGCCGGCCGGGCTGGAAAAGGCAGCGGTCGCCAGTTTCCAGCCTGCGGGCGGAAAGCGGCAAGTGATGATGCTGGCCTTACGCGAATGGCACGCGGTTTCGCCAACAAAGCCCGGGCGCATCCAGCTGCCGAAGGGTGCGCCGTTCGGAAAGGTTGAAGTCAAGGCGGAGGGCTGCACGCTCTGCCTTGCCTGCGTCTCGGCCTGCCCCGTCTCCGCGCTCTCCGCCAACCCGGACAGCCCCGAGCTACGCTTTCAGGAGGATCTTTGCGTGCAATGCGGGCTTTGCCAGTCCACCTGCCCAGAGAAGGTCATCAGCCTGACGCCGCAGCTCGATTTCTCGGTCATCAACGCCGCGCCCGTGACCCTGAAGCAGGAGGAGCCCTACGCCTGCGACAATTGCGGCACGCTCTTCGGCACAAAATCCACCATCGAACGCATAAAGACCAAGCTTGCGGGCCAACACTGGATGTTCTCCGGCGCCAATGCCGATCGCCTGAAGGTCATCGGTTATTGCGACACCTGCCGTATCGAAGCCGCAACGCTTGGCGGCTTCGATCCGCACGGCGGGCCGCCGCGCCCGCTGGTACGTACCTCGGAGGACTATTTCCGGGAGCGCGAGGAAGACAAGGACAGTTAAATCAGCGCGTCGCCCTTTCGAGAAAATCGACCAGTGCCGCGCGATCCTCGGCATTTCCGATTATCTGCTCGGGCATCTTGGTTCCGGGCGTGTAGGCCGTCGGCCCGATCTCGAAGAGTTTCGCCACCGTCTCCCTCGACCAGATGATGTCCATCTTCGTTAGCGCAGGTGAGAAGGCATATCCGCTGGCGGTCGCGATTTTCCGGCCCATGATTCCGTGAAGCGTCGGCCCGGCGCGATTTCCATCATCGGGGCTCAACGTGTGGCAGGCAACACAGGCGCGAAAGACCTGCGCACCGCGATGGCCCTCGAACGCCTTGAGCCGCACTTCCGTGACCTCGGTAACGATGGGCGAGACCGGCTCGCCCGTTGCGACGGACCAGCGCCGCACGAGGCGATCAGCGCCGCCGGTCAGAATCTCCGTGCCATCCGCCGAGAATGCGAGCGACCAGAGCGGAAAAGCGGGACCGGACATTCGCCGAACGATGGAACGGTCTTTACGCTCGACGATCACCAACGCACCGCGAAACCCGGCTGCGGCGATATGGCGCCCATCCGCGCTTGCGGCGAGCGCCACGAGCGGAACTTCCGAGATCGCGATTTCTCCGGTCTCGTTGAGACCGGCATCGAAGAAACGGAGCTTGCCGTCGGCGCCGGCCGCGACGATTTCCGCGCCGGCAGGCGCCAGCGCGTTGATCGGCAGCCCCAGCTCGCGTACGGTAGGCGGCCCTTCGGGCGGGTAGCTGCGGAGCTTGCCTTCGTGCCCTGCCGTCAGAACATGCTCGCCGTGATGAAGAACGGCATTGACCGGCCCGCGGTGTTCGCCAAGAACGCGGGACGTGCCATCGCCCAGATTCCAGAGCCGCACCGAGCCGTCCCAACTTGCGGAGGCGAGAGATCGGCCTTTCCCGCCTGCGGAAAGACCGGCGATCGGACCCTGATGGCCTTCCAGCACACGCACCGGTGACGTTCCGTCCGGCGCCCAAATCGCGATCCGGCGATCCTCTCCCGCGCTCGCGAGCCCCCCATCGGCAAGCGGCACCAGTGCGTTAACCGCCCCGTCATGAAACCTGAGCACCCGCTTGGCCGTCCCACGCGCGGGATCCCACCGGATGATCGTCGTGTCGAACCCCGCCGTCACAATTTCGCCCGGCTGGACAACAATGGCCCGAACCGGGCCGCCATGCCCGCGAAGATCGGCAGCGAAGGCGATTCCCGCCATGCCGGCGATCACGCAGGCGGAGAGGACAGACGATTTCATGTTCGGTCTCGACAACAGCCCCATGCACAGCATATGGCGGGACAGGCGAACAAGAAAAGTCCGGGTTCAGCCCGACAGGAAATCGGCGTCCCTCGAAGCGGGCACACCGCGCGGAAGTGATCGATGAACGGCACGATGCTTGATCTCATGGGCCTGAAATGCCCCCTGCCGGCGCTCAAGACACGCAAGGCACTGAAGTCGCGCGCGGTCGGCACCCTGCTGATCGTCCATTGCAACGATCCGATGGCCGCCATCGACATCCCCAACCTGATCCGGGAGACCGGCGACGATCTCGTCGCCAGCGAAAAGCAGACGGATCGGCTGGTCTTCACCATCCGAAAGGTCTGACCCGATAGCCTCCTGTCAATGCGCCGGACGCGAGAAGGCGAGCGAGGCAACAAGCCCGAGCGGGCCGTTGGCACGCACCTTCGACGACATCAGCTTCTGGAGGCGTTCCCCGGCGAAGCGGTTGTGGCCGTTGCGTCCCTGCAGGCGCTCGGTAAGAAGGCGCCGGGCGACTTCGTCGTTGCCGCTGCGTAACGCCGCCTCGATGGTGATCTGCTCGAAAATGTCACGTTGGGCATTGCTGCCGCCAACGAGAAGGCGCTGGTTGCGACCTTCCAGCAGAAGTTCGAGGGCACGTCCGGTCTGCCCGCTGGCATAAGCGACGAGCCCTTCGGCGCAGGATCGCCCGGCCCGATCGGCGAGCAGGTTCTGCACCGCGTTGCGCGCCGGCTCGAGCGCGAGCGAACGCGCCAGCATGGCCGCCGGCTTCCGACGCCCTGCGCCGAGCAACGCCAGAATATAATGGAGATCGGCGAAGACGAGGCTGCGATCGTCGATGCGCGCCTCTGCCTTGTCGGCGAGTTCTTCCCAACGGTTGCCGACATCGTGGCCGTCGAGTTCGAGCCGCATCAGCAACGAAGCGCCATTGGCGATATCGCGGAAATCGTCGGTCGGTTCGTGGCGGATCCTGCGGTCGTAAAGGTCGAATACATCGCCGATGGCGCCGGCCTCCAGCTTGAAGAGCGCGAGATGCCAGAACAGGTGCCCGCCGAAATTGTTGCAATGGCCGATACGGGCCTCCCGCGCCTCGATCCAGCGAATGCCGTCCGCCGTCCGTCCCATCATCTCATGGACATGGCTGACAGCGTGAAGCCCCCAGGCGTCGCGCCCTTCGCGTTCGACGGCTTCGATGCCGACGGCTTCGGCACGCCCGTATTCGCCACTCTCCTCCAGCGAGAAGGCATGGCATCCCAGCATGAACCCGCGATGAGCATGCATGGCCGACAGGCGGTCGAGAACGCGCTCGATCGAACGCAGCATTCCGGCCCGATCGCCAAGCATGAAGCGCAGCGCATGGCTCATCTTCGCTGCGAGTGTGTTATCCGGTTCGGTGGCGATGACCTGTTCGAGCTTGTCCGTCGCTGCCCACCAGGCACCATGCGCCGCCATGGACGCCGCTTCGGCATAGGCCATCTCGGCACCACCCGCCACCGCAAGAGAGATCGCCGTCGCCGAGACTTCCTGCGCCACCGGTACCAGTTCCTTCCGGGCAAGCAGGGCGAGCATCAACGCCTTCGTCGCATGGGCCCGCGGACTGTCCGGCGCGGCTTCGAGCCACTGCTGGAGCAGCAGCGGCGTCTCCCTCGCATGGGCGAGAAAGGCTTCCGTCAGTCGAGCCTCGATTGCGGGAATTCCGGTCGCCAGCATGTCGGTGTCGTTCATGGGATGCGCCTCCAGCAACCTCGTTTCGATAGATCGACCATGCGCGCTTTTGCTTTGGAGCGAACCACACAAACGCTCGCGCGACATTCAAGGCTTCGTGATGGCCATGGGGCGGGCGCGAGGCGTTCCTTGAAAAGAACAAGGCATTTGTTATCTGGAACCGATCACTGCTTCTCACGCTCGCGGATCGTTCATGGCCTCCTTATCGCCCATCGCGTTGGTTCCACTGGCTGCCTTCGCCATTCTGGCCATCCTCGCGGGACGCTCCTCGCCATCGCTTGCCGTGCTGGCGGCGATCGGCCTTTTCGCCGGCCTCGCGCTCTATCATGCGAGCTTTGGTTTCACGGCCGCCTGGCGGCGCTTTATTATCGAACGCCGCAGCGCGGGTTTGCGCGCGCAAATCATCCTGATCGGGGTGACGAGCCTCCTATTCTTTCCGCTGCTGGCGGCCGGCGAAGCGTTCGGCCGCCCTGTCGGCGGCTTCGTGTTTCCCATCGGCTGGGCACTCGTCACCGGCGCGTTCCTGTTCGGACTTGGGATGCAGCTCGGTGGCGGCTGCGGCTCAGGAACGCTGTTCACGATCGGTGGCGGCTCGGTGCGTATGCTGGTAACGCTCGCCTTCTCCGGCTCGACCCTCGCGACAGCGACATCCGGCATATGGCTCGCCTGGCCGAGCTTGCCGGCCTATTCGATCGTCGAGAAATGGGGGGCGTTGCCCGCGCTGATCGCGATGCTCGCATTCCTCGCGATGATCTTTTTCCTTGTCGCGTATGCCGAGAAGCAGCGGCACGGCAACCTTCCGAGCATCGCGCAACCGGAGACGCGCTGGCTGATCGGCCCGTGGTCACTGGTCGCCGGCGCACTCGCACTCGCCACGGTCAATGTTGCCGTGCTGCTGGTTTACGGTTGGCCGTGGGGTATCACCTCGGCCTTTGCGCTCTGGGGCAGCAAGATCGCGTACCTGCTCGGCTTCTCGCCCGCAACCTGGTCTTACTGGATCGGGCAGGAAGCCACCCTCGCCGCGCCGCTTATCTCGGATCCCGTGAGCGTCACCAACTTCGGTATCATCCTCGGTGCGATGCTGGCAGCCATGCTTGCGGGCAAGTTCAAGCCAAGCTTTTCGATCCCGCAGCGTTCCCTGCTCGCGGCGGTGGTCGGCGGATTGCTCCTCGGCATCGGCGCCCGGCTCGGTACCGGCTGCAACATCGGCGCGTTCTTCTCAGGCACGGTCTCGGGTAGCATGCATGGCTGGGTCTGGCTGATCTTCGCCTTCGCCGGCAACGTGATCGGCGTCCGGTTACGCCCCCTTTTCCGTCTCGATTGAAACCTGATTATTCCGCCGGGGAAGCCACGGCAGCGCCGACGCTCCGCGCGGCCGGCTGGCTTTCGCGCGCCTTGTAGGCCCGGGCGATCATCGCCACCACGAACAGGGCGGAGAAACCGGCGAGGTTGGCGATCGCCGTCGTCAACCCGTTGCGTCCCACGACATCGAGCACCACGCCGAAACCCCAAGCGAAAACGATCGATGCCATGAAGGTGGCGAGCGCCTGCTGGCCAATCAGGATCACCGGCCGGATTTCCGCGAGCTTGTTCTTGAAGTCATCTACGAGCACAAGCGCGACATAGGCAGTGGCGAGGAAGTGCAGATACAGGGGAGCGACAAGATTCGTCTTGCCCATCTCCGGGACGAGGAGGTCGTGAAGCTGGGCAAGCGCCGGGATGTTGTCGGTGAAGGCCCAGAAATTGACTGGCACCGACGCGAGGATGACAACCACGGCAAGCCAGAACAGCCACCCCTGTTTCAGGGTCGGGACAGGCAGCCAACCCATGCCGAACGAAAACCCGGTAAAAAACACAAGCTGCCAGGCGAAGGGATTGAAGAACCACATCATGCCCGGCTCCTGTCCGCCGGGAAGGTTGACACCCGTGAAATGGACCGCAAGCCAGAGCACGCCGGAGACGACGACCGGAAGCCAGCGCGAGATCGTAGCAAGCGCCATCATCGCGGGGATCATCGCCAGCAGAACGATATACATCGGCAGGATGTCGAGAAAGGCGGGGGTGAAGCTCAGCGTCATCAGCTTGACGAGCCCCACGTCGACATGGGCGAAGAACCAGCCGAGCATCAGGTGATCGGGGTATTGCGTCCCCGTGAGCTGGAGGGCGAGCGCGCTCAGCGTCATCAGCACCAGCGCGAGGCCGATATGCGCCCAGTAAACCTGCCAGATGCGGAACAGGATGCGGCGCGCGCCGGCCAGCCAGCCGTTCCGCACGAAAACGCGCCCGAAGGCGAAGGAAGAGGCGAGGCCCGAGCAGAACACGAACAGTTCCGCCGCC
>DAORNC010000088.1:12705-13073 GCA_035440785.1 Rhabdaerophilum sp. | reverse complement strand
GAACAAGAATTTGGAGCCCGCCGCGATCCAGGCCCACATCGACGAAGCGAAGATTCCCTATCCCATCGTGAAAGACTCAGGCAACAAGCTCGCCGATGCCGTGGGCGCGCGGGTCACGCCGGAAATTTATGTGATCGGCAAGGACGGCAAGCTGGCCTATCACGGCGCGCCCGATGATCGGGCCGGCCCAACTGAAACCCCGAAGGCCCATTATCTGAAAGACGCGCTGGACGCCCTGACAACGGGCAAGGCGGTCGAGAAGTCTACCGTGAAAGCCTGGGGCTGTGGTATAAAGCGGGCGAGTTAGTCTTGGTGCTCGTTCGAGAGAAACCGTAGGGACTGACGCGGACCGAAACACTACGGTCGCG
>DAORNC010000088.1:12380-12631 GCA_035440785.1 Rhabdaerophilum sp. | reverse complement strand
CCGAATCGTACGGGGACGATCACGTCGCGTGTATCGCGGGGCCGTGTAGCGGATCCGGTTGGCCGTTGATCGCCCCCATGCTCCTCCCTCACGAGGGGCCCCCCACGGACGTTGCAGTTTTAATTGCTCGGAAACGAATCTATTCAAACTACCGTGGTTTTCCGCTACCGTGGCGAACGGGTCCGCGTCAGTCCCTGCGCCGACGCGCCCACCTTCGCTGCGCTTGTCGCCGATATGCAGGATGCCGTTCA
>DAORNC010000088.1:4590-12244 GCA_035440785.1 Rhabdaerophilum sp. | reverse complement strand
GGAGGCCATGGTTGAGGTCGTTGCGCCACCGGAAGCCGAAACGACCCCGATGACGGAACCGACACCCTCAACGACCGCCGAAGCCCCTCCCGCCGACGCTCCCCTCCCCGAGGTCCGCCTGGTGACCATCGCTCAACTGGATGAACTCGTGAAAGGGACCCTGGGCAAGGTCACGGTCCTGAATATCTGGGCGACGTGGTGCGTGCCGTGCCGGCTCGAAATGCCTGCGCTCGATGCGCTGCAGAAGGAGCTTGGTGACAAGGATTTCGAGGTGGTGGCGGTGAATATCGACACCCGCAACCCCGAGAAACCGAAGCAGTTTCTCAAGGAAATCAAGGTCGAGCGGCTTGCCTACTACGCCGACCCCAAGGCTAAGATTTTTCAGGATCTCAAGACGGCGGGGCGCGCCTTCGGGATGCCGACAACGTTGCTGGTCGACCCACAAGGCTGTGAACTCGCCTACCTCGCCGGCCCGGCGGAATGGGCGAGCGGGGATGCGCTGGCATTTGTGAAGGCGGCCAAAGCGCGCTAACCTCCAACAAGCAATTGGGGGGAGCGATGATGATGACCGGCGGGCTGCGTTTCGGGTTGGCGGCGTTATTTATCGGACTGGGCATGGCAACCGCGCTCGCCGCGGAACTCTTGTCCGAACTCGGCACAGACGCGGTTCTGGATCGCCCGCGTGGAAAGCCGCGCGGTTCCATTATCCTGATGCCGGGCGGCAACGGCGATCTTGGAATTACCGGCACCGGAGAAATCACGAGCCTCAACGGCAATTCGCTAATCCGTAACCGGCGTGCCTTTGCCTCCGGCGGTTTTGCGACCTTGTCGCTATCCTCCTCGGGGAGCCCTGCATCGGCGATCGCGGCGATGAGAAAAATCGCGCGCCCGGTTATCGTGGTCGGCACCAGCCGCGCCGCGACCCGCATCCATCGCGCGCTGGACGCGGACGCGATCGTTATTACCTCCGGCATGCTTGATCATTTCCAGTCGAACGTCGGTTCGCCCGATGCCCTGCCGCCAACGCTGATCGTCCACCACCGGCGCGATGCGTGCCGCGTCACGCTGCCGTCTCTGGTGGAGCCGTTCCAGCAATGGGCAGGTGGGCGTGTGCGCGTCGTCTGGCTCGACGGCGGGCCCGAAGGGGGAGATCCGTGCCAGGGCAACAGCCACCACGGCTTCATCGGCATTGATGGCAAGATGGTGGGGACCGTTCTCGGCTTCGCGCGTTCGGTGAGGGCCCGCTGAGCGGCTTCTACAGGTCCAGCGCGAGTTCAACAGTCACGCTGTCGCCGGAAGAAAGACCTTCGGCGCCACGCACGCTCGCCTTGACGGGGAGAAGATAGGCACCAGCCTTGGCGTCGGGGAAGATCGAGGTCACCCACTCGGTCTCGCCGATGCGTGCACGGACGCGTACCGAGCCCCAGCCGCGCCGTGGCACGGCCATGCGGATGATCGCGGAATCGTCCTGCGGCAGCGTGATGAAATGCCAGGCACCTTTGCCGCTCCACAGCCAGAGCGGGGCGGCAAAAGCGATCTGCATACGGGATCAGCCCGCCTTCTTCGCTGCAATGCCGTTGTCAGCCAGCGTCTGCTGCAATTCGCCGGACTGGAACATCTCGCGGACGATATCGCAGCCGCCGACGAACTCGCCCTTGATGTAGAGCTGCGGAATCGTCGGCCAGTTGGCGTAGTCCTTGATGCCCTGACGCAGGTCCGCGTTTTCGAGCACGTTGTGCGCCTTGTAGGGCGCGCCGACATAATCGAGAATCTGCACAACCTGACCCGAGAACCCGCACATCGGGAACTGCGGCGTGCCCTTCATGAAGAGCACCACGTCGTTGGACTTCACTTCATTGTCGATGAAGGCGTTGATGTCGCTCATTTTTGTTCCCTGCTTTTCAAATCGTCCTTCTGCTCGAAGATGCGCGAGCGAGAGACGGAGACAAGTTCCTTGGAGAAGAACCCAAAAACAATTCCAAACAACATTACGCCCAAAAATCCAGCGTCCTCATGTTCTATATTGATCTTTGGGTAGGCAATATTGATTAAAATCTTTGACTGCAACATGACATATGATACTGCTCCCATCATCATTCCGATTATTGCAATAGTATCTAAATCTTCTGTTGCCGTTTTTTCAGTCTCTATCATCTTGTATCTTAATATTACCCCAAGTATTCCAAACATGCATGAAAATGCCATAGGAATTGAGTGGTCGATATATTGCATGATAAATTTATAGAACGTTGGGTTTGTCTTTGATACTCGTTCTGATATTTCTGGATAGAATGTGAAAACAAGGGGAATTAAAATTGTAAGAGAGAACCCAAAAGCAAACATACCAAAAATGGTTATTGCTTTGTGAGCAGGAACAATTCTTGGCTCTACTTTCTCAGTCATATATTTACTCCGCGCTCGTCGTCAGCGCCAGAGCGTGCAGCACGCCGCCCATGTTGCCCTTGAGGGCAGCATAGACCATCTGGTGCTGCTTGACCTTCGGCATGCCCTTGAAGGCGGGCGAGATGACGGTTGCGGCATAATGATCGCCATCGCCGGCAAGGTCGCGGATCTCGACCTTCGCGTCGGGGATCGCTGCCTTGATCATTTTCTCGATGTCGGATGCCTGCATCGGCATGGTGTCTGTCCTTATTCCGCCGCCTGCGCCATGAAGCCCGGCAGCCAGTTTTCATGCGCCGACTTCAGTTCATCGACAAGAATTGGCGCTTCGCCCGGCAAATTCAACGTATTTCCGCCGACAACACCGATGAATTTCGCCGGAACGCCCGCTTCGTTGAGGTGATGCTCGATCTGCGCCGCGGTCGAGCCGTCGCAGGTGACGAGATAACGTGCCTGGTCCTCGCCGAAGAACAGCGCATTCTTCGGCATTTCCGGGTCGAAGTCCTGGATCATCGCGCCGAGATTGCCGGCCATCGTCATTTCCGCGAGCGCGACGGCAAGGCCACCGTCCGAGAGGTCATGCACAGCCGTGGCCATGCCCCGTTCGACGAGTTGACGGATAATGATGCCGTGATGGAACTCGTGGTCGAGATCGACAGGCGGCGGCGCGCCTTCCTCACGACCGCAGATCGTTGCAAGGTAGGCCGAGGCGCCGAGCCAGCCCTTGGTTTCGCCGATCAGCACGATGGCATCGCCCACGTTCTTGAAGGCGAGGCTCGCCGATTTTGTCACATCTTCCAGCAGGCCGACGCCGCCGATGGTAGGAGTCGGCAGGATGCCCTGACCGTTGGTCTCGTTGTAGAGCGAGACATTGCCCGAGACGACCGGGAAATCGAGCCGGCGCGCAGCCTCGCCGATGCCACGGATCGCCATCACGAACTGGCCCATGATCTCCGGGCGTTCGGGATTACCGAAATTGAGGTTATCGGTCAGCGCGATCGGTTCGGCGCCGACGGCGCAGAGGTTGCGCCAGCACTCGGCGACTGCCTGCTTGCCACCTTCGAACGGATCGGCCTCGACATAGCGAGGCGTCACGTCACAGGTGGTGGCGAGGCCCTTGGGACCATCCTCGATGCGGATCACGGCGGCGTCGCCGCCGGGCTGCTGCACGGTGTTGCCCAGGATGAGGTGGTCGTATTGCTCCCAGACCCAGCGCTTCGAGCAGAGATCGGGTGAGGCGAGCAGCTTGAGAAGCGCCTCTGCGTTGGAGACGGGCGCGGGCACGTCGCCCTTGCGGATCGCGAAGCGCTTCTTCGGCTCGCTCCAGGGGCGATCGTATTCCGGCGCTTCGTCGCCAAGCTCCTTGATGGGAAGATCGGCCTTCACGTCGCCGCCATGCTTGATGACGAAGCGCAGTGTATCGGTGGTATGGCCGATCACCGCAAAATCGAGCCCCCATTTCACGAAGATCGCGCGCGCTTCCTCTTCCTTGTGGGGGTGAAGCACCATCAACATGCGCTCCTGGCTCTCGGAGAGCATCATCTCGTAGGCGCTCATGCCCTCTTCGCGGCAGGGCACCTTGTCGAGGTCGAGTTCGATGCCGAGATCGCCCTTGGCACCCATCTCGACCGCCGAGCAGGTGAGGCCCGCCGCGCCCATGTCCTGAATAGCGATGACGCAACCCTTGGCCATGATCTCGAGGCAGGCTTCGAGCAGCAGCTTCTCGGCGAAGGGGTCGCCGACCTGCACGGTGGGGCGCTTCTCCTCGGATTTATCGTCGAATTCGGCCGAGGCCATCGTCGCGCCGTGAATGCCGTCACGCCCTGTCTTGGAACCGAGATAGACGATCGGCATGCCGACGCCGGTCGCCTTCGAAGTGAAGATCATCTCGCGCTTCGCCACGCCCACCGCCATCGCGTTGACGAGGATGTTGCCGTTGTAGCGCGGGTGGAAGCCGACCTGGCCGGCAACCGTCGGCACGCCGAAGGAATTGCCGTAACCGCCGATGCCCGCGACGACGCCCGAGATGAGGTGCCTCGTCTTCGGGTGATCCGGTTCGCCGAAACGCAGGGCATTGAGGCAGGCGATCGGCCGCGCGCCCATCGTGAACACGTCGCGCAGGATACCACCGACGCCGGTCGTCGCGCCCTGATAGGGCTCGATGTAGGAGGGGTGGTTGTGGCTCTCCATCTTGAACGCCACGACCATCCCGTCGCCTATATCCACGACGCCGGCGTTCTCGCCCGGCCCGTAAACGACGCGCTTGCCTTTGGTGGGCAGTGTCTTGAGGTGGATCTTCGAGGATTTGTAGGAGCAGTGCTCGTTCCACA
Organism: Rhabdaerophilum sp.; assembly: GCA_035440785.1. Taxonomy (GTDB): domain Bacteria; phylum Pseudomonadota; class Alphaproteobacteria; order Rhizobiales; family Beijerinckiaceae; genus Rhabdaerophilum. The sequence continues at coordinate 7,514 of DAORNC010000088.1, read as the reverse complement.
TCGCCGAGACGATGCCGAGTTCGGTGATCGTTGGTGTGCGGCCGATCAGTTCGACGAAACGATCGTATTCCTCGGGCTTGAGCCCGTGGGCCTTGACCAGTTCGGCGGTGATCTCGGGTTCGTTCTTCAGAAACATGCGGCACCTCTTGGGGGCCGTATAAAGCATCGGAACGGCTTATGGGAACCGGTTTTGCGGGCTGTTCGCAGAAAACAAAACCGCCCGGAGTCAAGGCCCGGGCGGGATCGTGGCCAGCGAGGCCGGCAGAGGCAAGGCGTTATTTCTTTTCCATCGGGCAGGTGTTGAGCCCGATCAGCGGGTAGAGCGGGCAGAAGCCGACGAGGGCGGTGAGAATCGGCACGACGCCGATCCAGCCCAGCCAGGCATAGGACGAACCCTTGCCGATGAAGCCGAGCGCGAAGGCGATGAGCGCCAGCCCGACGATAATGCGAAGGATGCGGTCGATGCCGCCGACATTCCTGGTCATGGTCTTCCCCTTGAAGCGAAATCTCGCGGCGCCATGCGCGCCGTGGTGCCAACCAAGCACAGCCGGGAAGGTCAGTCGGTGACGAGATCACCGAATGCGCGATTCAGGCGAATTCTCCGGCACTTTCCCGCCTGAGGGCGGCGGGATCGCGAATTTCGATGGCGCCGCGATGCAGTTCGATCCAGCCGCGCTCGGCGAATCGCGCGAGCTGCCGGCTCACCACTTCGCGCGCCGAGCCGATTTCCGCCGCAAGATCGGCATGGGTCAACCGCACCGCGCCATCCCTCGCGCTCGCGACCAATGCACGGGCGAGCCGCGCCGGGATGCCTTCGAACAGGTTGGTTTCCATCGCGACGATGATTTCGCCGACGCGCTCCGAAAAAGTGCGCAGAACCGCCTCGCGGAACGGTGGCGAGCCAGCGAAAAGACTATCAAAGGTGGTGTTCGGCAGGGTGAGCGCCACCACATCGCCCTCCGTGATTCCCTCGACCGGGTAGGGTCGGTGCGAGAAAAGGCATGAGGTCGTGAGCACACAAGGCTCGTCGTTCTCGATGCGCAACAACGTGACAACGCGACCGTTCGCGCCCACGAGTTGCATGCGTACGGCGCCGGAAATCACGTAGAGATAGGCGTTGGCGTTCTGGCCGGGATGGATGACGGTCTGCCCGCTTGCAAAGCGGTGTACGCTGGCGGCGGAAACGAAGCGCTCGCGCGCTTCGCCCGAAAGCCCGAGCCGATCCGCCACATGGTTGATAAGGGAGGACTGGCCGGTGAGGGGGGAATCGCGGTTCACGCCGGTTCCTTCAGGTGGAAATCACGCCCTGCCGGCGCTTCATATGGCCATAGTACGCCCAGAGCATCCGCGCCGCCACCGCGCGCCACGGAGTCCATCGCTTGGCGATTTCGTCGAGTTGTTTCGCGCTCGGGCGCTTGTCCAGGCCCATCGCGAGCTTCGCGGCCTCCTGAAGGGCGAGATCGGCCGGGGCGAAGATATCCTGAATGCCGAGGCAGAACATCATGTAGACCTCTGCCGTCCAGGGACCGATACCATGCACCGCGACCATCGCAGCCTTGGCGTCCTCTACCGGCAATTCGTGCAGGCGCGCGAAGGGCAGAGCACCGCTGACGATTGCCTCGGAGAGGGCGCGGAGAGTGCGAATCTTCGGCCCGGAGAGACCGCAGGCGCGCAACTCCTCCTCGTCCGGCGTCAGCGGATCGAGCCGGGCGTGGAGCTTGTTGCGGATCGCGGTGGCGCTCGACACTGAAAGCTGCTGCGCGGTGATGGTCGAGACCAACCCCGAAAAACCGGGCTCGCGCCAACGCAAGGGGGGAGGGCCGCAGGTTTCGCCGATCATCCGCATGTGCGGGCAGATGTCGGAGAGATGCGTCACGCCGCGCTTGATGTCGTCGTCGTTTGTGATGATGCTCATGGTGCCTCGTTCAATGGCAGTGAAAACCGAACCGGTCCCAAGCCGCAACCCGAATCATCCGCTCGTGCAACCCGTTTTCCGCTTCGCGCCCAGCCCCAACGGGTTCCTGCACCTCGGCCATGCCTATTCCGCGCTGCTAAACGCGCATCTCGCGCGGGAGACGGGCGGACGGTTCCTAGTGCGGATCGAGGATATCGACACGGTTCGCTGCACCGAAGCGTTGATCGGCGCTTGCCTCGAAGATCTCGCATGGCTCGGTCTTGGATGGGAGACGCCGGTGCTGCGGCAGAGCACGCAATTCGGACGTTATCGCGCGACGGCGGATGTGCTGGCGGCACGGGGGCTTCTCTACCCCTGTTTCTGCTCGCGGAATGACATCGCGGCCGCTGCGGGCCAGATGGCGGCGCGCGATCCGGATGGCGCACCGGTTTACCCCGGCACCTGCCGCGTGCTCGATGCGGCCAAGCGGGCAGTGCGCCGCGCTTCCGGCGAACCCTTCGCGCTCAGGCTCGACATGGCGGCAGCGCTGGCGCACATCGGCGCGCGGCGATTCGGTTGGCAGGAGGTCTCAGGCGAGCGGCTTGAAGCCGTGACGGATATCGAGACTCACCCGGAAAAATGGGGCGATGTCGTGCTGGTACGCAAGGAGACGCCGACGAGCTATCATCTCGCGGTGGTGCTCGACGACGCCTTGCAGGGCATTACCCATGTCGTGCGTGGCACCGATCTCTACGAAGCCACTGCGATCCATCGCGTCTTGCAGATGTTGCTCGGCCTGCCGGAGCCGCGCTACCATCACCACTCGCTGATCCGCGATGCCGAAGGCAGGAAGCTCGCGAAAAGCCTCGCCTCGACACCGCTGCGACAGTTGCGCGCGGAAGGAGTAACGGCAGCCCAGATCCGGAGCAGGCTGGGGTTCGACTAGCGCAGCATCGTCATCACCACCGAAACCGCAACCGTCATTGTGAAGACGGCGAGGATGGTGGATAGCGCAATCGAGCCCGAGGCG
>DAORNC010000088.1:357-4551 GCA_035440785.1 Rhabdaerophilum sp. | reverse complement strand
CCGGTCGGGCAGGCGGCGAACAGGATCGCCGCGCCGGCATAGGCGGGCGGCAAGTGGAAGACATGCACGCCGAGAACGTAAACTAGCGCCGGATGCAGCACGAGCTTCAGGCCCGTTACCAGCAGGATGAGACGGCGATGTCCGGCAAACGAGACCTTGTTCATCGACATGCCCATCGCGATGAGCGCGCAGGGAGCGGCGGTGTCGGCGATGAATTTCAGCACCTTGGCGAAAAGGTCCGGCGTGGTCATCCCGCCCCAGCGCCAGAGGATTCCGGCGAAAATGGCGACGAGAATCGGATGCGTGACCAACGAGCGGAGAAGCCGCAGCAGCGAACCGCTTCCCTTCTCACCGCGCGCGATCAGCAAGGTCACCACCGTCATCGTGATCGGCAGATGGATCGCGATGATCAGGATCGCAGGGAGCGTGCCGCGCTCGCCCATCGTCCCGAGAATCATCGGAATGCCGACCAGCACGGTATTCGCCTGCGCGGCCGAAAAGCCGACGATCGCGGCTTCCCGCGCGTCGCGCCCCATCCGCGCGGCCACCCAGTTGGCGATGGCCCAGCAGATGGCGAGGGCCGCGAAGTAGGTAATCCAGTGTGGAACCGGGTTGATATCCGGCAGTTTCGCGCCGGAGACAGTGCGAAAGAGGAGCGCCGGTATCGCCAGCACAAAAACATACTCCGAAAGGCCGTTTCCGGCTTCCGACCCGACGAGACGAAGCCGCGCCACGGCAAAACCGATCGCGACAAGGGCGAAAACGGGTGCAACGACGGCGAGGGCTGAAAGCAGCGGCAAGGGCAGACTTCCGGAAAGCGGGACAAGGACAACATCCCTTACCCGTTTCTAGGCGGGAAGGCGCGCATCCATCAAGCCTGTTTAGGCTTCGCTTAAGGCGCCGGTCTTATCCTACGGCAAGGTGACGCGATGCTGTGCAGCGCCGTTCCCACCTGAACCTGGAATCACCCGTGATGCCGCCAGCCGATTTGACAAGTCCTGTTTCGCTCTCCGAGCTGGCGCATGAGCTACGCGCGCCGCTGGGCGGAATCGACGCAATGGTCGAGATGCTCGAGGCGTCAGACCTCGATTCCGGGCAGGCGGGCATGGTGGAGGCCCTGAAGGCATCGCACGCGCATCTGCGAGCTATCGCGAACCGGATTCTCGATGCGCACGGCAGCCGGGGCGACATCGGTGCAGCTGATCAGATCGGTGCGCGCCCGGCTCTGCCGGCTTTCCTTGCCCTGTTTGCCCCTTCGGTGCAGGCGAGATGCCGCGCCAGGGACATCGACTTCATCGTGGTGAATGAAGCGGGAGAAGACGGTATCCTGATCGACGACCCTGTCGGTTTGCGGCAGGTGCTGGAAAACCTTTGCGACAATGCCACCCGGCTTACCTCCGCCGGCGCTGTAACTTTGACAATCGTGCGGGAGGCGCAGCCGCGCCTTGCCTTCGCTGTCACCGATACCGGGCCGGGCCTGAGCGAAGCGGAGGCTGCGCGGCTGATCCGCGAGGGCGGTCGCGTCACCGGCCGGAAGGGTGGAGCGGGGCTCGGCCTCTCGATCGCCGGGCGGATCGTGGCCGGACATGGTGGTGTGCTCTGCGGCGGGCCGGGGCCGAATGGTACCGGCGCCCGTTTCGCCTTCACATGGCCGATCCACGGCGCGGGCAAACTCAGCCCGGATTGCCTTATCGTCGACGATCACCCCGCATCCCGGCTTGTGATGGGTACGATCCTCAAGGCGGCGGGTTATCGTTGCATGGACGTTCCTGATCCCGAATCCGCTTTGGCGGCGGTGCGCGATTTTGCGCCGCGGATCGTTCTGACGGATATCAACATGCCGAACGGCGATGGGAGGGAGCTTGCTCGGGCGCTGCGGCGTCTGGACGGTTCGATCCGACCGGAGGTCATCGCTGTCAGTGCCGACGATGTCGATCTTGCCGCGCCGGAAAACGCCGCGTTCTCGGCAGCGGTTCTCAAGCCGATTACGGTTCGTGCGGTGCTTGATGCCGTGAGGGCTGTCGCGACAGAGCGCGAGGATAAGGCTGCGTAAGCCGCCGCCTCAGTTCTGCGCCACCAGCGCGCTGGCGCCCGGCGCCTGCTTCAGCACGGTCTCGATCTGGTCGCGTTCGCGTTTAAAGCCGGCAAGCTGGCGACCTGCCAGTTCACGCCCTTTCGGCAGCTTGATCGCCAGCGGATCGACGAAGCGCTCGTTGATCATGACCTCGTAGTGGAGGTGCGGGCCGGTTGAGAGTCCGGAAGATCCAAGGCGTCCGATGATCTGGCCCTGCCGCACCCTTGCACCGGCCGTGATGCCGGGACCGAAGGCCGACATATGATTGTAGGTCGTCACGTAGCCGTGGTTATGCACGATTTCGACACGGCGGCCATAGCCCGAATCCCATTCCGCCATGCGCACTGTACCGTTGCCGGCAGCGCGGATCGGCGTGCCGACCGGGCCGGCCCAGTCGACGCCAGAATGCAGCCGGTAATAGCGTAGAATCGGGTGCTTGCGCATGCCGAAGCCGGAACGCAACTCGCCGCCGTCCATCGGCTTGCGCAGCAGAAACTGCTTCACGGAACGCCCCTGATCGTCGAAATAATCGACGACATCGTCGTCGGGGAGCTTGAAGCGGTAGTAGCGCCGCTTCACACCACCCGTCGTCAGTGAGACCAACAACAGTTCTGGGCGGGCGCCTTCACTCTCGCCGTTGGCAACCAGCATCTCGATCGAATCGCCCGGTCGGGCACGACGCTGGAGGTCGACGTCGAAGAATACCGTGCGCACCGCCTCGTCGATGATCGCCGGTGGAATGTCATGGCGACGCGCGGTTTCGTGGATCGAGCTGTAGAGCGAGAGGCTGCCGGTGTTTGCGTCCTCCTCCTCTTCTTCCGCCGCATTGGTATCGGGCGTCTTGGTGGTTGCTGTTTTCGACGCATCCTGTTCGCGGACCTCGACCGGCCAGAAGCTGCCGTCATCACGGCGTCCCGCGGAAGCGACGAGCTGTTCGTCGGCATAAACCTCGACGCGCATCAGTTCCTTCGGTGCACTGGGCTCGGACGGCTGGAGCGTGAGTTTCAGGATGCGGTTACCCTCGAGATTGGCGACCTTTTTCCCGCGCGTGACGGCGTTGATGATGTCGCGCGCCTGGGCGTCGGTGGCGCCGGCAAGCTTGAGTGTCTTCTGCGTGCCGGCCTCATTGCGGGAAAGCACCAGCCGTTCCTCGATGGGAAGGGGATTGAGCACTGAATCGCGGCGGGGCAGCAGCGAGACGTTCTCGGGCACCATCTTCACAACGAGTTTCGAAAACGGATCGCCCACTCCGCTTGTGAAGGCCATCAATTGCGAGCCCTGCGTCGGCGCCCGCATCACGCGCGCCAGCCGGGACTGCGCGGCCTCGCGCGCCGAATCGCGCTGGCGCTCCGACAAGGCATCCACCACCTGTGAATAGGCGTCCTCGTCACGAAGCGCGATGCCGCTCTCGCCAAGACTCGAAACCGCCGAGATCGGGCGCGCCGAAAGCGCGACCTCGGTGTCGGCCGACACCTCTCCCTCGTTGTCGAGCGCCGCGCGGTCCTCGCTTGCGAGCGAGACGAGTTTCGCCAGGTTGAAAGCCGGAATCGAATCCGCATAACCGAGTGATTCGAGCGCCAGCGGTGTCGACAGCCGGATGTAGGACTGGTTGCGGGTGACCTCTGCATCGCCGACGCGAATCTGCACCGGCGCTTTGTAATCCTGCCGGGCGGCGACAAGATTGGCCTTACGGACAAGCTTATCGCTCTTGCGGGCGATGATGGCGGTGCCGCTGCCGCCTCTGTCGTCGCGGGTCGAGCGGACTGTTTCAGGTTGTGAGACGACATTGCGGATCGGTCCGAGCGCTCCCGCGACGGAAAGCAGCATGAGCGCGGCACCAGTTGTGCCGGTGAGAACGATTCCCGCGAGCCAGCGACCGTTGAGTCGTCCGCGCGCAAGCGCCGGCGCAACTGCACCTTCCGCGCTCAACGGCGGCTCCAAGCCCAGATCGGCCGGAATCTCCCGGAAGGTCGAGTGCATCATGAGGGTCGTTGCAGCCCCTTTTTCATCCTATCGTGATGGGGTGAACCGTCTTTTCGCGCCCTTTCTATGGCAGAGTCGGCGAAATTTCCACGAGCAAATTACCCAAACGCCGATTTGGGGGGGGGGGCGCCGGGAGA
>DAORNC010000088.1:0-305 GCA_035440785.1 Rhabdaerophilum sp. | reverse complement strand
GAACTTCTATATATACAAAAAGAAATTTCGAGACTGCCCGGTAAAAAAACGAGGGCCGGCGAAAAAAAATGAAAAAGCCCGTTGACAGGAGAAAGGGGTCTGGCCTATACCACCCTCACTGGCGACGCGGTTCGCGGCGCACCGATGACTGTTCTCTAAATCCTGAAAATTCAGGTACTGGCGAGAGCCAGAAGAGATAAGTTGTCTCGCTGTTTGGCAATTGAAACCGAGAAAGAGAAACGTGGGCGGCGGAGTTCTTGCGGAGCTTCCGGTAACGGAAGCTCAAACGAGACTTCGGCGGTCTA
>DAORNC010000087.1:12071-13119 GCA_035440785.1 Rhabdaerophilum sp. | reverse complement strand
GGCGTTAAAAACAACTGCCATAATCTTGCACCTTCTGTTGCATTGGGCGGCCGTCCTGGCCTGAAAAAACCTCCGGCGCCTTTTCGGGCCCTGGAGGACAGCGCTGCCTTTTCAGGGCGGCGTTGAGTGCATGTTTGGCGATGGCAGGCTTTCAAAAACTTACCAAAATCCTGTCCGTTTCGTTTGAGGACGTGCATGGTAAATCAATTATCCATGCATTGGATGTTGGGGTGGGGTTGACAAGAGAGCGTAGATTAAAATGGATTAATTTTGAAATTTTTCGGAATTTTCTGTGTTTTGGTGATAATGATTATGGATAACAAATATATAATATATAGAAAAACAATAATTATTTCTTATTTTAGATCCTCTACCACAATTGTGACTTTGAAAATACCGATAGAATTATTTATATTCATTGAATTATTGAGAATAAAATCAATTATTACGGAGTCGCATTTTTGGATATGATGTAAATACGTTTCGACCTGAAAAAAACAGAATGTGATCGATAGATAAGAACGGTTACAATGGTTCGGATTTCTGTGAACGAAAGTCGGGACAAGAAAATGGATGGCCATCCAGGAAAAGAAGGCAGTATCCTATGTGAAAAGCTGTCAACGAAGACTCGTTTTTGCAACGTTTCCGACATATCGAACGCGCTCTCACAAGTTAAAATGGCGTTCAATCACCGGCCCGGAAAAGAAAACGGCCGGCGTTCTGGAACGCCGGCCGCGCGATGGGAGGGGTGGGGCTTGACCGTCAACCGAGCAGGCGGAGCAGGGATTGCTCGTTCTGGTTACCGATGGTGAGGGCCTGAACGGCGAATTGTTGCCGCGTCTGGAGGGCGACGAGGCGGGCGCTTTCCTCCGAAGCATCGGCGGCGACAAGATCGTCGCCCTGTGTCTTGAGGTCGCCGTTATAGGCTTTGTTCAGGTCGTAGCGCGACTTGATGTAGCTGTTGAAGGTCGCGAACTGGGCCTGGAAGTTGCGCAGGTTGATGAGGCCCTGGTTGGCCTGTGTCGCCGAAGTCTGGATGTTGGCGTCG
>DAORNC010000087.1:9967-12002 GCA_035440785.1 Rhabdaerophilum sp. | reverse complement strand
TGCCCGCGAATTCGTCCATCACGACATTCATGTTCTGGCCCTGCAGAAGGTTGCGGCCGTTCTGAACCGGGTTGTTCATCACCAGGAGGTCGAGATTGACGATGATCGCGTCATATTGCCGGCCATAGGCGAGGCGCAACGCGTGGTTCGACGAGAGCGGGGCGGCATAACCGACGATGTTGCCCGGCAGCGCAATCGTGCCAGCCGGGGCGAAGGCACCGGTGGCGGAGAGGATCTTCATATCCCCGCCGTTCATATTGCGCAGGCGCAACTGGAGCGGGCCGGCGCCACCGCCGGTCTGGTTCACGAGTTCGGCCTTGATGCCGGCGCCCATCGCGGTGATATCGGAGATGACCTGCGTGACGGTCGTCGCCGCGCCATAGGAGAGCGTGCGCGCATTGCCGGAGGCGTCCTCGAAAACGAGTGTCGAGCCCGCAGCGACGGCCGTCGCGCCCGTCACGCCGGCACCGGCCGTCCCGGTGATCTGGCCGCCGTAGGCAACCGTGAAGCCGGTCTCGTTTGCGCCCGGCGCGGCAATGCCGTTGGCGAAGAGATTGTTGGCGTTGAAGGTCTGGCCGGTCGGCGAGGTGAGACCGACGAGATCGTCCATGACGTTCTGGTCGGTCACGGCATCGAAGGTAAAGTCCTTCTCGTTGATCGAGACAAAGCGCAGATTGGATTGACCGGCCGTGGTCGAAGGCACGAATTCCGCCATCACACCGATATTGGCCGAGTTCAGCGCGTCGACCACTTGACCCCAGGTGATGGTCGTCGAGTTGAACGTGTAGGTGAAGTTCTTGCCAATATCCGAGGTAATGGAGAGCTTCGAGCCGACCGAGACACCGGAAACTACGGTCGAACTGTCGATGTTCGCTGTCGGCGCGGCCGAGCGCAGTCCAGCACCGCCCTCCGATTGCGCACGGCGGATAAGCGTCTGCGCGGTCTCGATGAGGCCGATCATGTTCTTCAGCGTCTTGTCGGTAGCTTCGAGCGTGCCGAGCGCGAGGCTGATGTTGTTGTTGATGTCCGAGAGCTGGCGCGAGCGGCCCAGCATCGTCTCGCTCATCTTGTAGCGGGTGGTGTCATCGGCGGCACCGAAGACCTTGAGGCCGGTGGCGACGCGCTTCTGTGTCAGCTGGAACAACTCGTTGGTACGCTGAAGGATCGAGATATTCGCGTTGGTCGCGTCATTCATCAGAATGGTCATGCGGCACCTTCTGTCCGGCTTCGGCCCTTTTCGCGTCTCCCGGAGACAGTTCTGTCACGCGGAGGGGAGAGCGATTCTGGGGCAATCGGCTATTTCTGGTGTCAGAATGCACGCGAGGCGCTAAAGCTTGGTTAAATTTGGTAACCTTAATGAAAAACGAAGCGTTAAGGATAACGAGACATTAAAAAACATGGTTAACGCAAGTTGAACGCAAAAAGCCCGACTGCGGCGTCGGGCCTGCCGGAGATGTCAACCTGCTGTGTCGTTCACCGCACGGATATAGGCGCGAAGCTTGAGGATCGACTCGTAGGGGTACTGCGTCACCGTGGCGCGGGTCTCCGGATCGACGACCTTGTAGATGAGGTCACCGGTTTCACGGTCGGTCTCGATCGAGCTTTCGTTGCGGCGTTGTGCCGCCTGTGCTTCGACGCGGCGCTGATCCCGCGACCAGCGTGCCTGCTCGGCTCCGACCTGAGCGGAAACGGCAACGGGAGGAGCGAGTTCGGTCTGCACGGCCGCTCTAACCTGAGCTGCCTCGACGCGAACCGGGGCCTGCGAGATCGTCGGAGCCCCCTGAGAAAGACGGGTATCCATGGCACTTCTCGTTTCTGGCAGGCATCCACGTCCCGCCAGTAGCCAGTCTACGACCGCCGATGTTTAGGTTTCGTTCAGAAAGATGGTTGAGACGGGCTGAATCACCCGGAGGAAATAAGCTTAAAATTAAGATTTTCAGGTGCAGCCGCAGGCGGAGGTTGCGCGCGATTCCGCCTGCCCGCGCCGGTTTCGAAGACGCTAGATCGCCTTGGAAACGGCTAGCGGCGCGGTGCC
>DAORNC010000087.1:2604-9938 GCA_035440785.1 Rhabdaerophilum sp. | reverse complement strand
ATAGGTCTGCGGGCTGGAATTCCGGCCGACGGTATCAGCGAGATCGCGCAAGAGGCCCTCCGATACCGTTCTGGCTGTCGCGACGACGGCCATGTTAAGCGCCATCTTGGAAGAGAAGGCTTCGTGGCGATCCCGAAGCGTGTCGAGATCCGCAGGCTGGAAACGGCCGATGGCGATGGCGTTGTTCTTCAACGCTTCTAGGCAGAGCGTATACGCATGCGCTGCCTCGTTCTTGTCCATCGCCATCTTCAGCGCTTCACGGACCTTGCCGGCGCGGAAGAGGCTGGTTTCGTCCTCGATCATCGGTTCCAGTCGGTCCAGAGCCGCGAGGGCGGAAGCCACCAGCGCTTCGGCTTCTTCGGGACGCGAAACTTTCAGCCGATTGTCGGGACGCTCAGGGCTGGGGCCTTTGGGCGACATTGGGCGCGGACTCCTGGTAACGCAACATTTCACGATAGATCTGCGGAGCGAGGCCGATACCGCCCTTCGCCGCGAGAGACTTGCCGTATTGCTCAATCATCATTCCGCGCCAGGCATCCTGGCCGGTTGCCTCGGCGCCCATCATACCCTCGCCCTTGACGCCCTCGAACATCGTACCGAGCATGGTCTGGAGGAATGAGGCTTCGAGGCCCTGTGCCGTTTCCCAGGCTTTCTGGTTCAGCGGCGCGTTTTTCGAAAGCTTTCCGGCGGCTTGCGCCTGACGGATGTCGAGCGCGAAGTTGGGGTTGGAGGTGATGCCGTTCATCACATCACCTCGATGTCGGCCTGGAGGGCGCCGGAAGCCTTGATCGCCTGCAGGATGGAGATCAGGTCACGGGGGCCGACCCCGAGGGCGTTGAGGCCATCGACCAGTTCGCGCAGCGAGACCGAGTCCTTGACGATCGCGAGTTTCTTCTTCTCGTCGGTATCGACCCGGACGCCAGTGCGCGGCACCACCACAGTCTGTCCGCGGGAGAAGGGCTCGGGCTGGCTCACCTCCGGCTGCTCGGTGATCGTCACGGTCAGGTTGCCCTGCGCGACCGCCACCTGGCTGACGCGGACATCCTTGCCCATAACGATGATGCCGGAGCGCTCGTCAACGATGACGCGGGCGCGCTGATCCGGTTGGATGGAGAGCTGCTCGACCTCGGTCAGCAGGCGGATCATGTTGCCCTTGTAGGCCTTCGGCACCTGCACCGCGACGGTGGAGGGGTCGGTCGGCTCGGCCGAATCGGCGCCGAGGAAATCGTTGATCGCCGCGGCGATGCGTCGGGCGGTCGTCAGATCAGGGTTGCGCAACGAGAGGCGCAGGTTCGAGAGATTGTTGAGCTTGAACTCGACCTCGCGCTCGATCAGCGCGCCGTTGGCGATCCGCCCGACCGTCGGCACGCCGCGCGTGACCTTGGCTGCTTCACCTTCAGCGGCAAAGCCGGAAATCGCGAGTGAGCCCTGCGCCACCGCATAGACTTCACCGTCTGCGCCGAGAAGTGGGGTCGCGAGCAGTGTCGCGCCCTGGAGCGATTTCGCGTCGCACATGGCCGAGACCGTGACATCAAGCCGGGTGCCCTGCGTTGCGAAAGCCTGGAGGTTCGCGGTCACCATCACCGCCGCCATGTTCGCCGTGCGCATGTTGGCGCCGCGGGTGTTGACGCCGAGGCGTTCCATCATCGCTTGAAGTGACTGGCGGGTCATCGGGCAGTTGTTGAGCGTGTCGCCGGTTCCGTTGAGGCCGGTGACGAGGCCGTATCCGACAAGCTGGTTCTCGCGGACGCCTTCGACAGCCGCGAGATCCTTGATCCGCGACATTGCCGAGGCTTCGACGCTGCCGACAACCGCGACCGCCACCGTGGCGAGACCGAGCGCCAGCGCGATATCCCGCAGGCTGCTCCTCAGGGAATGAAAGCGGGCCTTTGTCATCATGTTCTTGGTGCTCCTGGGGCCGTTGCCGGCGTTCGTCGGATCGAAACTGGTGAACGTACGCGAGACAGGAGCCGTTCAGCCCCATGCCAAGCGAAGACCATGCCAAGCCAAAATTTTAGCCATGCTTCTGAAAAGACTGGTTTTCTCTGAAGTCTTTCGGCGAATGCCGGAGAAATGCGCCGGGACATTCCTGCCTACCCGGCAAAAATCGCCGGGTATGGTTACCAGCGCTTAACTTCCTTGAGCGAGGATCATGGCGTCGGCGATGCCGACACATGCGGTAGCCGGCTCGTCGGCTCAACGGGAATTGTCTGTGGCTCTCATGATTCGCGTCAACGACCAGAAATCCGTGAGTTCGGTTGGTGGAACCCGCTCGGCGCGTGGTTCGGGTGGCGCCTCTGGCGCACGCTTCACGCTCGAAGCCGGCGGCGCGTCCGCCAAGGCCACCGCGCAAGCGCCGATTTCCATTCTTGGCGGACTTGAGGCGCTGATCGCAATCAAGGCCGAAGACAATACCCGCGAACGCCGCCGCCGCTCAGCCAAACGCGGCCAGGTGATGCTTGACGTGCTCGACGAACTGAAACTGGCGCTGCTCGCCGGACGCCTGACACCGGAGCTCCAGGCGCGGCTCAGCGCCTCGCTGCATGGGGCCGATCCGAGCGGTGATCCGAGGCTTGATGGAATCATCGATGCGATTGAACTTCGGGCCGAGGTGGAGCTTGCCAAGCTCAAGCAGGCCCAAAAGGCGGTCCGCTGATCCGGCAGAAGTGGCCGAATTGCCTTAAAAGCAGGCAACAGTTGCGATTGGGCTTATATTGCACTGCGAAATATTGCGGTTTTAAGCCAATTTCAAATTGCATCATTGTTTCGTCATGCGCGCGGCGCTATAGGGCAGGCCCAAGTTTTCGACTTTGTGAGTAGGTCTGCCGATGTCGAATGATGTGAAGGAAAAAGGAACGATCTCGCTCGATCGCGGCTATCGCCCGCGCGAGGACGAGCCGTTCATGAACGACCGCCAGCGTGAGTATTTCCGGCGCAAACTGGTCGACTGGAAAGAAGAGATCATCCGCGATTCGGAATTGACGCTGACGGCGATGCAGAGCGACTCCGATTCGCATCCTGATCTCGTCGATCGCGCCTCCTCGGAAGGCGACCGCGCCATTGAGCTGCGGGCGCGCGATCGTCAGCGCAAGCTGATTGCAAAGATCGATGCGGCGCTTTCTCGCATTGAGGACGGTTCTTACGGCTATTGCGAGGAGACTGGCGATCCCATCAGTCTTGCTCGCCTCGACGCGCGGCCGATCGCCACCTTGTCGATCGAAGCGCAGGAACGGCACGAGCGTCGCGAGAAAATCTATCGCGACGATTGATTCTGCCGGCAGGGTGTTCTCCGCAAGGGGTTCTCGAAGGGGGCGTGAGCTCCCTTATTGCTGTCCTGCTCCGGCTTGCATGTCATTTCCGGGGAAAGATCGTGGGGAGTGCTGCCGCCGTGCCACGAAAGCCGCTAGCCTGACGGCATGACGCGCAAAGGCATGCCAACAGATCGACACGGCTTCCGGCGGCTCGGCCTGCCACGGATCGTCGGCCTCGTCGTTCTGCTGGCGCTGACACTCATCAAGTATTCCGATCCCGCGCCGCTGGAGCGGTTTCGTCTCTGGGTGTTCGATCACTACGTCACCGGCAAGCCGCGCGGGGCCGGAAAGTCGCCGGTCGTCGTCATCGATATCGACGAGAAGTCCCTCGCACGGATCGGGCAATGGCCGTGGTCGCGCGCGGTGCTGGCACGTCTCGTCGACCGGGTCGGTGAAGCGGGAGCGGCAGCGATCGGCTTCGATATCGTGTTTCCCGAACCCGACCGTCTTTCGCCGCCCCGGCTCGCGGAGGCGCTTGCCGGCCTGACGCCGGAGATGCGCGCGGGCCTGAAGGGCGAGAAGGATACCGACATCCTTTTCGCCGAGGCGATCGCGCGGCATCGCGTCGTACTGGGACGCTCCGGTCTGCCGCAGACGAATCCTGCCAGGAACGAGGACCCTCATCTGCCGCTCGCCATGATCGGCGGCGATTCCTCCGCGCTATTGCCCGCCTATCCCGGGATACTGCGTAATCTGCCGGCTCTCGAACGCGCGGCCTCGGGCGTCGGCATGTTCTCCATCCTTTCCGAGCCGGACGGCCTCATCCGCCGCGTTCCGCTTGCCTTCACCGTCGAAGACAAAGTGGTGCCGGCGCTCGCTATCGAGCTGCTGCGGGTGGCGACGGGTGGCGATGCGCTCGCGATCAAGCGCGATTCCGCCGGTGTGATGGGCGTCATCGTCGGCGGGACGATGATCCCGACAGAGCGCGACGGGCGCTTCTGGGTCTATTACCGCGCCGACATTGCCAAGAATTACATCTCGGCGGTCGATCTACTCGAAGGACGGCCGGCGGAGGGGGGGCTGAAGGACAAGCTGGTGCTGGTCGGCTCCTCCGCGATCGGGTTGCAGGATATCCGCGCGACGCCGGTCAGCGCCGCGACGCCGGGTGTCGAGGTCCACGCGCAATTGCTGGAGACGATCGTCGCCAACCAGCAATTGACGAGGCCGCATCTCGCCCTGGGGATCGAGGTTATCGCCGGGTTGGTGCTCGGCTTGCTGATGATCCTCCTCGTTCCCCGGCTCGGCACCCTGCCGGTGCTGGCTCTCGGACTGCTGATGGCGCTGGCGACATGGCAGGCGGGATGGTTCCTGTTCGACCGTTATCGCCTGCTGATCGATACGGTTTACCCGCTGCTGGCCGGCTTTAGCGTGTTTCTCACACTCGTCTTCCTCAATTACTGGCGCGAAGAGAGGCAGCGGCACGAGATTCGCGCGGCCTTCCAGCATTATCTCGCGCCCGCACTTGTCGAGAAGCTGGCCGACCAGCCCGCGCTGCTGCGGCTCGGCGGCGAGACGCGCGAGCTGACCGTGCTGTTTTCCGACATGCGCGATTTTACCCGGGTTGCCGAGGGCATGAAAGGCGATCCGCAGGCTCTTACGGCTTTGATGAATCGCCTCCTTACCCCGCTTTCGGATGCGATCACGCGCGAGCACGGTACCATCGACAAATATATGGGCGACGCGGTGATGGCGTTCTGGAACGCCCCGCTCGATGTGCCCGATCATGCTGCCCATGCGGCGCGGGCGGCGCTGGCGATGCGGCGGCGGCTCGCAGATCTCAACGAGGCCCGCCGTCAGGAAGCGGCGAATCTGAGCCTGCCCGCTCCCCTGCCGCTTGAAATTGGTATTGGCATCAACACCGGGCCTTGCGTGGTCGGCAACATGGGCTCGGATTTCCGCTTTGATTATTCCGCGCTTGGCGATGCGGTGAACCTCGCCTCCCGCTTCGAGGGGCTGACGGCGCAGTATGGCGAACCGATCCTGATCGGCGAGGCTACGGCCGATGCGCTTGCCGGTCGCTTCGAGCTTCGTGAAATCGGAGCGGTGCCAGTCAAAGGCAAGGCCGAAACCGCGCGCGTCTTCGCCTTGCTGGGCGAGACATCCGCGGAGGGAGCCGGAGCCTAGTGAGAGAGCGTGGCGACCGTTTTCCGGGCGCCCTTGGCGAACAGCGCTTCGAGTGCGGCAAGAACGGGGCTCGTAAAGCGCGGATCCGCCGGCAGATCGCTGCCGAAAATCTCGCCGATTCCCATCAGCGCCGGACCCAATCGGGCCGCGACCGGGCCGGCGCCCGTCGCGATGGCCGCCAACTTTTCCGCCATCGGGTCACGCACATCAATGACAGCGCCTTCTTCATCCTTGCCGGAAACGTAGCGCATCCAGCCGGCCACGCCGAGCGCGAGCCTGTCGATCGGCGCGTCTTTCGCAAGTCGGTCGCGGATCGTGCCGAGCAGGCGCTGCGGCAACTTCTGCGAACCGTCCATCGCGATCTGCCAGGTGCGGTGACGGAGCGCGGGATTGGCGAAGCGCGCCATGAGCGCATCCTTGTAGCCGGAGAGATTCGCACTCGCAGGCATGGTGAGGGTCGGTGTGATCTCGTCGTCCATCATCGTGCGGACGAGACGGGCAAAATCCGCATCGGCGACCGTATCGGAAACGGTTTCGTATCCGGCGAGATAACCAAGGTAGGCGATGGTGGAGTGCGAACCGTTGAGGAGGCGCAACTTCATGTGTTCGAACGGCGTCACGTCGCGCGCCAGTTCCGCCCCCGACGCCGCGAGGTCGGGGCGACCCTGCGGGAAATGGTCCTCGATCACCCATTGGATGAAGGGCTCGGTGATGACCGGCCAGCGATCTTCCAAGCCAAGAAGTCCGGAAATGCGGGCACGGTCCTCGTCGGTTGTTGCCGGGACGATGCGATCGACCATACTCGACGGGCAAGCGACCTCGCCGGCGACCCATTGACCGAAATCCGCATCGACAAGGGCGGCGAAGCGGTCGATGACGCGCTTCACGGTCTTGCCGTTCGCTGGCAGATTGTCGCAGCAGAGCACCGTGAAGGGCGGCAAGCCGGCCTCGCGCCGCAAGCGGAGCGCACGGGCGAGATACCCGATCGCCGAGCGCGGGGTTGCCGGATTGGCGATATCATGGAGAATATCCGGGTGTGTCTCGTTAAGCTGGCCCGTCGCCGGATCATGGCAATACCCTTTCTCGGTCACCGTCAAGGAAACGATTTTGGTGTCGGGCGCGGCCATGCGCGCGAGGAGCGCGGAGGCGTTTTGGCGCGCGACATGGCTCTCGCGGATCGCGCCGACGATCCGCAAGGCCTCGCCCGCAGCACTGCGCACCGATAGGGTGTAGAGATTGTCCTGCGGTTCGAGCGCGTCGCGCGTTTCGGGAGAACGCAAACTCGCACCGGCGATGGCCCATCCGGTTTCCCCGCGCGCAAGGCAGTCCTCGATCATCACCGCCTGATGTGCCCGGTGAAAGGCTCCGATGCCAAGGTGGACGATGCCGACCCTGGCCCGGTCAAGATCGTAGGCCGGCCGAACGATCGAAGGTGGGAGGGCATCAAGCTGGGAGCGCGAAAGACGCATCAGGAACTCCGGATTTAGGGGTGCGCAGGCAGGCTTCGTCAACTTGTATGGTAGTGTGCCGGTTGACAGCAAGCCCGAAGCTGCGAAATATCGGTCTATTGGTCTGACCAATTTTTCTGCCGGAGGTTTTCTTGGCTCTGGAGGCGATCGAACCGCGCAGGCTCTACCGGCAGGTGGCCGACCAGCTCCGGAGTTATCTCGACTCCGGCGCCTTGCCCGTTGGCGCACGACTGCCGACCGAGCGCGAACTCGCCGAGCAGCTCAACGTCTCCCGTCCCACGATTCGCGAAGCGCTGATCGCGCTCGAGGTCGAGGGGCGCATTCGCATCCGTGTGGGGTCCGGCATCTACGTTTGCGAACCGCCGCCCTTTCCGCATGCGATGACGGAAGACGAGGGGCCGTTCGAACTCCTCAGCGCGCGGTCGTTCAT
>DAORNC010000087.1:0-2594 GCA_035440785.1 Rhabdaerophilum sp. | reverse complement strand
AAGGGGCGATCGCGGCGGAAGCGGCTGTCCGCATCACCCCCGATCACATCGCGGCGCTCGATGCCATTCTCGATCGCATGGCGAGCGCCACCCAGCCGGGTGACGAAGCTGTGGCGATCGACCGCGAGTTTCACGTCGCGATTGCTTCCGTTCTTGGCAACGCCGTGATCGAGAGGACCGTGCGCGAATTGTTCGACAAGCGCATGTCCCCATATTTCGGGCGTCTGGCCGCTTATTTCGAGACCGCCGAAAGCTGGAAGGAAGCTTTGGTCGAGCACCGTGCGATCCGCAATGCACTGGCGGCGCGCGACCCCATCCTCGCCCGCGACGCGCTGCGCCGGCATCTGCAGTTGTCGCAAGAGCGGTTCTCGCGCAGCTTTGGCGACCACGATCACGACCTTGACGACAGGCTTCCGCACGAAACGAGAAAAATCGCGGGACGCCGCTGAACGAGAGAGGATCGGCGACGATCCGAGGAAACAAGAAAAGGAGAGCACCATGAAGACCATTATCAAATCAATCCTGCTGGCCGGTGTCGGGCTGGCTTTTGCGGCCGGCGCTGCCAGCGCGCAGATCAAGCTCAAGTGGGGTCACGTCTACGAGACATCGGAGCCCTTCCACACCGAGAGCGTGTGGGCGGCACAGGAGTTCGCCAAGCGCACCAAAAACAAGTATCAGGTCGAGGTGTTTCCAGCTTCGCAGCTCGGCAAGGAGACTGACATCAACCAGGGTCTCAGCCTCGGTTCGGTCGATATCATCATCTCCGGCTCGTCCTTCGCGGCGCGTTCGTTCCCGCGGCTGGGCGTGACCTACTACCCCTTCACTTTCCGCGACGCGGATCATCTTCTCGCCTATACCAAGAGCGACATCTACAAGACACTCAACAAGGGCTACGAGGACAAGACTGGTCACGTCATCACCGCCACGACCTATTACGGCGTGCGCCACACCTCGACCAACCGGGCCTTCAAGTCCTGCGCCGAGATGAAGGGCCTCAAGATCCGTGTGCCGGACGTGCCGGCCTATCTCGCCATGCCGCGCTCCTGCGGCGCCAACACGACGCCGATCGCCTTCGCCGAAGTCTATCTCGCGCTGCAAAACGGCACCGTCGAGGCGCAGGAAAACCCGCTCACCACGATAGAGGCGAAGAAGTTCTACGAGGTGCAGAAGCACATCGTGCTGACCGGCCATATCGTCGACCATATCAACACCGTCGTGGCAAAGGGCACATGGGCGAAATTCTCGGATGAGGACAAGAAGATCTGGACCGACGTAAGCCAGGAGGCCGCCAAACGCGCGACCGACAAGATCAAGGCGCGCGAGGCCGAGCTCGTCCAATTCTTCAAGGACAAGGGCCTGACCGTCACCAGCATCGACCGCAACGAATTCCTCGACACGGTGAAGAAGAACACCACGTTCGCCCAGTTCGGCTACGAGCAGGCGGATTGGGAGAAGATCCAGGCGGTCAAGTAATCGTTCCGCCGTTCTGGAAAGGCGCGCTCCGTCTTCTCCCCGGAGCGCGCCATTTCCCGTCTTTTCCGTTGTTTCCCGCATTGCGGGCGGGTTTTTCCGAGGCTGCCGTGAAACCAGCGCAATCTTCCGAGATCCATACGCCGATCTCATCCGACGAAATCGCCAAGACCTTCGATGAAGAGGCCGCGCCCGTGGACCTCTCTGGTCATGGCAGCGAGGACTGGGTGACGCTTGTGATCTTCTGGCTGATGTGCCTGTGCGTCTTTCTCCAGTTCTTCACACGGTACGTGCTTAACGACAGTCTCGCCTGGACAGAGGAGATCGCGATCTACTGTCTCGTCACGGTGGTGTTTCTCGGCTCAGCAATGTGTGTGCGTCTCTCACGGCATATCCAGGTCGATTTCATTTACCGCTATCTTTCGCCAGCTACCGGGAGGCTTGCTGCGACCTTCGTCGATGCCGTGCGGATCGGCGTGTTCGCCTATATTGCCTGGCTGGTCTGGAAATACGCCGACATCATTTCGGAGGAGATGATGACGACGATTCAGTTTCCGAAGCGGCCGGTATTCCTGATCGTGTTTGGCGCCTTCGTGCTGATGGCGCTGCGGGCGGCGGTCGTCGCCTGGCAGAACCTCCAGCGCGGCTATTCCGTGCTCGAACGCCCCGGCGCCTTCGATGGCTCGGCCGACGCGATGAAGGAGGGCTGAGACATGCTCGTTCTGATCGGGGTTTTCCTCGTCCTCATGGTGATCGGCGTTCCGGTCGCTGTTTCGATGGTGTCGGCGTCGCTCGCCTACCTTGCGATCCACGGCGGTGCGCCCGATGTGATCGTCGCGCAGCGCATGATCGCCGGCGTCGAGAGTTTTCCGCTGCTCGCGGTGCCGTTCTTCATTCTCGCCGGCAACCTGATGAACATTGCAGGTGTAACGGGTCGCATCTACTCCTTCGCCGTGGCGCTCGTCGGCTGGATGCGCGGCGGTCTGGCACAGGTGAACATCATCGGCTCGGTGATCTTCTCGGGCATGTCCGGCACCGCCATCGCGTGCGTGGTACAGCGCGGGTTCGTGGACATGGCCGCAGAAGGTCAGGCGCGCATCGGTGGCGGCGAGGCTCCGCGCGGC
>DAORNC010000086.1:412-13351 GCA_035440785.1 Rhabdaerophilum sp. | reverse complement strand
CGGCCCCCAGCCGCTCGTGCAGTCGCTCGCGATCATCGAATACCTTGACGAGACGATCCCGGAGCCGCGCCTTCTGCCCGGCGATGCGGCGATGCGTGCCCGCATCCGCGCGGCAGCGCAGGTGATTGCCTGCGACATCCACCCGGTCAACAATTCCCGCGTCGGCGGCTATCTCAAGGAAAAGCTCGGCCATAGCCAGGACGAGGTCGTCGCCTGGATGAACCACTGGATGGAGTCAGGTCTTGCAGCCTTTCAGGCGCTTTTGCCGGCAAGCGGGCGCTACTGCTTCGGCGATGATATCACGCTCGCCGATCTCTGCCTCGTACCGCAGATGTACAACCTCAAGCGCTGGGGTGGTTCGACAAAGGGGCTCGACCGACTCCTCGCCATCGACGAGGCGTGCCTTGCCCTGCCGGCTTTCGATGCCGCCCGACCGGAGAAGCAGCCGGACGCGGAGTGACGATCAGATTCGCGCGCGCTTGTCCGCCTTCGCCAACCTCGCGAGCAGATAATC
The DNA here is from genome assembly GCA_035440785.1 of Rhabdaerophilum sp. Lineage (GTDB taxonomy): Bacteria > Pseudomonadota > Alphaproteobacteria > Rhizobiales > Beijerinckiaceae > Rhabdaerophilum. The sequence goes on along the minus strand of DAORNC010000086.1, from coordinate 12,837 downwards.
CACCTCCGCCTTCGCGGTTGCCGAAAGCGTTCCGCCCGGTTTGCGTTGCGCATCCGACGCGAGGATGCCGCGCTTCATCATAACGTATTTCCGAACCGCGAGCCCCACGCCCGGCTGCTGCTCGTAACGCAGCAGTGGCAGATGCGCATCGAAGAGGTCATGCGCCGCGTCGCGGTTGCCCGCCTTCGCCAGTCGCACGACATCGATCAGCATTTCCGGGAAGGCGTAGCCGGTGTTGGAGCCGTCGGCGCCGCGATCCATCTCGAAATCGAGAAACAGGCCGCCGTTCGCGGTCATGATCGCGAGATCGCGGAGCGAGCCCTCCTGCTGCCATTTGCGCAAGAGCGATATTTTCTCCAGCCCTGGCCAGTCCTCGGCCTTGAGCATCACGCAGGAGGCATTGTCGGTGACAATCTTGCGGATCACACCCGGCGTCATCTGCACCGAAGTGATCAGCGGGTAATCCTGGATGACAAAGGGTACGTCCGCGCCGATCGCTTCCACCGCCTGTGCGTAGTAGCCGGTAATCTGGTCATCGGTGCGCAGCGTGTTCGGCGGCGCGATCATCACGGAAGCTGCCCCCGCCGCCATCGCCTCGCGCGAGAGGCTTCGCATGGCGGCGAAGCCCGGCGCGGAAACGCCGACGATCACCGGCTTGCCGAGTATTTTCACCGCGCGCTTGAGGATCTCAAGCGATTCATGTGGTTCGAGCTTCGGCGCTTCGCCCATGATGCCAAGCACGGTGATACCATCCGAGCCGATCGTTGCGTAGAACTCGAACAGTTTGTCGAGGCTCGCCCAATCGACCGCGCCATCGGCGGCGAACGGGGTGGGGGCGATCGGAAAGACGCCCCTGTAGGTCTTGGTAAGGACGCTCATCTCTTCGAGGCCTCGTAGCGCGCCTTGGTCTCTGCATTCATCGGGTAGAGGCCGGGCAGCGGCAGGCCCTTCTCGACTTCGCCCATGATCCAGCCTTCCATGCGCTCCTGCTCGACGCCGAGCTTCGCGACCTCCTCGACGATTGCCTGCGGGATCAGCACCGCGCCGTCGTCATCCGCAACGATGACGTCGTTGGGGAATACCGCGACGCCGCCGCAGCCGATCGGGAGCTGCCAGTCGACAAAAGTCAGTCCCGCGACCGAGGGCGGGGCCGCCGCGCCGTCGCACCACACCGGCAAGCCGGTGCCGAGCACGCCGGCGAGATCGCGCACCACACCGTCGGTAATGAGCGCCGTGACATTCCGCTTTTTCATGCGCGCACACAGGATGTCGCCAAAAATGCCGGCATCTTTCACGCCCATCGAATCGACGACCGCGATGACGCCGCCCGGCATGGCTTCGATCGCCCCTCGCGTCGAGATCGGCGAGGACCAGCTCTCCGGCGTCGCGAGGTCTTCGCGTGCCGGCACGAAGCGCAGCGTGAAGGCGCGGCCGACGAGGCGCGGCTGGCCGGTGCGGATCGGCCGTGCACCACGGAGCCAGACGTTGCGCAGGCCCTTCTTGAGGAGGATTGTTGTCAGTGTCGCCGTGGTGATGCCCGAGAGCATCGCCATGAGATCGGCGGAGAGTGGTGTGACCTCGGGGGTCTTGAATTCAATGGTCATGTCAGGCGCTTTCAGGAACGGTCTCAGACATTCGGAATGACGCCGCCGTCGACCCGCACGTTTGAGCCGGTAACGTAGGAGGCGCGCGCGGAGCAAAGGAAGGTCGCGACATCGGCGAATTCCTGCGGATCGCCATAGCGTCCGGCGGGAATGGTTGCCTGTGAGGCAGCGGCAACCTCCTCGATCGTCTTGCCCTCACGCTTCGCGGCCGCGCCATCGATCTGGTAGATGCGGTCGGTCAGGATGCGCCCCGGCGAGATGACGTTGACGGTCACGCCTTCCCTGGCGACTTCGCGCGACACGGTCTTCGACCAGCCGACAAGGCTCGCGCGCAGGGTGTTCGAGACGCCGAGGTTGGGAATCGGGACGATGGTGCCCATTGAGGTCGAGGTGAGAACCCGGCCCCACTGGCGGGCCCGCATCCCCGGCAGAACACGGTCGGTGATGGCGATCACGGAGAGCACCATCGAGTTGAAATGCTTCGTCCACACCTCCTGGCTCTGGCCGGAGGCGGGCGAGGGCGGCGGGCCGCCGGTATTGTTAACCAGGATGTCGATCGGACCGAGTTCCTTCTCGATCCGGGCAATGGAGGGCTCGATCAGGGAGAGATCGCCAAGATCCCACACGAGGCTGATGACGGCGCCGCCCGCCGCCTTGATAGCGGCCTCGGTCTTGTCGAGCTTCTCGCGGTTGGTGCCGGTGATCGCTACTTTCGCGCCTTCGGCGGCGAGCGTGCGCGCGATGGCCGCGCCGAGCCCGCCCGAGGAGGCGGTGACGAGCGCCACCTTGCCCTTGATGCCTAGATCCATTTCTCGAACCCCTGGTGGATGGATGTGTATGCTGTGTTCTGGCGCGTGGACGGGCAAAAGGAAAGGGTGCGAGATCGCGTTTCTCGCACTTCTTTCGTCCGGAACTCCCGAGCGGGCTCGGCACGCATATTGCAGCGCCGAGGCATGGTTGCCGAGCCCGCTTAATGAATCCCGATCTCTCCATCCTGATCCTTGACGAGAACGGCATCCGCGCCGCGATCATCGAAGCGGGGCTGCGCGGGGCCGGACACACGCACGTCAGCATCGTGTCGGACATGAACGGCATTGTCCGCCGCATCGCCGAGACTGCGCCGGATGTCATCGTCATCGATCTGGAGAACCCGAACCGCGACCAGCTGGAACACGTGCTCCAGATGAGCCGGGTCGTCGAGCGGCCGATCGCGATGTTCGTGGATCGCTCCGATACCGAAATGATGGCCTCGGCGATCGAGGCAGGCGTTTCGGCCTATGTGGTGGACGGGCTGCGGCAGGACCGTGTCAAGCCGATCCTCGACATGGCAATTGCGCGGTTCAATGCCTATTCGCGCCTCCGGTCCGAGTTGGAGGATACGCGCCGTGCGCTCGAGGATCGCAAGGCCATCGACCGCGCCAAGGCAATCCTGATCCGCACGCGCGGCCTCAGTGAGGACGAGGCGCATCACCTCCTGCGCCGCACCGCCATGCAGCAAAGCGCGAGAATGGGTGACGTCGCCCGGGCGCTCGTCGCGAGCGCCGAACTCCTGCTGGGAGACAGAACGACAGGAGACCAGCTTTGACGTCCCTCCTCACGCCCCTGCGTCTCGGTTTTATTCCGTTGATGGATGCCGCGATCCCCATCGTGGCAGCTCGCAAGGGCTTCGCCGCCTCTCGCGGGATCGATCTCCAGCTCATGCGCGACACCTCCTGGGCGAACATCCGCGATCGCCTTGCCATCGGCCATCTCGATGCTGCGCATCTTCTGGCGCCCATGCCGGTCGCTGCGGCGCTCGGGCTTGCGCCGATCAAGACACCCCTGATCGCGCCTATGGCGCTCGGTACGGGCGGCAACGCGATCACCTTCTCGTCAGAACTGACGGAGGGCATCAGTAAGGCGGGCGTGCGGGCCTTCCCGGCGGAACCGGTCGCCCTGGGGCGCGCGCTCCGGGCCATGATCGACGCGCGCACCGCCAAAGGCGTAGAGCGCCTGACTTTCGGTGTCGTCCACCCCTATTCGGCGCATAATTACGAGCTTCGCTACTGGCTGGCGGCGTCGGGAATTGATCCCGACAGGGATATTGAAATTGCGATTCTGCCGCCGCCTTTCATGCCGGATGCACTGGCAAGCCAGAAAATCGACGGCTTCTGCGTCGGCGAACCGTGGAATTCAGTCGCTCGCCGTCGCGCTGGTGGAACCATCGTGCTCACCAAGTCCGCCATCTGGCGCGCGAGCCCGGAGAAAGTGCTCGCGCTCCGCGAGGAATGGCCGAACGAGCGGCCGGGAGACCTTGCGGCGCTGCTGCAAGCGATGCTCGATGCCGCCTTGTGGTGCGAGGACATCGCCAACCGGACGGAACTGGTGCGGGTTCTTTCCGCGCCGGATTTGCTCGATTTGCCGCCCGAGGATCTTCTGCCGTCGCTCGATGGAACGCTCGATGGCACGGGTCGTTTCCTCACCTATGCCGCTGGCATGGCGAACATGCCTTGGAAGAGCGACGCCCTGTGGTTCCTCGGCCAGATGCGGCGCTGGGGCCAGATCGGGTTGGGCCAGGGCGATCCCGCCAGGGTTCGTGCCGCCTTCCGCCCCGATCTGCTGCGCGCGGTGCTGCTTGCGCGCGGGATCTCGGCGCCCCTCGTCGATGACAGGCCGGTGGCGGCCGATGGCGAGGCCGGAACGGTCGTTCCCGGAACGCTCGGAGACGTCGGTCTCCCGAGGTTCGGGTTTTTCGACGGCGGGAGCTAGACGCGCCGGCGTGCCCAAAATTTAGGCGTTGTGCAATGCAACAATGCGCAACGGTTCGAATTCGTGCCGGAGCTGGTTGGGCGACTCTTCAAGCAATCAGCGATCGAAACCGATGGTTCCGGCAACGATTCTGCGCCCACGTCTGCCTAAAGTCGGGGCAACTCCGGTTTGGCACAGGGGTTGCTAGAAATGGTTTGGCCAACGAGGGCCTCTTCATTCGCGGACCGCTGCCCGAGGCAGTACCGGCATGGTCGCCGGCAATCGCGAGGACCTCGTCCCTCGCTCCGTGGGTGTCAGCTCAACCAGACCGAGGGGTTCCCCATGTCCACGCGCCAGAAGCTCGTCTCGACCACCGCCTTTCCCGCCATCGACCGTCGTCGTTTTCTCCTCGGCGCGGGTGCGCTCGGCTTCCTTTCCCTGGCCGGGTTGCGGAAGGCGCGCGCCGCCAGCCTCAAGGTCGAGAAGGACGAGCTGAAGTTTGGCTTCATCAAACTCACAGACATGGCGCCGCTCGCGATCGCCAAGGAACTCGGCTACTTCGAGGATGAGGGCCTGTTCGTCACGCTTGAAGCGCAGGCGAACTGGAAGGTTCTCCTTGATCGCGTCATCACCGGTGAACTCGACGGCGCGCATATGCTCGCCGGTCAGCCGCTCGCCGCGACCATCGGCTTCGGCACCAAGGCGCATATCGTCACCCCGTTCTCGATGGACCTGAACGGCAACGCCATCACAGTTTCGAACGCGATATGGGAGATGATGAAGCCCGCCATTCCCAAGGGCGCCGATGGCAAGCCGGTGCACCCGATTTCCGCCGAGGCACTCAAGCCCGCCATCGAGAAGCTGCGCGCCGAGGGCAAGCCCTTCAAGATGGGTATGGTCTTCCCGGTTTCGACCCATAACTACGAACTGCGCTACTGGCTTGCGGCTGGCGGCGTGCATCCCGGTTTCTATTCTCCGACCGACGTTTCCGGCACCGTGCAGGCGCAGGCGCTTCTTTCCGTCACCCCGCCACCGCAGATGCCGGCGACCCTCGAGGCAGGGACCATCCACGGCTATTGCGTCGGCGAACCGTGGAATCAGGCAGCGGTGTTCAAGGGCATCGGCGTGCCGGTGATTACGGACTACCAGATATGGAAGGACAATCCGGAGAAGGTGTTCGGCATTACCGCCGAATTCGCCGAGAAGAACCCGAATACGGTGCTCGCGCTGACCAAGGCGTTAATCCGCGCTGCGATGTGGCTCGACGAGAACAACAATGCCAACCGCATGAAGGCGGTCGAGATACTCTCGAAGCCGGAATACGTCGGTGCCGACAAGGCGGTGATCGCCAACTCGATGACCGGCACCTTCGAGTTCGAGAAGGGCGACAAGCGCCCGATCCCCGATTTCAACGTGTTCTTCCGCTATTTCGCGACCTATCCCTACTATTCCGACGCCGTCTGGTATCTCAGCCAGATGCGCCGCTGGGGCCAGATTGGCGAATTCAAGGACGACGGCTGGTACGCCGAAACGGCGAGGAAGGTCTATCGTCCGGATCTCTACCTCAAGGCTGCGAAGCTCCTCGTCGAGGACGGCAAGGCCAAGGAAGCCGAGTTCCCGTGGAAGAGCGACGGCTACCGTGATGTCACCTCCGACAACATCGACAAGGTCGCCTACGACGGTCGGAAGCCCAACGCCTACATCGACAGCCTGAAGATCGGCCTCAAGGGCCAGCAGAAGGTCGAGGGCGCAAACGTCATCGGCGGCTGAGCCGACGGTCTCCCTACTGATCAGGATCGGAGTTCAAGCATGGCGATGGCGAGTGACCTCGTGGATATCAAGGCGGATGAGGCACGACGCCTGCGGCGCGAACGCATCCATCATTGGCTGAACCGGGCCAGCGGCACGCTCGGCGTCGTCGGGCTCGGGTTTCTGGTGCCGCTGCTGAAGATGGTGGCGGGCGACAGCCCTAGGCACCAGTTCAAGGTGCTTTGGCAGCAGCTTTTTGTGCCGCTCATCGGCATCGGCGCGTTCCTCGCGCTCTGGGCGATCTTCGCGCCACAGGTGCAGACCTCGCTCGGCGCCATCCCCGGTCCGGCGCAGGTCTGGTCGCAGACCACGAACCTCTATGCCGACCACAAGGCCGAGCGCGCCAAGGAAGCGCAGTTCTACGCCCGGCAGGACGAGCGCAACGCCAAGCTCGTCGCGGAAGGGCGCGCGGCAGATGTGAAGCACCGCAGCTACACCGGCAAGCCGACCTATATCGACCAGATCTTCACCAGCCTCAAGACGGTGGCGCTTGGCTTCATCATCGCGACAATCTTCGCTGTACCGCTCGGTATCATGTGCGGGCTCTCGAAAACGGTGAACGGCGCGCTCAATCCGCTGATCCAGATCTTCAAACCCGTTTCCCCTCTCGCCTGGCTGCCGATCGTGACGATGGTCGTCTCCGCGCTCTACGTGAACCCAAGCGAAGCCTTCCCGAAGTCCCTCGTCATCTCCGCGGTGACAGTGACGCTTTGCTCGCTCTGGCCGACGCTCATCAACACCTCGCTCGGCGTCGCCTCCATCGACAAGGATCTTCTCAACGTCGGTCGCGTGCTCCAGCTCCCGACCTGGCGCACGGTGACGAAGCTGATCCTGCCCTCGTCGCTGCCGCTGATCTTCACCGGACTTCGCCTCTCGCTGGGCGTGGGCTGGATGGTGCTGATCGCCGCGGAAATGCTTGCGCAGAACCCCGGCCTCGGCAAGTTCGTCTGGGACGAATTCCAGAACGGCTCCTCGCAGAGCCTCGCCAAGATCATGGTTGCGGTGCTGACGATCGGCGTCATCGGTTTCCTGCTCGATCGGCTGATGTATGCCCTGCAATCCGCTTTCACCTACTCCGCCAATCGCTGAGGAGGTCAGCATGAGCGACAAGCCGATCCTCGAACTCAGAAACCTCGCCAAGGCCTATGGAGAGGGCGCCCAGCGCTCGGAGGTGCTGGCCGGTGTCAACCTCGCGGTGGCGGAAGGCGAATTCATCGCCATCGTCGGTTTTTCCGGTACCGGCAAAACGACGCTGATCTCGGCGATGGCCGGGCTTGTCGCTCCCGATGCGGGCGAGGTCCTGTTCCGCAGCCAACCCGTGAAAGGGCCAGGGCCGGAGCGCGGTGTGGTGTTCCAGTCCTATTCGCTGATGCCCTGGCTCACGGTGCGTGGCAACATCGCGCTGGCGGTGGATCAGGTTTTCGCGCAGGAGAGCAAGGCCGGGCGTGCCGCGCGCGTTGATCGCTATATCGGGATGGTTGGCCTCTCGCACGCGGCCGAGCGCCGGCCATCCGAACTCTCGGGCGGTATGCGCCAGCGTGTCGCGGTCGCTCGGGCGCTGGCGATGAGCCCTGAGGTCCTGTTGCTCGACGAGCCGCTCTCGGCACTCGATGCGCTGACCCGTGCCAAGCTTCAGGGCGAGTTCGAGCAGATCTGCGCGACCGAGAAGAAGACCGTGGTGCTCATCACCAACGATGTCGACGAGGCGATCCTTCTTGCGGACCGCATCATCCCGCTACTCCCCGGCCCACGCGCGACTCTTGGCCGAGAGTTCCGCGTCGATGTGCCGCGCCCGCGCGATCTCGCCGAAATCGGCGAATCCGACGCCTTCAAGACCCTGCGTGCCGAGGTCACCAACTACATGCTCGACATCGCGGCCGACCGTGCCGCCGGGCAGGATGCGGCGCGCACGCTACCGGGTATCGAGCCGATCTCGCTCGACAAGCGCCGTAACAAATTGCCGAAAGCCTATGCCGAGGCTTCGCAGTCGATCCGTGAGGAGCGCTTCCTCGAATTCTCGCAGCTCTCGAAAATCTACCCAACGCCGAAGGGCCCTCTGACGGTGGTGGATCGCTTCGATCTCAAGGTGAGGAAGGGCGAATTTATCTCTCTGATCGGCCATTCAGGCTGCGGCAAATCGACGGTGCTGTCGATGGCGGCGGGGCTCAACGAAGTGAGCGAAGGTGGCATCATTCTCGACGGGCGTGAGGTTGCGACGGCGGGGCCGGATCGCGCGGTCGTGTTTCAGGCCCCCTCGCTGTTTCCTTGGCTCACAGCGCGTGAGAACGTGACGCTCGGTGTCGATCGCGTCTATCCCCATGCCTCCAAGGCCGAACGCGATGATGTCGTCTCGTATTATCTCGACCGCGTCGGCCTCGGCGATGCGATGGACAAACTCGCCGCCGACATGTCGAACGGCATGCGCCAGCGCGTCGGCATCGCCCGCGCCTTCGCGCTTTCGCCGAAGCTCCTCCTGCTCGACGAGCCCTTCGGCATGCTCGACAGCCTCACCCGCTGGGAATTGCAGGAAGTCCTGATGGAAGTCTGGTCGCGCACCAAGGTGACGGCGATCTGCGTCACGCACGATGTCGATGAGGCGATCCTGCTCGCCGACCGCGTGGTGATGATGTCGAACGGGCCGAAAGCCCGTATCGGCAACATCATGGAGGTCGATCTGCCGCGCCCGCGCCCGCGGAACGCGCTGCTCGAACATGCCGACTACTACGCCTACCGGCAGGAACTCCTCGAATTTCTCGAAGCCTATGAAGGCGGCGCCAATCCCGATCCCGCGCATCTCGCGGCGATCAAGGCCAAGCGTCATTCCGGCACGGCCGCGGCGGCCTGAAAGGAAGCATCATGAGCAAGCAGAAACTTGTTGTCATCGGAAACGGCATGGCGCCGGGAAGAGCGCTCGAAAAGCTGCTCGAAGCGGCACCCGAGGCTTTCGACATCACCATTTTCAACGCCGAACCGCGCGTGAATTACGACCGGATCATGCTCTCCCCGGTCCTCTCCGGCGAGAAGAAGTACGAGGAAATCGTCATTCACGGCGATGGTTGGTACATCAAGCACGGGGTGGTGCTTTACAAGGGCCACAAGGTCGCGAAGATCGACCGCGAGGCGCGCACGGTCACCTCCGAGCACGGTGTTGTCGTTCCCTACGACAAGCTGATTATCGCCACCGGATCGAGCCCCGTCATCATCCCCGTGCCGGGTCACAAGCTCGCCGGCGTGCTTTCCTACCGTGATCTCGATGACGTCCACGCGATGATGCTCGCCGCTGCCAAGCCAGGCAGCCGCGCGGTGGTGATCGGCGGCGGTCTCCTCGGCCTCGAAGCCGCCGTTGGTCTCAAGATGCAGGGCATGGACGTTACCGTGCTGCACCTGATGCCGCACCTGATGGAACGCCAGCTCGACAGTGCCGCCGGCTACCTTCTCCAGCGTGCGATCGAGGAGCGGGGCATCCGCATCCGTTGCAAGGCCAACACGCACGAGATTACCGGAGTTTCCCGCGTTGATGGCGTCCGGCTCGATGACGGCACGTTCTACCCGGCGGATATCGTCGTCATGGCGGTTGGCATCCGGCCAAGCGCGGGGATTGCCAAGGACGCGGGGTTGGAAGTCAATCGCGGCATCGTGGTGACGCCGGACATGCGCACCTCGGACCCGGATATCTTCGCGCTCGGCGAATGTGCGGAGGCGAGCGGGCAGGTCTTCGGCCTCGTCGCTCCGCTCTACGAGATGGCGGGCGTTGTCGCGCAGAACCTTCTCGGCGGTTCGGCCGAGTTCCAGCCTTCCGCCACGGCCACCAAGCTCAAGGTCACCGGGTGCGATCTCTATTCCGCCGGTGATTTCGCCGACGGCGAGGGGCGCGAGGAGATTGTCCTGCGCGATCCGATGCGCGGGGTCTACAAGCGGCTCGTTCTCAAGGACAATCGCATTCTCGGCGCCGTGCTCTATGGCGAGGTCGCCGACGGCCCGTGGTTCTTCGACATGCTCAAGCGCGGCGTCGATATCAGCGAGATGCGCGAGACGCTCATTTTCGGTCAGGGCTATCAGGGAGGCGCTTCTGCGGACCCTATGGCCGCCGTTGCAGCCTTGCCGGATGAGGCAGAGATCTGCGGCTGCAACGGCGTGTGCAAGGGCAAGATCGTCTCAACCATCAACGACCTCGGGCTGAAGAGCCTCGACGACGTGCGGGCGCATACCAAGGCTTCCGCCTCCTGCGGCTCCTGCACGGGACTTGTCGAGCAGGTCATCAAGCTCACGCTGGGCGATGCCTATAACCCCGCTGCCGTGCAGCCGATTTGCTCCTGCACCGACCTCGGCCATGATGACGTGCGCCGGCTGATACGCGCGAAAGAACTCAAGTCGATCCCGCAACTGATGCAGGAACTCGGCTGGAAAACCTCCTGTGGCTGCGCCAAATGCCGCCCGGCGCTCAACTACTACATGGTCTGCGATTGGCCGGGCGAATACGAGGACGACGGGCAATCGCGCTACATCAACGAGCGCGTCCACGCCAATATCCAGAAGGATGGCACCTTCTCGGTCGTGCCGCGCATGTGGGGCGGGTTGACCAGCGCCAAGGAGCTGCGTGCCATCGCCGATGTCGTCGACAAGTTCGCGATCCCCACGGTGAAGGTGACTGGTGGCCAGCGCATCGATCTTCTGGGCGTGAGGAAGGATGATCTCCTTGCCGTCTGGGCCGATCTCAACAAGGTGGGGATGATCTCAGGCGCGGCCTATTCCAAGGGTTTGCGCACGGTGAAAACCTGCGTCGGCACGGACTGGTGCCGGTTCGGCACGCAGGATTCGACAGGCCTTGGCGTGAAGCTGGAGAAGTTCCTCTGGGGGTCGTGGTCGCCGGCAAAGCTGAAACTTGCTGTCTCCGGCTGCCCGCGCAACTGCGCCGAGGCGACCTGCAAGGACATCGGCGTGATCTGCGTCGATTCGGGGTACGACATCCACTTCGCGGGTGCAGCCGGGCTCGATATCCATGGCACGCAGCTTCTCGGTCATGCCGATACCGAGGACGAGACAATCGAGATTGTCGGCGCGCTGACGCAGCTTTATCGCGAGCAGGGCCGTTATCTCGAGCGGGTCTACAAATGGGCGAAGCGTGTCGGTACGCCCTCGATCAAGACCGCCGTCATCGACGATGCCGAGAGGCGCCGCGCCCTCTACGACCGGTTCGTCTACAGCCAGAAATTCGCGCAGATCGACCCCTGGGCCGAGCGCGTCGCCGGAAGGGACGCGCATGAATTCGCGCCGATGGCGAAGCTTGGGTTCCAGCATGCCGCCGAATGAGGAGGGGGCGATGAACGCTTCGGTGAAGGATTGGGTGGATATCGGCCGGGTCGAGGCGATTCCCTTGCGCGGTGCGCGCGTGGTGAAAGCGCCGGGCGGCGACATCGCGGTGTTCAAGGCGGCCGACGGCAGCGTGTTCGCGCTGCGAGATCGTTGTCCGCATAAGGGCGGACCGCTCAGCCAGGGCATCGTGCATGGGCATGGCGTCACCTGCCCGCTGCACAGCTGGGTCATCAGCCTCGAAACCGGAGAGGCGCAGGGCGCGGACAAAGGTTGTACGCCGAAAATCCCGGTGCGGCTCGAGAATGGGCGCGTACTGCTGCTGGCGACGGCGCTGGTGGAGGCGGAGGCCTGACCGATGGGTGCCGAAAGCGTCACCACCCGCACCACCTGCCCCTATTGCGGCGTCGGCTGCGGCGTTCTGGCGACGCGTGCGCGCGACGGTTCCGTTTCGGTGAAAGGCGATCCGGATCACCCAGCGAACTTCGGGCTCCTGTGCTCGAAGGGCACGGCACTTGCCGATACGCTCTCGCTCGACGACCGGCTTCTCTACCCGGAAATCGCAGGCGAGCGCGCGAGCTGGGACGCGGCGCTCAATCTTGTTGCGACGCGGTTCAGCGAGACCATCCGCGATCATGGCCCCGACGCGGTGGCTTTCTACGTTTCCGGGCAGATCCTGACCGAGGACTATTACGTCGCCAACAAGCTGATGAAGGGCTTCATCGGCTCGGCGAACATCGATACAAATTCGCGCCTCTGCATGGCATCGGCCGTGGCGGCACACCGTCGTGCCTTCGGCGCCGACACCGTACCGGCGATCTACGCCGATCTTGAAGAGGCCGATCTCGTCGTATTGATGGGATCGAATTTCGCCTGGTGTCATCCCGTGCTTTTCCAGCGCCTCCTGCAAGCGAAGAAGGCGCGCGGCACCAAGATCACCGTGATCGATCCGCGACGGACGATCACGGCCGACGC
>DAORNC010000086.1:0-359 GCA_035440785.1 Rhabdaerophilum sp. | reverse complement strand
CTATCTCGGGCTGTTGCGCCATCTCGACGCCGCCGGGCTGCGCGACCAGACCTATACGAACGAGCACGTCGCCGGACTGGAGGCCGCACTCGCCGAGGCGCGGGGTCTGGATATCGATGCCGTTGCCAAGCTGACGCAGCTCTCCCCACGCGAGATCGAGGCTTTCTACACGCTGTTCGCGCGCCACGAGCGCGTCGTGACCGTTTTCAGCCAGGGTGCGAACCAGTCCGTCACAGGAACGGACAAGGGCAACGCGATTATCAATTGCCACCTGCTCACGGGTCGCATCGGCAAGCCCGGTGCTTCGCCGTTCTCGATCACCGGCCAACCGAATGCGATGGGCGGCCGTGAGGTCGGCG
>DAORNC010000085.1:13159-13369 GCA_035440785.1 Rhabdaerophilum sp. | reverse complement strand
GCCTCGGCGGACGTCGGGAAGAGGAACCGGCCGCACCGCGCATGGCCGAACCGCCGGTCGTCGCCGAACAGCCCGCCGCGCCGAGCGCGACGCACGAGATGTATGCCCGCCGCCCGGTGGCGCCCGCCGCACCGACCTATCGTCCGGCACAGGGCCAGCTCGATGCGCATGGCCGTCCCGCCGCGCCGGCGCCGCGTTTCGAGGATGACC
>DAORNC010000085.1:0-13032 GCA_035440785.1 Rhabdaerophilum sp. | reverse complement strand
CCATTGTGGCGGGCCGATGTCGTTTCGGTGACAGGGTCCTTTTCAACCCTTTGGTTTTCCATCATAAAAATGTGAAACTCGCCGCCGGCTTTGTGGCGACCGCGTGTTACGAAACGTAAGAATCAGTGATTTTGCTTTCCCTTTCGATGCGGGTATCTCCGATCGTGGTAGTGGGTGGCATGGGGCTCCGGCTCCATGAGTTAGCGTCGGGCATCGAGGCTGAACCTCGAGCGTAGGGGATAGACACGTGAAACAAACCACATTGGCCGATCAGGTTGTCATCGAAGGTATCGGTGTTCATCAGGGGCGGCCTGCGCGCGTTGTTCTCCATCCGGCCGAAGCCGGCTCGGGCATCACGTTTCTTCGCACGAACCTGCCGAACGGCCGCGAGCGCCTGATCGAGGCCCGCAATCATTCGGTTCGCGACACGCAACTCTGCACCGTCATCGGTGACGAGACCGGTGCGACGATTGCGACGATCGAGCATCTGATGTCGGCCTTGGCCGGCCTTGGCATCGATAACGTCCTCGTCGAGGTCGATGGGCCGGAAATGCCGATCCTCGACGGTTCGTCCCGCCTCTTTGTCGATGCGATCGATCAGGTCGGCATCCGCACACTCGCTGCGCCGCGCAAGGTCATCAAGGTTCTCAAACCGGTCCGCGTCGAGCTTGGCGGTGCCTTCGTCGAGCTTCTTCCACGTGAGCAGGGTTTCCGCCTCGATGTCGAGATTGCCTTCGATTCAAAGGTGATCGGGCGTCAGGCCTATGGTTTCGATCTCGATCCTACGGCCTATCGCCGCGAAATCGCCGCGGCCCGCACCTTTGGTTTCATGCGCGATGTCGAGCGGCTGTGGAAGGCTGGTCTCGCGCTTGGTGCCAGCCTTGAGAACACGATCGCCGTTGGCGAGGATGCGGTCGTCAATCCGGAAGGCCTGCGCTTCTCCAACGAATTTGTCCGCCACAAGCTGCTGGATGCGATCGGCGATCTTGCGCTCGCGGGCTATGCCATCCAGGGACACTATCGGGCCTTCTGCCCCGGTCACAAGCTCAATGCCATGGTTGTCGACGCACTCCATGCGGATCGTTCCGCGTTCGTGCTCGTCGAGCCGGCGCGCCGTCCCGTCCGCGCGATGGGAGAGCTCCCGCAGCTTCAGCCGGCTTTCGCGCCCGATCTCAACTGAGTTTCCGGCATTCGTTCCGCCTAACCAGCGCGCCGCCATATTCTTGCCTTCTCGCCGGTTAACGAGAATTAACGATGTTCGTCCCGTTCCCCTTGCGTTGCGGTGCGGACTTCTTCAAAAGAGCCAGTGGTGTGGGTTCCGCGCGCAAGGCGTGGCGGACGGAAGCGTGAGGCCGTGATGGGTTCGTCGTTGCAATCGGGCACAGTGGTTGGGGCCGCCCCTGGCGCTGTCCGCAAGGGTGGCCGCTTCCTTCGCCTCGTCGCTGGTGTGATGCTGGCGCTTTCGGTGGCCGGGTGCGAATCCCTGTCCTCGCTCAATCCGTTCGAGGACAAGGGCCCGAAAAGCGATATCGGCAAGGACGAAAAGGCCGACGTTCTTTACAATGACGGCCTCGCGCGCCTCGAAGCGAAGGATTTCGGGGGCGCGGCGAAGAAGTTCGGCGAACTCGACAAGCAGTATCCCTATTCACAGTGGTCGCGCCGGGCGGGGCTGCTGGCGACGTTCGCATCGTATGAGGGCGGCGACTACGCCGACGCGATCAACCACGGTCGCCGTTATATCCAGCTTTATCCCGCCAGCCCCGAAACGCCCTACGCGCAGTATCTTGTGGGCATGAGCTACTTCAAGCAGATCCTCGATATCTCGCGCGATCAGGAACGCGCCGAAAAAACTGTCGCGACGATGGAAGATCTCGTGCGCAAGTGGCCGCAATCGGAATACGCGTCCGATGCGCGTGAGCGTATCCGTGTCGCCAAGGACCAGCTTGCCGGCAAGGAGATGGATGTCGGCCGCTACTATCTCCAGAAGCGCAACTTCGCCGGCGCGATCAATCGCTTCCGCGAGGTCGTCATCAAGTACCAGACGACCCGCCACGTCGAGGAGGCCCTCTCGCGCCTCGTGGAGGCCTACATGGGCCTCGGCATCGTCAATGAGGCACAGACGGCGGCTGCGGTTCTCGGGCATAATTTCCCGGACAGCCAGTGGTATAAGGACGCCTATGCCCTCCTTGAAAGCGGTGGTCTGAAGCCGCGTGAAGATGGCGGCTCCTGGATCAGCAAACAGTTCCGCGGCTTCACGCGAATCGTTGGTCTGTAAGTCCCATGCTGACCGGCCTCTCGATCCGGGACATCGTCCTGATCGACCGGCTCGACCTGACCTTTTCCGGCGGGCTGTCGGTGTTGACCGGCGAGACCGGTGCGGGCAAATCCATTCTGCTGGACTCGCTATCGCTGGCGCTTGGCGCGCGGGGTGACGGCTCACTTGTCCGCGAGGGGGCCGTTCAGGGCCAGGTGACGGCCGTGTTCGATTTGGCACCCGATCATCCCGTCCGCGCGATCGGAGGGGAGTTCGGCATTGAGCTCGATGGTGATCTTATCCTGCGCCGGGTGCAGCTCAGTGACGGGCGTTCGCGCGCCTTCGTCAACGATCAACCGGTCAGCGTCCAGGCGCTGCGCGCGATCGGCGCCGTCCTGGTCGAAATCCACGGTCAGCACGCCGACAGGGCGATGATCGAGCCGGCGCAGCATCGAGCGCTTGTCGATGGGTTCGCCGGTTTGGGCGAGGAAGCCGCAACGCTCGCCCAGCTTCACGCCGACTGGCGCAAGGCGGTTCAGGCGGGGGAGGCCGCTCGTGTCCGAATCGAAGCCGCGCGCAAGGAGGCGGATTATCTCCGTCATGCCGCTGGCGAACTCGACGCCCTTTCACCGGAGGATGGGGAGGAGGAACGCCTCGCGGGCGAGCGGCAGGCGATGATGCAGGCAGAGAAGGCCATCGCCGATCTGCGCGATGCAAGCGAGATTCTCGGCGGAGATCAGGCGCCCGGCCCGGTGCTGCTCTCGGTGCTGCGGCGGCTCGAACGGCGGCGCGAGGGTGCGGGCGGCAATCTCCTCGGCACCATCGTTTCGCTCGAAAATGCACTCTCCTCGCTCGACGAGGCGCACTACAACCTCGACGCTGCGTTGCGCGATACTGAATTCGATCCGCGCGCGCTCGAACGGATCGAGGAACGGCTGTTCGCCCTGCGTGCGGCCTCGCGCAAGTACCAGGTGCCGGTTGCCGAACTGCCGGCGCTCGCCGCGCGCTTTGCTGCCGAACTCGATGCGCTCGATCATGGCGAGGAACAATTGGCCAGACTTGAGACTGCGGCGCGCGACATCGAAGCCGTGCTGCGTTCGCGAGCGGGGGCGCTCTCCGACAAGCGGCGCCATGCAGCGCAGGCGCTCGATGAAGCCATCGCGGCCGAACTGCCGCCGCTCAAGCTCGAACGCGCGCGCTTCATGACCGATATCGACCGCGATGAAGCGCGCCTCGAAGCCTCCGGCTTCGACCGGATCGAATTTCATGTCGCGACCAACCCCGGCACGCGACCGGGGCCGATGATGAAGATCGCCTCGGGAGGCGAACTTGCGCGCTTCATGCTGGCGCTGAAAGTCTCGCTCGCGGATCGCGGCTCGGCGCCGACGCTCGTTTTCGACGAGATCGATACTGGCGTCGGCGGGGCGGTGGCGGATGCGATCGGGCTTCGTCTCGCGCGACTCGCGGAACGTGTGCAGGTACTGACCGTGACCCATGCGCCGCAGGTGGCGGCGCGGGCGCGGACGCATTTCCACATCTCGAAAGCGGAAACCGGCGAAGGAAACCGGGTGGCGACGCGCGTCAAACCGCTCGATACCGAAGCGCGGCGCGAGGAGATCGCCCGGATGCTCTCCGGCGCCGCAATCACGGACGAGGCGCGGGCCGCAGCGGGTCGGTTGCTGGAGGCTTGAGAGATGGCGCAGAACCTGGCGGGCCTGCCGGTCAAAGAACTACTGCCGATGGAAGCAACCATCGAGCACCAGCGCCTCGCGGAAGAAATCGCCGGACATGACCGGCGTTATTTCGCCGAGGATTCGCCAACCATTTCCGACGCGGAATATGACGCGCTGCGCCTGCGCCTCAACGAGATCGAGGCCGTTTTTCCGCATCTCAAAGCCGCCGTCACGCAGGCCGTCGGAGCAGCACCTTCGAGCAAATTCGCCAAGATCCGCCATGCCGTGCCGATGCTCTCGCTCGGCAACGTGTTCTCGGTGGAGGAGGCGGAGGAGTTCGTCGCGCGCGTGCGGCGCTTCCTCGATTGGCCGGAGAGTCGCGAACTCGCGATCACCGCCGAACCCAAGATCGACGGGCTCTCCCTCTCGCTGCGCTATGAAAACCGCCGGCTCATCTCGGCGGCGACGCGGGGCGACGGCGCGGAAGGCGAGGATGTGACGGCGAATGTCCGTGCGGTACTTGCTTCGACGGGTATTCCGGATGTGCTTCCTGCGGATGCACCCGCTATCGCCGAGGTGCGCGGCGAGATTTATCTCTCCCATGCCGATTTTCAGGCGATCAACGCCCGGCAAACCGAGATCGGCGGCAAGATCTTCGCCAACCCGCGCAATGCGGCGGCGGGCTCGTTGCGTCAGATCGATGCGAAGATTACCGCCACCCGCCCCTTGCGCTTTTTCGCCTATGCCTGGGGCGAAATGGCTTCCATGCCGTCGATGACCCAGACCGGCATGGTCGAGGCCTTCGCACGCTGGGGCTTTCCGGTGAATCCACTGATGAAACGTTGCGCCGATGTCGCGGCACTCATCGCGCAACACCGGGTGATCGAGCGCGAGCGGCCGGTGATCGGCTACGATATCGACGGCGTGGTCTACAAGGTCGATGATCTTGCACTACAGAACCGGCTCGGCTTTGTCGCGCGCGCGCCGCGCTGGGCGGTTGCTCACAAGTTCGCGGCGGAAAAGGCGATCACGCGCCTCAACGTCATCGACATCCAGGTGGGACGCACAGGCGCGCTGACGCCGGTCGCGAAGCTGGAGCCGATCACGGTCGGCGGTGTCGTCGTCTCGAACGCGACGCTGCACAACCCGGACGAGATCGCCCGGCTCGATGTACGGGTGGGCGATTTTGTCGTCATCCAGCGGGCGGGCGACGTCATCCCGCAGGTGGTCGAGGTGGTGCAGGACCGGCCGCGAGGCGCGGAACCTTACGTTTTCCCGACCATCTGCCCGTGCCCGTTGAAGACCCCGGTGATCCGCGAGGAAACAAGCAGCGGCGCGGAAGGGGCGGTACGGCGTTGTTCGGGCGAGTTTGCCTGCCCGCATCAGCGGATGGAGCACCTGCGGCATTTCGTTTCGCGCCGCGCCTTCGATATCGAGGGCCTGGGCGAGAAGCAGATTGCCTTCTTCTTCGAGTGTCCGGTCGAGGCTCTGCGAATCCGCGAGCCGGCGGATATTTTCACGCTCGAAGCGCGCAACAATGCGCAAGATCTCCAGAAGATCGAGAATTTCGAGGGGTTCGGCAAGACGAGCGTCGCCAATCTTTTCGCCGCCATCAACGCCCGGCGGACAATCGCGCTCGAACGGTTCATCTTCGCGCTCGGCATCCGCCATGTCGGCGAGACGACGGCGAAGATCCTTGCGCGGGCGGCGGGTGAGTGGCATGCGTTCGAGGCGATGGCGCGGCGGATCGCGGAAGGCGACGCCGAGGCGACCGCGGAGCTTCAGGCCATCGACCAGATCGGGCCATCGGTGACGGAGGCACTTGAGGAGTTCTTCGGCCGCGCCGATGCGGTGACGATGGTCGATCGGCTCGTCGGGCAGCTCGCGATCTTGCCGGCGCAGAAGCCACGAGGGGAGAGTCCGGTCACCGGCAAGACGGTGGTTTTCACCGGCTCGCTCGAACGCATGACACGGGATGAAGCCAAGGCAAGGGCGGAAAGCCTCGGCGCGAAGGTTGCCGGTTCTGTCTCGAAGAAAACCGATCTGGTCGTTGCCGGGCCGGGTGCTGGTTCCAAACTCGACAAAGCCACCGAACTCGGCGTGAAGATCATCACCGAGGATGAATGGCTCGCGCTTATCGGGCCGGCATCTTCTCCCCGAGCGGCTGACGGCTGACCCATCCCGAGAAGTGGGCGATGACGGCACAAACCATCATCATCGCCGCGAGAGGCAGGGCGCTTTCCTTCGAATAAGCGGCGGCGACGAAACTCAATACCGCGCCGACGCCAACCTGTCCGAAACCCATCAGCCCCGAACCTGCACCGGCCGCCTTGAGGTCGACGCCGATGCCACCGGCAATGGCATTGGGGAGTACCAGCCCATTGCCGAAGGAGATGATCATCGCCGGGCCGAACAGCGCAACCGGGTGCAGGAAGCCCACTATCGCCGGGAGGAGAATGGCCGCCGAGCCGACGAGGCCCGCCACGCTGCCCCAGAAAACGAGCCGGTCGATGCCGATCTTCCGCGCCTGACGCGCGGAAACGAAGTTGCCTATCATGTAGCCGAACGACAACGACATGAAATACCAGCCATACTGGGTTTTCGAATAACCCATGACATCGATCATCAGGTGCGGGGCGGTGCCGAGAAATCCGAAGAACAGCGCCGAGCAAAAGGCGCTCGCGCCCCAGTATCCCATGTAGCGGACGTTTGCGAGCAGCGAGAAGGTCCGTTCGACGACTTGCCTCGTCGTGGCCGCGACAAGGCTCGTCGGCCGGGTTTCCGGCAGGATTGCCCAGGCTAGTGCCAGCGAAAGAACGCCGAGAAGGGCGCAGAAACCGAGGATCCAGCGCCAGCCGAAGTTCTCGTCGATGGTGGCGCCGAGCAGCGGGGAGATCATCGGCGCGATCACCATCGCCATGGTGACATAGCCGATCATGCTGGCGGCGGTCGATTGATCGTAAAGGTCGCGGACCATCGTCCGTCCCAGCGTCAGGCCGGCCGAGGCGCCGAAACTCTGGAAGAGACGTGCGGCGATCAGCATCTCGACGCTGGGGACGAAATAACCGGCCAAGCTTGACACGATATAGGTTCCGAGAGCGACGAGGATAACCGGTCGTCGCCCGAAACGATCCGCCAGCGGCCCGAGGATCAACTGGCTGATCGCGAGTCCGAACAGATAGAGCGAGAGCGTGAGCTGGGCGTTTTCCTTGGTGGTGTTGAGTGACTCCGGCAGAGTCGGGATCGTCGGCACGAGGATGTTGAGCGTCAGCGGCCCAAGCATCGAGAGAACGACAAGCAGCACCAGAAACCCGCGCGAGGCGGCGTCAGCTCTCATAGCGGCGCGCAGGCCTTCCGCAGGTAGGCAAGGGCGGCGCCCTCCAGCAACGGCGCGAGCCGGGCTTCGGTTTCGGCGTGGTAGTGGTTAAGCCATTGCCGCTCGTCACGCACGAGCATCGAGCGGATGACCGGGCGGGTATCGATCGGGCACCAGGTGAGCGTTTCGAAGCCGAGCATCTCGCGTTCGCCGCCGCGGACGGCGCGCGGCTCGACCGCGATCAGGTTCTCGATGCGGATGCCGAACCGGCCCTCGCGGTAATAGCCTGGCTCGTTCGAGACGATCATCCCGGGCAGGAGGCCAGCCGTGCCGAATTTCGAGATCCGCTGCGGGCCTTCGTGAACCGAGAGGAAGCTGCCGACGCCATGTCCGGTGCCGTGGTCGAAATCCTTGCCCGCATTCCAGAGAAACTGCCGGGCGAAGGCGTCGATCTGCGCGCCGCTCGTTCCTTTCGGGAAGACGCAGCGCGAGACCGCAATCATGCCCTTGAGCACGCGGGTATAGGCGTCCTTCATCGCGCGTGTCGTGGTGCCGACGGCAAGGGTGCGGGTGATGTCGGTGGTTCCGTCGCGGTATTGGCCGCCCGAATCGACAAGAAATAGGCCCGGCGTGATCGCGCGGTTAGTCTTCTCGCCAACGCGGTAATGGGGAAGCGCCGCATTCGGTCCGGCGCCGGCGATCGTCGGGAACGAGACATCGACCAGCGCGCCGGTGGCGATGCGCTCCTTCTCGAGTGCGATCACAGCATCGATTTCCGTGACCGGACCTGCGGCGAGTGCGGCATCGAGCCAGGCGAGAAAGCGTACCACCGCCGCGCCATCGCGTAGATGAGCCGCGCGGGTGCCAGCAAGCTCGACCGGGTTTTTCTGCGCCTTGATAAGGGCGATGGGGTCGGCGCCGAGGTTCGGCTTGCCGCCCGCGCGCTTGATCGCGTCGGAAAACAGCGTCGCCGCCGTGTCGGCGTCGAGGCGGATGTTGCCCCCAGTCTTGACGAGCCGCTCGAGGTCGGCGGCGATTTCCATCCGCCCGTCGCCGGGCGGCGACGATGGCAGTACGATCTCGGCGATGCCTTCAAGTGCTTTCAGCGCCTCGGGCGCGAAGCGCGACTTATCGGCGTAGAGTCGCGGCCTTTTCCCTCGCTCGATCAGCGCGAAAGCGCGCAAGATCGGCAGATACGGCACATCCCCGGCGCGAAGGTTGAACAGCCAGTTGACAGAAGGGCAATCGCTGACGACGAGCGCATCACAACGGGCCTCCGCCAGCGCCTTCTCGACCTGCGTCAGCTTTTCCGCGGCGCCGAGGCCGGCATGGGTGATCTCATGCGGCCGGACCGGTGTCGCGGGTGCTGGCGGACGATCTGGCCAGATGGCATCGAAAGGGTCATCCGCGAGCGGCGACAGCGAAAAACCGGCCCGCTCCGCTGCCTCGCGGAATTTCGTGAGGCTGCGTTCGGTGAAGAGTGCAGGATCGTAGCCGATCTTCCCGCCCTTGCGGGCATGTGCCTCAAGCCATTTCTCCGGTGCGCGGCTTGCGAGTGCCACCGGCTGGATTGTCGTGCGGTCCACCTCAGCCCTGGCCTGTGCCGTGTAGCGGCCATCGACAAACAGGGCTGCACGCCTTTCCAGCACGATACAGAACCCCGCGGAGCCCGTGAACCCGGTCAGCCAAGCCAGCCGATCCTCCGAGGGCGGCAGATATTCGCCCTGGAAGATATCTGCGCGCGGCAGGAGCAGCCCGTGCAGTTTCTGCGCTTTCAGACGGGCGCGCAGGCTGGCGATACGGGGCGCGGACAAATCCGGTCGCGAGACCGTCGTGAAGTGCTGAAAGCGGGCGGCGTGCAAGGGAATGCCTCTGAGAATAACCAAACATATAGACGGACGATCCGCCTCCGCAAGCGGCTCCCGATCCATTCTGCGCTTTTCCCGTGCAGGTGCGCACAAGGTTGAATCAGGATGCTGCGCGGGGGGCAAATTGTGACAAAAGTATGCAAATTTAGGTAGGCAAGTTACAATTTAATGAATACATATGCGTTAATCGCATATCAAGGTTGCGTCAGGGCCTATTGCTGCGATGCACAAACTTCCTATTCTTTAGTCCAACGACGGATGCGGAATCCGCAGCCGCCAGTCTCAGGACGACCCGCATGGGCAACGCCTGTTGAGGCTGATTGTAGGAGACGACAATGGCTACCATGACATTTTCCAATGCGCTTCTTCCGCTTGCCGGAACCGACAAGACGGAGAAGGTCGAAGCGGCCAAGCCGAGCCTTTTCACACGTGCCCTCAATGCCTTGGTCGAGTCCCGCCGGCGTTCGGCGGAACGCGAGATCGCGCGCCTCGAGATGATCTACGGCCTCAACTTCCGTGGCAATTCCGCTGCGAAGGATGAGACCGTTGACCTGCCGTTCGGCGGCTGAGGAGGATCGCATGACCTTCCTTGCCCGCTTTTTCGAGACTCTCGTCGCGATCAGCGCCGCGATTGCCGAAAGCCGGCAGATGCAACGCGAGGCAGATCGTCGCCATCCGCGGCAGATGGGCTATCAGTGATTGAAAAGAAGCGGATTTCCTCCCCGCTTCAAGACTGAACCCCGCTTCGGCGGGGTTTTTTCGTCTTGAGGCCGATAAATCAGGCTTGAAGACGCGGCTTGCCGCCGCCGCGCTTGAGGATCAGGCTCGCCCAGCCTTCGAGATCGTGACGCGCGACGAGGTGGAAACCGAAGGCGCGATACTTGGCGAGCACCCCCGGCACATCGTGGCGCAGCAGGCCGGAGAGGATGAGTTCGCCGTCTGGCGCCGTGGCGCGGGCGATTTCCGGCGCGAGGCCTTTGAGCGGCCGCGCGAGAATATTGGCGAACACGAGATCATAGGTGCGGCTCGCGCGCAGCTCCGGGTGCTGCAACCCTGCGGCGACGACCGGGCGCACAAAGGGGGTAACACCGTTGAGGCGTGCATTTTCGCGCGCGATATGCACGGAATCGGGGTCAAGTTCACCCGCGTAGACGAACTGTTTCAGCGCTTTTGCCGCGCCGAAAGCCAGCACCCCGGTGCCGGAGCCGATATCGACGACATCGCGCGGGCGGCGGCGCTTGAGCAAGGCATCGAGATGCAGCAGGCAGCCGCGCGTGGTGCCGTGATGGCCGGTGCCGAAGGCGAGTGCGGCCTCGATCTCGATGTTGAAGCGGTTGGGCCGGAGCTGATCGCGCGAATGTGCGCCGTGGACGGTGAAACGCCCGGCATCGACCGGGTTCAGCCCTTCGAGGGAAGCGGCGATCCAGTCCCGCGCCTCGACCTCATCGAGCACGTTCTGCGAGACGACCGACCCCAGGGTGTCGAAGGTCGCCATCCTCGGCCTCGTCGCCCGCGACACCGGCGATGATCGCGCGGATCGCGGCTTCATCCGGCGGTTCGCCGAAATAAAGCTCGCACAGCCACGGCGCCTCGGCATCGGGCAGCAAGGTGCCCATCGCACCGTGGCGGAGGGAATCCTGACGCGCGATGTCCTTCTTCTGCGGGCGCGGCACGGAGGTCGGCAGCGCATCGTCCTCCGGAAACTCGAAGGCGGAGGCCGCCAGCTCATCCGGCTCGAACAGCTCCGAGAGATGATCCGCGATCGCTTTGGCGGTGGCCTCGTCGGTGACAAGGCGGGCGAGGGTGGTGGTCATTGTTCAAATATCTCGGTATGGTATCGCATCTGATGGATATTGTGTTTTTTATATGAGGAAGGCTTGGATTCCTTGGTTTTTCTGAGATGCCGGAAAAATTCCCGCAATCTGATCGCATAAATGATCCATGAAAGATTATTTTTCTTATATCGAAGCAGATTCAAGTCATATCCGCGCTGATGTATTGTTTAATAAATATCGCTCGACAATTTTGTTGAATTGAAACAGGGCTGATATAGTAATTGAAAAATTACTTATTTTCTTTTATGATGACTTTCCGGACATTGTGAAATTTGACAAATCTATGAGCGTGTGCCACACATCAAAATTAAGCATTCAGCTTGATGAATTTGTCAAAATAAACTGTTTCATTCCATATATTTTCGAATCAAAATCGTCATTATTATACAATGATTATATTGGTGAGTTTATTGTATTTTCAACAAACAAGCCAATCAAAAATGAAGATATTGAATACTATGTTAGGGAATACAAGGATGATATACGATGGCTCCAGGAAAAAGGATATCATCATTGGGATGAAATGGCTGATAAATATAATTTTTATTAGTGTTTCGGGTTAGCCTCACCCCTCGCTCACAAAACTATCCAGTACCATCTTCCGCCCCGCCTTGTCGAAATCGACTGTGAGCTTGTTGCCGTCCACCTCTGCCACCGAGCCGGGGCCGAACTTGACGTGAAACACCCGGTCGCCCTTGCCGAATTTCGACGGCGAGCCGGTGGAGGAGGCGAGCACGCGGCCTTCTATCAGTTTCGGCGAACCGCGGCGGCCGGGATCCTGCGGCGCCGAGGAGGGCCGGAAGCCGCCCGAATGCGCGGCCTGCGCGCGCTGCCAGCCCGGCGTCGTGTAGCTCGAACCCTGAAACGGTTGGATCTGGTCGAAGCGCGAGGCGCCTCCGTAGGCCTGCCGCTGGTTGGCGCCGAAGGTGCCTTGCCCCTCCATCACCTCGACATGATCGGCGGGGAGTTCGTCGATGAAGCGCGAGGGGATGGCCGCATTCCACATGCCGTGGATGCGCCGGTTGGTGGCGAAGAACAGCTTGGCGCGCTGCTTGGCGCGGGTGAGGCCCACGTAGGCGAGACGACGCTCTTCCTCAAGGCCCGCCTTGCCCTGCTCATCGAGCGCGCGCTGATGGGGGAACACGCCTTCCTCCCAGCCGGGGAGATAGACGGTTTCGAATTCGAGACCCTTGGCGGCGTGCAAGGTCATGATCGAGACGCGATCGTCGGTCTCACCCGAAGCCGCTTCCATCACGAGGCTGACATGTTCGAGAAAGCCGGCGAGGTTCTCGAATTCCTCCATCGAGCGCACGAGTTCCTTGAGGTTTTCGAGGCGTCCGGTGGCATCCGCCGAACGATCCTTCTTCCACATCTCGGTATAGCCGGACTCTTCCAGAACCGTTTCGGCCAGTTCGTGATGCGGCATCGTCTCGACAAGGCCGGACCAGCGGCCGAACGCCTCCATCAGCTCGCGCAAGGTGGCGCGCTGCTTGGGCTTGAGTTCCTCGGTCTCGACCAGAACGCGGGCTGCCTGCATCAGCGGCACCTTCGCCTCGCGCGAATAGGCGTGAAGCGTGGCGAGAACGGCATCGCCAAGCCCGCGTTTCGGCGTGTTGAAGATGCGCTCGCAGGCAAGATCGTTCGCGCCGTTGGCAACGCATTTGAGATAGGCGAGCGCATCGCGGATCTCGGCACGCTCGTAGAAGCGTGGGCCGCCGATGACGCGATAGGGAATCGCGTTGGTGATGAAGCGCTCCTCGAACTCGCGCATCTGGAACGAGGCGCGGACGAGGATCGCCATCTCGTTGAGGCGATGACCCTTTCGCTGAAGCGCCTCGATATCGTCGGCGATCTGGCGGGCTTCTTCTTCGGAATCCCAGGCGCAGGCGACGGCGACGCGCTCGCCCATCTCGCCTTCGGTGAAGAGCGTCTTGCCCAAGCGCCCTTCGTTGTTCTCGATGAGCTTGGACGCCGCTCCGAGGATATGCCCAGTCGAGCGGTAGTTGCGTTCGAGCCGGATCACCACTGCGCCGGGGAAATCCTTTTCGAAGCGCAGGATGTTGTCGACCTCCGCTCCGCGCCAGCC
>DAORNC010000084.1:11039-13598 GCA_035440785.1 Rhabdaerophilum sp. | reverse complement strand
CGTTGCGGAAGCCGAGGCCGCGCTCGGTCCTATGTAGCAAGCGGCGCGAGCCCGGCCTCGATCTCGGCGCGGCGACCTTCGAGGAAGGGCGGCAGCGAGAGGCGCGTGCCCATGCTCTCCTTTGGCTCGTCCGCGTGGAAACCCGGCCCGTCGGTCGCGATCTCGAACAGGATGCCGTTCGGCTCGCGGATATAGAGGCTCCGGAAATAGAAGCGATCGACAGGCCCGGAGGAGCGAAGGCCGAGCGCGGTGTAGCGATCGACCCAATATGCGTACTCGGCCGCGTCCTTCGTGCGGAAGGCGACATGATGGACCCCGCCTGCGCCCTGCCGGGCCGGTGCGAGGTGCGGTTCCTCCGCGATATGGAGTTCCGCCGCCGCGCCGCCCCCGCCCATCGCGTAGACATGGACGGTGATGCCATCCTTCCTTGTGAAAGTTCCGGTTTTCCGCATCCCGTAGACCAGCGTCACGAATTGCTCGGTCGGCTCGATTCGGGGCACCGAAAGCTCGATCGGGCCGAGACCCTTGATCTGGAATTCGGCCGGAACCGGGCTTTTCGCCCAGGGCGTTCCGGGCGGATCGGCAGGATCAACCACAAAGCCGAGGCGCTGGCCCTCGGGATCGTCGAAGGCGAAAGCGGCACGCCCGTTAATCTCGGTGGGCCGTTCCGCCTGAAACCCATGTGCCTCGATCCGCTCGCGCCAGTAACGAAGCGCCGCGTCGCCCGGTATCCGGAAGTAGGTGCGGGAGATTGCATGCGTGCCGCGCCGCTCGCGGGGCATCGGCCATTCAAAGAAAGTCAGGTCGGTGCCCGGCGTGCCATCCGCATCGGCATAGAAGAGGTGATAGGCGGAGACATCGTCCTGATTGACGGTTTTCTTCACAAGACGCAGGCCGAGCACATCGCAATAAAAGCGATAATTGGCCCGCGCATCGGCGGTGATTGCGGTGAGATGGTGGATGCCGTGCAGCTGCATGAATGACCTGCTGTGTTGATTAATGCGTCAACGCCTATATGGACTCGGTCTGTTTCAGTTTCTCGTGCAAGAATGCAAACAGTGTTTGAATCACTGGCGACAAGGCGAATTGCGTTTCCTCAAATTGGCATGAACAGGCTTTTGCGTTAAGCAGCGGCATCAACTCATTATTGCGAACGGACTTTCTCCATGACCATCAGGCTGCATCGCGGCGATCTCGACCGGCCCATCCCCAAGGGTTCCGTGGTGGCGATCGACACCGAAACGCTCGGGCTCATCCCGCACCGTGACAGGCTCTGCGTCGTCCAGCTCTCGCTCGGCGATGGCACCGCCGATGTGATCCAGATCGCGCCGGGCCAGCGCAAGGCGCCGAATCTGACGGCGATGCTAAAGGACAGGTCGATCCTCAAGCTGTTCCATTTCGCCCGCTTCGATCTTGCGGTTCTCCGGCACACTTTCGGCGCGATGCCTTCGCCGGTTTATTGCACCAAGATCGCTTCGCGCCTTACGCGCACCTATACGGACCGGCATGGGCTCAAGGATATCACCCGCGAGCTGCTCGGGGTCGATCTCTCGAAACAACAGCAGTCCTCCGACTGGGCGGCGGAAACCTTGACCGAGGCGCAGCTCGCCTACGCGGCGTCCGACGTGCTCCATCTTCACGCTCTCAAGGCCAGGCTCGATGTGATGCTGGCGCGGGAAAACCGCACCGGAGTGGCCGAAGCCTGCTTCCGCTTCCTGCCGGCGCGCGCCCAGCTCGATCTCGACGGCTGGCCGGAAACCGATATCTTCGCGCATAGCTGAACCGGAGGAATTAACCGGAACCGGCTGATTTCCTGCCGCGAACTGGCAAAATTCGTGGTTTCGTCATAACTTCGCCATGCAGGGTGCGCCTTGCATGGACATCGCGCAACGAGGGACGGGTTCAGGCCGGATGGAAGGCGCTTCCGCACAGGCCATGCAGGAATTTGGACCGGAAGGGGAGCTGTCGCCCCTGCCGAAGACGCCTCGTCGCGGCCTCGTCCGGCGACTCGACCCGTCGCTGCCTGCTCACCTTCAGCAAGATCCGGCCTTCATCGACGCGGCCCGCCACTCGCGGCGCGTACGTCTTCTCCGGCGCGCGATTCCTCTTGGCAGCGCGCTCGTGCTGACTTTTTTTGTCTTCCGCAGTGTGGTTGGGCTTTTCGGCGCCCCTGATCTCGCGGCGGACGACGTCGGGATTCAGGGCCGAAAGATCGTGATGGAGAAGCCCAAGCTCTCCGGCTACAAGCGCGACGGTCGGTCCTACGAGCTGACCGCGACCTCAGCGACGCAGGACATCACCACGCCGAACACGGTGGAACTGGATTCGCTGACCGCGCGGATGCAGACCGGCAAGGAAGGCTGGGCCAATCTCAAGGGCGCGCGAGGTATCTACGACAGCAAGATCGAGCGGCTTGAGGTCGATGGCGGCGTCAATGTGCAGACCGAGACCGGCGTTGACGCGAAGATGAAGGATGCCCGCATCGAGTTCAAGGCCGGCACGATCGTCACCGACAAGCCGGTCGAGGTGAAATCGCCGCAGGGTGATGTCGAGGCGGAC
>DAORNC010000084.1:5408-10966 GCA_035440785.1 Rhabdaerophilum sp. | reverse complement strand
CCCGCAGAAGCGCGCCGGCCAGTCCGGTGCCGGCGAGACGCCTGAAGCACCTGCCGCGGCGACGCCGAACACGGATTGAGAACTGACATGACCGCCCGCTACGCCCGTTCCACCCGCTATGCCGTTCTCGCCGCTTTTCTCGGCATGGCGGGCGCGATGGTTTTCCATTTTCCAGCGGCATCCGCCCAGCAGCCCGCGCCCAAGGCCAAGGCCGGCAAGAAATCCGGCGCACCCTTCGCCGGGTTCGGTTCGAATTCCAAGGAGCCGATCAAGATCGATTCGAACAAGCTCGAGGTTTTCGACAAGGAGAATCGCGCCGTCTATTCCGGCGATGTCGTGCTGGTTCAGGGTCAGACGACACTGCGGTCGACGACCATGACGGTTTTCTACGTCTCCAACAAATCCGGCGAAGGAGGAGGTGGAAAGGCGAGCGCAGGGCAGAATTCCATCCGCAAGATCGATTTTGCCGGGCCAGTGAGCATCATTTCGGGCACGCAGTCGGCGACCGGCAAGTTCATGACCTACGATGCCTTGGCCGAGACCGTGACACTGACCGGCAATGTCGTCATCTCCGATTGCGACAATGTCCAGCGTGGCGAGCGTGCGGTCTATGATATCAAGACCGGCAAGGCCACGGTCGATGCTGGTGGAAAAGGGCGCGTTCAGGGCATCTTCACGCCCGGAAGCGAGGACAAGAAGAAATCGAACGGCGAATGCGGTTCGTGAGCGGCGCGTGACGCGCTCGCCAAACTGGGTTAGATCAGAACAATAAATCGGTTTCGCGTTTGGCGGGTATCAGCTCCTGCCGAAGGGCACGGTGGAGCAGGACGGGTGCTGGGCAGATGGCTCCGCCGGAAGAATGCGGCGGACAAGGACGGAAAGGGTGGACAGAAAGACGCTCCGGCGCCGCCGGGTGGGCGTGTTGCCGTGCGTCTTCCGGGCGCAGCACGCGCAGCAGATGGCGCGGACGGCGTTTCCGGTCAGGGAATTCTGGCGGCCTATTCGCTCGGCAAGACCTACGGCAAGCGACAGGTCGTGCGCGATGTGAGTCTCAATGTGCGACGCGGCGAGGCCGTAGGCCTTCTCGGCCCGAATGGGGCCGGCAAGACGACGGTTTTCTACATGATCACCGGCCTCGTTCCGGCCGATCAGGGTCAGATCCTGCTCGACGGGTTCGACATCACCTCGCTGCCGATGTATCGCCGCGCGCGGCTTGGCATCGGCTATCTGCCGCAGGAGGCCTCGATTTTCCGGGGGCTTTCGGTCGAGGACAATATCCGGGCCGTGCTCGAGGTGGTGGAGCCGGACCGCAAGAAGCGGGATTACGAACTTGACCAGCTCCTTGAGGAGTTCTCGATCACGCGACTGAGAAAATCGCCGTCCATCGCCCTCTCCGGCGGCGAGCGGCGACGCTGCGAGATTGCCCGCGCCCTCGCCGGCCGGCCGAAATTCATGCTGCTCGACGAACCCTTCGCCGGCATCGACCCGATCGCG
This sequence comes from Rhabdaerophilum sp., assembly GCA_035440785.1. GTDB lineage: Bacteria > Pseudomonadota > Alphaproteobacteria > Rhizobiales > Beijerinckiaceae > Rhabdaerophilum. The sequence goes on along the minus strand of DAORNC010000084.1, from coordinate 9,472 downwards.
GTCGGCGATATTCAGGATCTGGTGCTGCACCTCAAGGCGCGCGGCATCGGCGTGCTCATCACCGACCATAACGTCCGCGAAACGCTGAGTCTGATCGACCGGGCCTACATTATCCATTCCGGCCAGGTGCTGATGGAGGGAACGCCCGAGGAGATCATCGCCTCACCCGACGTGCGAAGGCTTTATCTCGGCGAGGATTTCCGCCTCTGAGCGGCGTTCCGTTTCGTTCCGGTTTACCTTGCCGGAAAAGATAGCGCTTGCGCTTCACGAACGGGCAAGCAAATGTCTGCAATATCCATGCCGAAAGGCGCGGGCACGATTCGCGAGCGTGAAAACGGCCGGATTGGCCCGTTCGGGTAAGATTTTCGCGCCGGGTTTTCGAAAAGGCCAGATCGGAGAAGGATGGCAATCGGGCAGAAATTGATGATGCGCCAGAGCCAGTCTCTGGTGATGACGCCGCAGCTTCTGCAGGCGATCAAGCTTCTGCAATTCTCGACCACCGAGCTCCAGAATTACGTAGAGGCCGAACTCGAGAAGAACCCGCTCCTTGAACGCGACCCCCGCGCGGAAGACGCGCCCATCGCGCCCGATGACCGGGCGACGAATGCCGCCGCCGAAACCGCCGAACCCGGCGACTGGGCGCGCGAGGACATGCCAGCAGATCGCGGCACGCTCGAACGCGAGACCGGCACCGATTTCGAGAACGCCTTCCCGGACGAGGCGATCGCCGACCAGCAGGTGCCGCAGAACGATTCGCCCTTCTGGAACCTCTCGGGCGGGTCCGGTCGTGGTCCGTCGCTCGACGGCGACGATCCGAACCTCGAGGCCTATTGCGCCGCTGCCGAGACGCTGCATCAACACCTCGAAAACCAGCTCGGGTGTACCGATACCGATGACCTCACGCGCAAGATCGCCGAGCAGATCCTCGATCAGATCGACCAGACTGGCTATCTCCTCGAACCGCTCGACGGTTTGGCTGAACGGCTCGGCGTACCGCTCGCGCGCTGTGAGCTGGCGCTGGAGATCGTCCAGGGCTTCGATCCGGTCGGAATCGGCGCGCGCAATCTTGCCGAATGCCTGCGCCTCCAACTGCGTGAGAACGACCGGCTCGATCCGGCGATGGCTGTGCTCGTCGATCATCTCGACCTGCTCGCCAAACGCGAATTCGCTCAGCTCCGCCGGCTCTGCGGCGTCGATGACGAAGACCTTGCGGACATGATCGCCGAAATCCGCCGGCTCGATCCCAAGCCGGGTCTGATCTTTGGTTCCGCGCCAGCCGAGCCGGTAACACCGGATGTCTTCGTGCGGCCCACGCCCGATGGCGGCTGGCAGGTCGACCTAAATTCCGATGCCCTGCCGCGCGTCGTGGCAAACAAGGCGTTCTACGCGAAGATTTCGGGCAAGAAGGCGGACAACGACCGCGAGGTTCGCGCCTTCGTCGACGAGGCCTGGACCAACGCCAACTGGATCGTCCGCAGCCTCGAGCAGCGCGCGCGCACCATTCTCAAGGTCGCGAGCGAGATCGTGCGCCAGCAGGATGCGTTCTTCACCTACGGTGTTGCGCATCTGCGGCCACTGAACCTCAAGATGATCGCCGATGCAGTCAGCCTGCACGAATCGACCATCAGCCGCGTCACCGCCAACAAGTTCATGGCGACGCCACGCGGGTTGTTCGAGATGAAATACTTCTTCACGACCGCGATCGCCTCCTCGGATGGCGGCGCTTCGGTCTCTTCGGAAGCGGTCCGCTTCCGCATCAAACAGCTGATCGACGCCGAGGAGCCGACCGCGATCCTTTCCGACGACGCGATCGTCGACAAATTGAAGGCGATAGGCATCGACATCGCCCGCCGGACGGTCGCGAAATACCGCGAGGGCATGGGTATCGCCTCGTCCTCCATCCGACGGCGCGAAAAGGTCGCCGCCGCGCCCCGGGCAAAGGCGAGCTGAAGCGGCGAGCCAAAGGCGACTGTCGTCTTCTCATTTCTGCCCGGAAATTAGGCAAACTGGAAGAAATCCGCGCCAAGTTCGTGTTGCACGGCAGCATGCCGTGTCGTTGACTTTGCCGGAAGGGCGGACGTAGCCTTGGCCGGAAAGCAGAAAGGAGTCGCACTGACAGAACACCCGTTCATGCCAGACCAGCGCCGCCGGGCAACCGGCATAGTCAAGAAGATGACCGCGGCGGAGCCCGGCTCCGGATTGCCAGCGGTCGGAAAAGCAGAGGTAGTTTCATGGCGATTCGTGTTTCAGGCAAAAATATCGATCTGGGGGATGTTCTGCGCGGACAGGCCGAGCTCCGACTCAACGAGGCGGTCCGCAAATATGTCGACGCCGGCTATTCCGGCCATGTGACGGTCGCGAAAGACGGGATCGGCTTCAAGACGGAATGCGCCGTGCATTTCGATCACGGTCCGGTGATGCATGTCACGGGCGAGGCGACCGATGCCTACCAGAGCGTCGGCATCGCGGTGGAGCGCATCGCCAAGCAATTGCGGCGCTTCAAACGCAAGCGCGACCGCCACGGTTCCGATCGGATCGACGCCGGTGACCTTCAGGGTTCGCGCGATGCCTTCGTCAACGGCCACGACGATGCGGAGGATGACATCATCGAGGTCGTGAACGGTGGCGCCGCCATCATCGCCGAGCCGGTCGCCAGCGCGCCGAAGCACTCGGTGACGACCGCCGTCGCTGCCTTCGAGCGTTCGGACCTGCCGGTGCTCGTGTTCCGCAACACCGGAACGGACCGGGTGAACGTGCTTTATCGCCGCAAGGACGGCCATTTCGGTTGGGTCGATATCGGCTGAGAAACCTGCCGGGACTCCGGGCCAGATGTTCGGTCTGGCGTTCCGGCACGTATTCTGCTTATAGGACGCCATGACGGTCGCTTCCCTCATCACGCCCGACTCGGTTGTCGCCGGGATCAAGGGTGCCAGCAAGAAACAGGTCCTGCAGGACCTGTCGGGGCAGCTTGCGCGGATTTCCGGCTTGCCGGAGCGGGCGATCTTCGAAACCCTGCTCCAGCGCGAACGTCTGGGCACCACCGGAATCGGGCAGGGCATGGCCATACCGCATGGGCGGATCGCCGGGCTGCATCGGCTAGTCGGCCTGTTCGCCCGGTTGCAGAAGCCGGTCGATTTCGAGGCGCTCGATGGGGAGCAGGTCGATCTTGTCTTCGTGCTTCTCGCGCCGGAAGACGCTGGCGCAGACCATCTTCAGGCTCTGGCCCGCATCGCCCGGCTGTTCCGCGATTCCCAGTTGGTCCAGAAGCTGCGGCAGACCGACGATCCCGCCGCGCTCTACGCGATTCTTACTGCGGATATCGCCAACCGCGCGGCTTGAGCGGCGCCTCTTTGCGGGACTAGTGATCCCCGCCGTGCGATTCGCCCGAGACCCGGTCGGTCATCGCCATAAGGAGCCCCGAAACCACGAAGACGAGATGAATCCCGACCAGCCATGCGAGATCCCGGTCGGAAATGTTGCGCACGTTCATGAAGGCCTTGAGCACCTGGATCGCCGAGATCGCGACGATCGAGGAAAGCAGCTTGAGCTTGAGGCCGGTGAAATCGATCTTGCCCATCCACTCGGGCCAATCAACCGTCTCTTCGACATCGATTTTCGAGACAAAATTCTCGTAGCCCGAGAAGATCACGATGATGATGAGCGATCCGGTCAGCGTGAGATCGACGAGCGCAAGCACACCGAGGATGACATCGGATTCCGAGGCCGCGACGGCATGGGTCAGGAAGTGCCAGGTTTCCTGGCCCGCCTTGACGAGAAGCCCCGCGAGCGCGACGACCAGCATGACGTAGAACGGTGCCAGCAACCACCGGCTCGTGAAAATGAAGCGTTCCAGCAACCGTTCGAACATGGGAATCTCCTCGTCGTGTCTTGCGAATAGCACTGGTCAGGAACGGAGAGAAGAGGCGAGGAAGCCCGTTCGGGCGAGCAAGTGGGAAGGTCTCCGCGCATCGGCGCGAAAGTCCGGCGAAGTTCTTGCTTTTTCCTCCGACGCCCGCCATAAGGCGCGTCTCGCGTGCGCCTTTTCGGCGCGCGCGGTGGACAGG
>DAORNC010000084.1:3136-5374 GCA_035440785.1 Rhabdaerophilum sp. | reverse complement strand
GATGCTAGGGCATCGCGTCCATGGTGGAAAAGAATTCGCGTGCGCCTTTTCGGCGCGCGCGGTGGACAGGTGGCCGAGTGGTTGAAGGCGCACGCCTGGAACGCGTGTATAGGGGCAACTCTATCGAGGGTTCGAATCCCTCCCTGTCCGCCAGTATTTTGGCATCTGGCATCTGCGCGCATTGACCTTCGGCTGCCCTGTCATGAGGCTGGGCGGGCGCTCGCCTGCAGCCAGCTCTGGGAGAAACTCATGAAGATCGACCGCCTTGACCATCTTGTCCTGACGGTAGCGGATATCGAGCGCGCCTGCGCCTTCTACGCCCGTGTCATGGGTATGGAGGTTGTGACGTTCGGCGCAGGCCGCAAGGCGCTGCAATTTGGGCGGCAGAAGATCAATCTCCATGAGGTCGGGCGGGAATTCGAACCGAAAGCGCTCAATCCGACCGCCGGCTCCGGCGATCTCTGTTTCATCGCGAGCGTCGGTCTTGATGAAGTCGTGGCCCATCTCAAGGCCTGCGGCGTTGTGATTGAGGAGGGCCCGGTCGATCGTACGGGCGCGAACGGGCCGATTCGCTCGGTCTATATCCGCGACCCCGATCGGAACCTCATCGAGATTTCGGTTTATCCGGGCTAGGTTCGGGTTTGACGAAAAACCCCGCCTCCTTTTGGGAAGCGGGGCGAGTTTGGTGCGGGAAGGGGATAGGGCAGGGGGCAACCCGCACCGGGGGGAGAGATCAATCGCACACGGTGCGGCGGACGATGACGAAGCGGCCGCGGTAATCGTCCCAGACGCGGTTGCGGACGGTGTAGCAGTCACCGCCGGAGACATAGTAGCCCGGCGCGGCATAGGCGCGGTTGGCGGCGATCGTCGAGCCGATCACGGCGCCGCCGATGAGGCCGGCGGCGAGCCAGCCACCGCGGTGGAACTTGGCTTCGGCGGAGGGAACGGCGGCAACCGCGAGGGTGAGGGCGGCAGCGGCGGCGGTGAGGGTCTTCTTGGCGAGGGTCATGGTGGTCTCCTGTGGGGTTCGGAACTTGGGGGTTCGGGTTCGGGCTTCAACTCGGTGGCCGGTGTTTCTCCGTTCGGCCATGATCAGACCCTAAACCCGCAAACCCCGCACCGCCGTGCGCCAGCGCACCGGGCGAAATCTGTCAGGAAAACAGCCCCACGCCCCTTTGCGCTTCGACGTGAACCGCCTATTTCTCGCTCCATGTCCGCCCGTCCTCCCGCCCAACCGCCGGAATGGCCCGATCTCGACGACGAGATCGAGGACGAGGCCGTCGTCGTTGAAGAGGAGACGCCGGAGATCGAGGCGACCCCACAGCGCCTGCAATCGGGCATCGCGGTGATCCGCGCCTTCTGGGAGACGCTGCCGGGTTCGCCCGGTGTCTACCGGATGTTGAACGGCGACGGCGAGGTGCTCTATGTCGGTAAGGCAAGGAACCTGAAGGCGCGCGTCTCGGCCTATGCGCGGGGTGATGCGCCAAACAACCGCATCGGACGGATGATCGCCGAAACGGTGGCGATGGAGTTCGTCACCACGACGACCGAGACCGAGGCGCTGCTGCTCGAAACCAATCTCATCAAGCAGCTCAAACCACGCTACAATGTGCTGATGCGGGACGACAAGTCGTTCCCGTTCATCGTCATCACCGGCGATCACGCGGCACCACAGATCCTTAAGCATCGCGGCGCGCGCAACCGCAAAGGCAGCTATTTCGGACCCTTTGCCTCGGCGCAGGCGGTCAACCGCACGCTGAACGCGCTCCAGCGCGCCTTCCTGCTGCGGACTTGTTCGGACAGTTACTACGAAAACCGCTCGCGACCTTGCCTGCTGAACCAGATCAAGCGTTGCGCCGCGCCCTGTACCGGCGAGATCGCGCTTGAGGATTATGGCGCTCTTGTCGATGAGGCGAAGGCTTTCCTTTCCGGCAAGAGCGGGACGATCCGCGACAAACTCGGAACGGAGATGATGGCGGCGGCCGAGGATCTCGATTTCGAGCGCGCGGCGCGCCTGCGCGACCGTCTCGCCGGGCTTTCCGCTGTGCAGGCGAGCCAGGACATCAATCCGGCCGGTGTCGAGGAGGCAGACGTCTTCGCGATCCATGCCGAGGCCGGGCAGTTCTGCATCGAGGTTTTCTTCTTCCGCACCGGACAGAACTGGGGTAACCGCGCCTTCTTCCCGCGTGCCGACCGGACACTGGAGCCCGGCGAGGTGCTCGATTCCTTCCTCGGCCA
>DAORNC010000084.1:1038-3097 GCA_035440785.1 Rhabdaerophilum sp. | reverse complement strand
GTGATGCTGAGCGAGGAGGTGGAGAACCGCGAGTTGCTGGCCGAGGCGCTGACGATCCGGGCCGGGCACAAGGTAGAAATCCTTGTGCCGAAACGCGGCGAGAAGCGCGACATGGTGAACCATGCACTGACCAACGCGAAGGAAGCGTTGGGGCGCCGCCTTGCCGAAAGCGCGAGCCAAGCGCGGCTGCTCGAAGGTGTTGCCGCAGCCTTCGGTCTCGAAAAGCCGCCGCGCCGCATCGATGTGTTCGACAATTCGCACATCATGGGCACCAATGCCGTCGGCGCGATGATCGTCGCCGGCCCGCGCGGGTTCTCGAAGGCGCATTACCGCACCTACAACATCCGCTCGGAGGAGATCACGCCGGGTGACGACTACGGCATGATGCGCGAGGTGATGCAGCGCCGGTTCTCGCGGCTCGTGAAAGAGGCGCCGCGCGAGGCGACGCTCGACGATCCCGACAGCCTACCGCAATGGCCGGATCTCGTGCTGATCGACGGTGGCAAGGGGCAGGTCGAGGCGGTTCGCGGCGTGCTTGCGGATCTTGGAATCGCGGATGTGCCGCTCATCGGTGTCGCCAAGGGGCCGGATCGCGATGCGGGGCGGGAAACCTTCCTTATTCCGGGCCGAACACCCTTCAAGTTGCCGCCGCGCGATCCGACGCTCTATTTCATCCAGCGCCTCCGCGACGAGGCGCATCGATTCGCGATCGGCACGCATCGGGCGAAGAGGAAGCGCGAGATGGTCAAGAACCCGCTCGATGAGGTTCCCGGCATCGGTCCGGCACGCAAGCGGGCGCTGTTGCTGCATTTCGGAACAGCCAAGGCCGTAAGCCGGGCGAGTTATGCCGATCTGGCCCGTGTTTCGGGAATCAACGAGGCGACGGCGCGGCTGGTCTATGATTTCTTTCACGAGAAGCTGAACTGAGAAGCAGGGAATGCGGCATCGGAACGCTTGACCCCGGCCCGCCTGCATGGTGCTAAGAGGATATGAACGAGGGTTCCTCCAGCGAAGCGGTGAACCGGGCGAAGCCAAGCCGGCGGCGCCTTGCCATCGCTTTGCCCAACCTCCTGACCTATGGGCGGATCGTCACCATTCCGCTGATCGTCGGCCTACTGTTCTGGCCAGGCGATCCCGTGATGCGCTGGTATGCGCTCGGCCTCTACACGGTCGCCGGGATCTCCGATTATCTCGATGGCTATCTCGCACGCGTTTATGCGCAGCAATCCTCGCTCGGCCGGATGCTCGATCCGATCGCGGACAAGCTGCTGATCGCTGCCTGCCTTCTGATGCTGGTGGCCGATGGTTCGATCCGCTCCTGGTCGATATGGGCGGCGATCGTGATCCTCAGCCGCGAAATCCTTGTTTCTGGACTCCGCGAATTTCTTGCCGAAGTGAAGATTTCCGTTCCGGTTTCGCGCCTCGCGAAATGGAAGACGACCGCGCAGATCGTCTCGGTCGGTTTCCTGATAGCCGGAAAGGCGGGCGATGACATCCTGCCGGTGGGCTGGACCAACTGGATCGGCCTCATCCTGCTCTGGATCGCCGCACTTCTGACCATCGTGACCGGCTACGACTATATGAAGGCCTCCGTCCGCCACCTGATGGACGAGGAAGGGTGAGGCGATGAAGGTCGTTTATTTCGCCTGGCTGCGCGAGCGCATCGGAAAGCCGGAGGAAGAAATCGCCTTCCCGGCGACGGTCCAGACGGTCGCCGATGCCCTGCACCATCTCGCCGCGCTTGGCGAGGAATATGCCTATGCTTTCGAGCGGCCAGAAATCATCCGTGCCGCGCTCGACCGAAAGCACGTGAAACCCGAAAGCCTGCTCGGTGCGGAGCGGGAAATCGCCTTCTTCCCGCCGATGACCGGCGGATAAGGGCGCTACATGGTCGTCGCGCAGATTCGCATCCAGAGCGGGGATTTCGACCTCGCAGCCGAAATCGCCCATCTGACCGAAGGACGCAGGGATATCGGAGGAGTTGTATCCTTTGTTGGCTATTGCCGGGACGAAGGTGGCGCGCTTTCCGCGCTCGAACTCGAGCACTATCCCGGCATGG
>DAORNC010000084.1:0-1028 GCA_035440785.1 Rhabdaerophilum sp. | reverse complement strand
TCGGCACGATCGTGAGCTTCGACCTGCACGGGGGCGCGGAGGCCGGGCGCCGCTGGTCCGTGCTAGGTCTGACGGTCGTGCATCGCTTCGGCAAAATCAGGCCCGGCGAACAGATCGTGTTGGTGATTGCCGCATCGACCCACCGTCGCGCTGCATTTGAAGCGGCCGAGTTTGTCATGGATTTCCTGAAGTCGCGCGCCCCGTTCTGGAAGAAGGAGCACGGAATCGACGGAAGTGCGGGTGATTGGGTATCTGCCCGCGATGAGGACGAACGGTCGTTGGAACGCTGGACCTAAAGTTGCCGGCATCAACCATTAATTAAACCGATGGTTGCAAAGTTCTTGTCCTGAGGATTTGTCATGCCATTGGTAGTTTCGACCGCCGTTCCGGCTGCATCGGATGGTGCCGCGCCGACCCGCATCCTGATCGTAGACGATCAGATTGTCGCGCGTGCCGCTGTCCGGTCCGCGCTCGACAAGATGGACGGTAACTTCGTCGTCATTGAGGCGGATAATGGCAGCGAGGCGCTGGAGATCATGCGCAACGCGCGCATCGACATCATCTTCTGCGATGTCCAATTGCCGGGTATTTCCGGTCCGGAGGCGCTGGTCCACGCGTTTGGTTCGCGCGATCACCGCCCCTTCATGGTGTTGATGTCGGGCATGCATTCCGAGACCGTGCGCGAACTCGGGCGCAAGGTCGGTGTTTACGAATTCATGCTGAAGCCGTTTGCCCCAGGCGAAGTCATCAACGCGATCCTGGCGTATCGCCGGCTGCAGCGGATGACCCGTGTGCTCCTTGTCGATGACAGTGGCACGGCGCGCAAGCTCATGGCACGCATTCTCGCACGCTCGCAGTTCCGCATCGAATTGCAGGAAGCGGCAAGTGGCGAGGAAGCGTTGGCCTGGGCCCACCGAGCGACATTCGACGTGATCTTCTGCGATTTCAACATGCCGGGCATCGACGGTGTCGAGACGGCCGGGAGCCTGCTTCAGGTCAATCCGGATGCGCAGATCGTCATCGTCTCC
>DAORNC010000083.1:11038-14089 GCA_035440785.1 Rhabdaerophilum sp. | reverse complement strand
TCTGGATTGGCTTTCGCATGCTCGGGCTCGCCATCAAGGAGCGCGCGGGAGATATAGCAGCGATACCGCACCCTTCTTGTTGATGTGGCTCGGCGCCATGCGGTTGCCGCTGACATCGAATTAATCGATGATCGTGGCGAAGTCCGCCGGTGTTCGTGTCAGGAAATCGGCCTTGCAGCTCCGGCTACCTCGAGCGAGTGATGAGCGAGCTTATAGCTTCGGGCTCAGCCGCATCGTCTCGGCCAGCTGCGCGAACGAATCGTGCGCGCCTCGCCTTGGGCGCGAAGCACGTATGAGCGGCTGGACCTGCCGATTCTCGTACCACTGTCCCCCGGCTACGGCCTTTGGACGGAACCGCCGGAAGGGGTCAACGAACTGGCGCCGGCTGGACAATGCCTACCAGCAGAGGATTTCCATCTCACCGGGACCGGTCTTCATTCCCGAGCGTAACAAGATGCGTCCAGGCCTGCGCATCGACATCGCCTATGCCGACGATTCGGCCTTCGTGCGATTCATCCGGCAGGAAATCGGCGCCTAGCGCGGATCGAAGCCCAGGGCGAGCAGCCGTTCCGCGCTTTCCGCGAGCGAGGCCCGGAACGCATCGATCATCCCAGGCCGCACGGGCTCGGCGGCAACCGCGAAATCGTAGTGCTCGTCCGCAAGCGGAATGAACCCCAGCCCGGCCGCCTCGGCGAGCGGCTTGATCGCAACGCCCCAATCCGAGCGGCCCTGCGCCACGGACGCGACGACCGCGTGATGAGAACGTGGCTGGTTCCAGTATCCCTGCGGCTTCGCGCCGGCAAGCAAGCCCTCGATCAACGTCCGCGTGCCCGCGCCCTGATTGCGGTTGACCATCACGGCGTCGGGATCGGCGAGTGCGGCGCCAGCGGCAGCCTTGAGATCGCGACCCTCGAAGCGCGCATCGCCCTTGCGGAACACGAGGCCCTGAAGACGTCGCCAGCCGGGGATCAGTACCATGCCGGGCCGGAGGAAGGGGCGGTTGTATTCGCCGGCCGCGGGATCGAGAAGATGAATCGGCGCGAGATCGCACTCGCCCCGCGCCAGTGCCGAAAGGCCGCCGAGACTCCCGAGCGCGAGGACGCGCGCGTTGAGCCCGCGCGCCTCGAAAGGACCGAGCGCCGCATCGAGCCCGGTGCAATGGCTGCCCATGACGACGAGATCCGGCAGGCGGAGATGCGGCGCGAAAAGCTGCACCCGTGTCCGTTCGCCCGCGGCCAGCGAGTCTGAAAGCGCGTCGATCGCGAGAAAGCCGTCCGCCTGCGAAAAGGCGGTGACAGCGCCCGACCCCTTGCCGATCGGATGCGCGACGAGGCCATCCGCACCTTGCGCGAGCGCGACCATCACGAATTCTGTGCGCCCGAGATCGGACGGGATCCGCACCGGCACTCTTGCCTCGACGCTCGTCGCAGTTTCGGCGGGAAGGCCAGCCAAGCGCCGGAAGAACGGCGCGACGATATCGTGGAAAGTGAACATCGCCGAAGTCGGAAAGCCCGGCAGCACGACCACCGGCTTGCCTTGGCACACCGCAAGACAGAGCGGCTTGCCCGGCTTGAGCGCGACGCCGTGCGTGACGATGCCGGGCGGACCGAACCGGGAAAGGATGCGGTAGGTAAAATCACCCGCGCCCTTGGAAGTCCCGCCGGAAAGGACGACGCCGTCTGCCTCGCGCAAGGCCGAGCGGATCGCGGCTTCGAGCAGAGCCTCTTCGTCGCGGATCGCTCCCCACCGCAGCGCGATGCAACCGTTTTCCTCCAGTGCAGCAGCAACGATCGGGCCGTTCGAATCGTAGACCTGCGCCGGCCCGAGCGGCTCGCCTGGCTGGGCCAGCTCATCCCCGGTCGAGAGCACCGCGACGCGCGGCCGGCGATAGACTTCCACCCGAGCGAGCCCAACGGCGGCGAGCATCGCGATCTCGCGCGAGCCGATGCGCGTGCCCTGCCGCAGCACCACCTGCCCGCGCGCGATGTCGGAGCCGGCGAAAGCCATGTTCTGCCCCGGTGCGAGCGCCCGCGTGACCGTCACTGCGCCTTCTCCCGGCTCGGTGTGCTCGATCATGACCACTGCATCCGCTCCGCGCGGTATCGGTCCGCCGGTTGAAATCGGGGTGGCCGTTCCGGCCCCGACTGTCAGGCGCGGTTCCACGCCGCAGGCAATCAATTCGCCATTGAGGCGAAGCAGGACAGGATTCCCGGGAGAAGCCTCGGCAAGGTCGGCGGCACGAACCGCAAATCCATCGACGACGGAACGGTCGAACGGCGGCGCGTCAACCTGCGCCTCGACATCCTGCGCCAGAACGCGGCCCGCCAACACGTCCAACGTGACTGTTTCGGTTCCTACCGAGCACGGCCTCAGGGCCGCCTCGAAGGCTTCGATGGCGGCCTCTCGTGACAGGATTTTCAGGAACTGGGTCTGTTCGAGACCGGCCTTGTCGTTCTTGTTCATTGCTAATCTTCGGTCATTCCTCAGACGCCGTCGCGAACCCGAAAGGCTCTGCAAGCGATATCGCGGCAACAGGGGTGCCAGCGTCAAGCCCTTCGTTATCCGGCGGGACGACCAGAAAATGGCTGGCCCGCGCAAACGCCCGCAATGGCATTTCGCCGACCGAAAGAGGTGTGAGCACCGTGTCTGTGGCAAAAAGCAGCACGAGATCGCTGCTGCCAATCGCCGAGGCGATTTTGATCGATACCGGCAGCACAACCTCGCGCATAGGCACACCGGAGAGCTTGGCAAGGACTGGCAGGACAAGCAGGGCGTAAACACTCATCGCACCGTCGAACCGGCCAGGAACTTCGATCATGATTTCCCCGTCTTCTCGAGCGATCCAGCCGCCTTCACCGGGTCGGACAGCAAGGCGCGGGCCGGCGTCCGGCACTGCACGCAGGCGCAGATCGGCCGCCTCTCCCGCGTCGACCACGCGGCATCCGAGGCGGCTTAATTCGACCCCAAGCCACCCGGCGATTGCATCATCCCGCAGGTCGACGGCGACACGCGGGACCCGGACCTCGACGCCCTCGATGCCGGCAACACGAC
>DAORNC010000083.1:1579-11028 GCA_035440785.1 Rhabdaerophilum sp. | reverse complement strand
GAGCGCAATGGAAGCGTCGACACGGGCGCCGGCGGTCGCAATGGTCTCTCCTGCCGCGAAATCGTGACCGGGAAAACGGACATGGGTTCCGGGCGCGATCATCTCGGCGATCTCGATAAGCGGAGCGCTGCCAGTCGCCAGTTCCGGGTCGAGCACGGCATCGCAACCGTCCGGCAACCGGTCTCCCGCACGTACCGGAGGCGGCATCGACGTCAGGATGACCGGCGAGGATGGCGAAGCCCCGACGAGATCACCCGCGCGAACGGCAAGACCGTCCCGAAGCGCAAGCGGGCGAGAAGGAACCGGCGCGGCGATCCGCACCGCCGAGGCGAGAATGGCGCCCAGGGCATTCTCCGGCTTCCGTCGCTCGCGCATGACCGGCTCGCAAGCCGCGAGAACGGGCTGCAGGAGGCTATCGAGCGCATGGAGGCGCATCGTCAGGCGCCTTGCGAAAAACAATGCCCGCCGCCGGACATCATGAAGATCAAGGACCGGCCCAAGGTTCTTCCCTATGCTGAACTCGTCGATACACTGATCTTGCGCGGCCAGCCGGGAAAGGCAACCCGCCGCTGCTGGCGCAAGCATGGCCGTTCGGCTAGGACAATCGAACTTGCGAACGTACGAGGACAAGATGGACTGGGATACGACCCGCCCCGGCGAGACGGAGACGCCCCTGCCGGAAGCAACTGACGCCGGGATTTATTTCATCGGTCGCATCCGCACGCCTTATCCGACGCGCAACGAATGCCCGCGCCAGGGGATGGGCGACGGGCCGCTGTGCCGCGTCGAGGTCGACGAACGTTGGCGGCCAGCGCTCAAGGGGCTGGAGAACTACCGCCGCGTCGAACTTCTCTATTGGATGCATCAGGCGCGGCGCGATCTCCTGGTGCAAAGCCCACACGGAGATAAGGGCGCGCGTGGCACCTTCGCCCTGCGCTCGCCTGTGCGCCCCAACCCGATCGCGACCTCGCTGGTCGATCTCGTCGCGGTCGAGCCGGATGCGCTCCTGGTGCGCAGCCTCGATTGCGTCGATGGCACGCCGCTGCTCGATATCAAGCCCGACCGCTGCTCCTATTCGCCGCCCGCCCCGCCGGAGGGCTAGGCCGCTGCCGGACCATCGATCCGCCGGCAGTACTGCGGCAGGATCGCCGGCGTTGCAACGGGCGGCATGCTCTCCATGTCGACCCGGAAAACCGAGCGGATCAGCGCGGGCGTCATCACCTCGGCTGGAGCACCGGCGGCCACGATTTGCCCGCCATCCATCGCCACGAGACGATCGGCGTAATGCGCGGCGAGGTTGAGATCGTGCAGCACCGCGAGAACGGCGACGCCCGCATGATGCGCCGCTTCTCTCGCCACATCCATCAGCGCGAGCTGGTGACAGAGATCGAGACTCGCGATCGGCTCGTCGAGCAGGAGCGCCTGCCGGGGTTCGACCCTGCGTCCCGCTTCCAGTTGGCACAGCGTACGCGCGAACTGCACGCGCTGTTGCTCGCCGCCGGACAGCGTCTGGTATTGCCGGCCGGCGAGGTGCACGGCATCGGCACGGACGAGCGCCTCCTCGACCCTCCGGGCCGAACGACCTGCCTCGGGGCAGCCGTGCCCTTCCAGTCCCATGCGGACAATCTCATGTACAAGAAACGGAAACGCAAGGCGGCTCGCCTGCGCCATCACCGCGCGGCGGCAAGCCAGCCGCCACGGCGGAAGGACACCAATATCCGACCCGAGCGAGCGAATTTCGCCACTATCCGGCGCGAGTTCGCCGCTCAGAAGCTTCAGGAAGGTGCTCTTGCCAGCACCATTCGGGCCGATGATGATCGTGATCTGCCCATTCTCCAGCGCCAGCGAAGCGGCGCGGACCAGCGCCTGGCCGTGAACGGAATAGCCTGCCGCGCGGGCCTCGATAACCGCACCCATCATTCGATTCCTGTCTCGCGCCGGAGCAGCAGCCAGAGAAAGAACGGCGCGCCCATCGCCGCCGTCACGATCCCGATCGGGAGTTCCGCCGGCGCGACCACGCTGCGCGCGACGAGATCGGCGGCCATCAGCAGCACTGCCCCGCCCATGGCTGAAAGCGGCAGGAGCGTGCGATGGTCCGCCCCAAGCCCGAGCCGGACGAGATGCGGCACGACGATGCCGACGAAACCAATGACGCCCGCCGCCGCCACGCTGACACCGACCGCGAGCGCGACGAGCACGATCGATGCGGCCTTGATGGCCTGAACCCTGAAACCGAGGTGATAGGCCTCCGCCTCTCCGATCGCCAGGGCATTGAGTCCGCGCGCGAGAAACGGCGCACCGGACGCCAGGACGAGCACCACCGGCGCAACCGCCGAGACCTTCGTCCAGCTTGCACCCGCGAAGCTGCCAAGCGCCCAGAAGGTGAGATCACGCAACTGCCGGTCGTCGGACAGGAACGAGAGGAACCCGGACATCGCCCCGGAAAGCGCGCCGAGCGCGATCCCCGCGAGCAGCATCGTCGCAATCGAGGTCCGGCCGCGGCGGGTCGCGATACCATAGAGCAGGAAGGTCGAGGCCAGCCCGCCGAGAAACGCGCCGAACGGCAGGAGGGCAAAAGGCAGGTTGCCAGCCCTCGCACCGATAAGGAGGTCTCCCAACACAATGGTGATCCCCGCCGCGAGCGCCGCTCCGGAGGATACCCCGACGAGGCCCGGATCGGCCAGCGGATTGCGGAACAGCCCCTGCATGATCGCGCCGGAGAGAGCGAGCGCCGCACCGACCAGTATCACGAGGAGCGTTCGCGGCAGGCGGATGTTCAGGACGACGAGAGAATACCGCTCCGCTCCTTCCCCCGCGCCGAAGAGGGCGCGGGGGAGATCTGCCAGCGGCACCGATACCGCCCCGTTCACGATCGAGAGCGCCGCCAGCATAGCGAGCGCGACCGCGCAGAGCCCCATCGCCGCCTGCGCCCGTCGCCGGGCCCTCGCTTCGAGCAACGTGATCGCGGAGAAATCGAAGAGCGTCCCGCTCACGGCGCGCTCCCTGTCTTCGAAGCGTAGATCGCGCGCATGAGGTCGCCGGCTGCGTCCGGTGTGCGCGGGCCGAACCCGAGCAGGTAAAGGCCGTCCATCACAACCAGCGCCCGTTCCCGTGCCGCCGGGACGCCTTTGAAAGCGGGAAGCGAAAAGATTTCCGCCGCATTCGGTGCCGTCTGCTCGCCGCGCCTCATCATGACGATCACATCCGGCGCGGCTGCGATCAGGCCCTCGTCAGAAATCGGTTTGAAACCCTCGACCGCCTCCGCCGCATTGATCCCCCCCGCTAGCGCGACGATCGCGTCCGCCGAGGTATTGCGCCCGCCAGCCATGACACGCCCGTTCTGGAGCGAAAGCACGAACAGAACCCGCTTCCGGGCTTCGATTTTCGCGCGCAGGGTGGCGAGTTCCGCAAAACGCCTCTCGACGGCACCGGCAAGCTTCGCAGCACGTTCCGGCGCCGAGACAAGCTCGCCGACGATCCGGATGCGGTTGACGATTCCCGCCGCCGAATAATCCTCGCCGATGCGCCGGATCTCGACCCCGGCTTCCGCAAGCAGACGCAAGGCATCGGGCGGCCCGGCGCTTTCGAGCGCAATGACGAGATCCGGCCGAAGCGAGAGAACACCCTCGGCCGACAGCGCACGGACATAGCCGACATTCGGCAATCGCTTGAGCGTCTCAGGCGGGTGCAGGCTCGTCGTATCGACCCCGACCAGCCAATCCTCGCGCCCGAGCGCATGAACGATTTCCGTAATCACGCCCCCCGCAGCGACGACACGCTTCCGGACAAGCTCGGCAGCCGAAGCCGACACCATCCCGGCAAACGCGAGGGCGAGGAGAGCAACCCCGCGGAGGACGGCGAACCGCGCTGAAATATTCATCATCACCGACCTCATTTCGTCAGGATCAGCTTGTTGTTGGCGGTGAGGCGCAGGCGGTATGCCTCGCCGTTGTGGATCAGGATCGCCTCACGCCGCCCGCCGACAAGGTCGGAGACCTCGATCCGGCGTGGCGTTTCATCGAGCCCCGAATGTCCTCCAGAGAGGGTATCAGCGGCGCCCGATGGCCGTTTGTTTTCATCAGGTTGACGGTTCATGTTGGAGGAATTCCAAAGTGGAACTCAGTTTAGAACGAATAAAAACTGAGTTATTTCAAAGAGATAGCTTGTTGACTCTGAGTGTCAGAAACTCTATCGGGGGTCAAGGGGCGCTCGAAGCGAGCACATGCGCCGACCGCTCCATCGACACCAAGCCAGCCAGCTTCGGACGGTTCCCGCCCCAGCCAGCCAGCCAGAAATCTCCTTTCCGGGTTGGGGCCAAACATGGGTATTGCTCACCGCCGGGCGCTGGCAGCGTCCGTTTCACTTCTCGCTCTTGGCGCCTTGAATTTTGCCGGTCCGGCATTCGGACAGGCACAACCGGCAACTGAAGCGCCGCTGGAAGACATCACCGTCACCGCGACACGCACCGAGGAACGTTCGGTCGACGCGCTTGCACCGGTAACCGTGACCAACCGGCAGGAAATCCGACGGCAGACGCCCCAGCGCATAGGCACGATCATCAGCCAGATACCCGGCGTCACGACACAGGAAAATCCGAACGATCCCGCGACCTCGATCAACATCCGCGGCCTTCAGGACTTCGGCCGGGTCGCGGTGACGATCGACGGCGCGCGCCAGAACTTCCAACGGTCGGGTCATAACGCGAACGGCGCGTTCTTCCTCGATCCGGCCTTCATCCGGATGATCGACGTCACGCGTGGCCCGGTCGCAAACGTCTACGGCTCGGGCGCCATCGGCGGTGTCGCCTCCTTCACGACGGTCGAGCCGCGCGACATTCTCCGCCCCGGTGAGAAATTCGCGACCGAGCTCGGGTTTACCGGCGTTCTCGGCGGGCGGCAGAACGGCGTCTACGGTCATGGCATCGGCGCGATGCGCGCGAACGACTGGGCCTCCGCCCTGCTGGGTCTCTCATTCCGCGACCTCAATGCTTACAAGGATGGCGGCGGCAACGTGATCCGCGATTCCGGACAGGAACTGGTCTCCGGCCTCGGCAAGATCGTTCTGACACCGGGCGACGGACACACGATCAAACTTTCCGGCCAGCTTCAGAAGTACGATTTCGCCAACGGGCTCGGCACCAGCACCTCGCCGCGCCGGACCAACGACGTGCGCACCTCGAACCTTGTTGCGAGCTACAGTTTCTCCCGGCCCGACAACGATTGGCTGAACCTGAATGTCTCGGCCTACCGGACCACAACCGACACCGACCAGGCCCGCATCAGCGGCACACCGGCGCAGATCGGCAACAAGCGCTTTTTCAAGATCGCGACCTATGGCGTCGATGCCAGCAACACCTCCCGCTTCACGTTCGGCGCGGTGAAGATGGCGCTGACCTACGGCGCGGATTTCTTCGAGGATCGGGTCAAGACCTCCGACCCGTTCTCGAACGGCGACGAGACCACCCCCGGCGGGCGTCGCCTCGTCTACGGCTCGTTCATTCAGAACCATCTCCAGTGGAACCGGTTCGATCTCATTACCGCTTTGCGCTTCGACGGTTACGAACTCGCCGGCGGCGGCAATTCATCGAGCGGCCAGCGTGTTTCGCCCAAACTGACGCTCGGCTATACGATCATCGAGGGCATCCAACCCTATGTGACCTATGCGGAAGGCTATCGCGCCCCGGCAATCACCGAGACATTGGTGAACGGGCTTCACCCGGTTCCCTCCACCTTCACCTTCATCCCAAACCCCAATCTCCGCCCGGAGATCGGCAAGACGCTTGAGGCGGGCCTCAATCTCAAGTTCGACAACGTGCTGAAGGAAGGTGACCGGCTGCGCGGCAAGTTCTCGGTGTTTCAGAACCGGGTGAACAACTACATTGAGGGCGTCTTCAGCGATCCGGGCAACGATTGCGGAAATCCCTTCATTCCCGCCGGCTGCGCCGATGCTACCTATACCTATCGCAACATCGCGCGGGCTCGCCTGCGCGGCATCGAGGGGGAGATCGCCTATGATGCACGCCGCTGGTTCGCCTCGCTCTCCGGCTCGATGGTTCGCGGCGACAACCTGACGCTCGACCAGCCGCTGGAGTCGGTCTATCCCGACAAGATCGCGCTCGCGGGCGGCCTTCGCTTTCTCGACGAGAAGCTCGTCCTCGGCGGAAGGGTGACGCTGGTGGCGAAGCAAAATCGCCTGCCGGCAGCCTCGATCGCCGCGAATGCCTCCAAGGCCTACGCACTCGTCGATGCCAATGTTTCCTACGAGTTCGCCAAGGATTCGCGCTTCTTCGCGCTTGTCGAGAACATCGGCGATGTGCGCTACCGGCGCTATCGTGACGGCGACCGCTCGCCGGGCCTTGTGACGAAGTTCGGCTTCACCACCCGGCTGGGGATCTGACCCATGCGTCCGGCGCGCCTCGGACCCCTGTCGCCCCTGCCTGATCTCGACATCCGGCGGCAGGCGGGTGCATCGGTCGCGGATCTTTCTACAACCCTCTCCCATCCGGCAATGGCGATCGTGCCGAAACTCTGGCGGCACGCATCCCTTGAAAGCACGGCGGGCGGTATCGGCCCCGCGTCGCGGGCGCTTCCCGAGGCTCTCCCCGGCCAAAGCATCGCCGGTGGTCTGCCGAACGGCGGCGTGTCGGTTTTGCCGCGCCGCGCACGACCGAGCCGCCACCGGGTCGGGTTCGGCCTTTCAGCAACCCTCCACGCCGGCTTCGCACTGGCGGCTTTCATGCTCATACCTTCCGCAATCCGCCCGCTGACGGAGCGGGGCGGAGCGCCGTCCGCGACAGAGGTCATGCTGGTCGGCGAGGTCGAGGCCAATGCCACCCTGCAGGGAGGACGCCTGTCCGAGCTCGATTTCGCGGTGGCCGAAGTTCCCCAGGTCGAGACCCCCGTTTTTCCTCCCGCTTCGGTCGAGTTACCCGAGCCCAGTCCGCCGGACGTCCCGCACATGCCGGCGGAACTTCTCGTGCCGAGGCTGGATCTCCCGACGCCAGCCCTTGCACCGGATCTCCTGCCGCCGAAGCCGATCGCGAACCGTATGGCTGTTCAGAAAGCGGGTCCCGTCGCCAAGGCAAGGCCATCGCGACCGCCAGGGAAGCTCGAACCCCGCATACCGAAGCTTCGCGAAGCGCAGGGCCGACAGGGTGAAGGCCAATCGTCTGTAAGCAGCCGAGCCTCGGCGCGGGGTGGCAGCGGCGGCGCGGGCGCACAAGCCGGAACCGCCGCAATGTCGAGTTACCGCACGCGGCTCGTCGCGCATCTCACCCGCTACAAGACTTATCCAGAACAGGCTCAGGACCGGGGCGTGACCGGCCGCAATGCCGTGACGATCACGCTCGACCGCGCAGGTCGTGTCACCGGCTCCGGCCTGTCGAACGGCTCCGGTCATTCCATTCTCGACGCCGCGACGCTCGCCGCCGTGCGTCGCGCCCAGCCCTTCCCGCCGATCCCCGATGGCGGACCAACCAGCTTCACCGTGACGATCAGCCTTCGTTACGACCTGCGCTAACCCGAAAGAGGAGTAAGACCATGTATATCGCCATGAACCGGTTCAAGGTAGCCAAGGGCAAGGAGAGCGCGTTCGAGGAGGTCTGGCGCGCGCGCAAGAGCTATCTTCACGAGTTACCCGGCTTTGTCGAGTTCTCGCTCCTGCGTGGGCCGGAGCGCGAGGATCACACGCTCTACTCCTCCCACACGGTCTGGGCGACTCAGGCCGACTTCACGCACTGGACGACCTCGGACCAGTTCCGCAAGGCTCATGCGAACGCCGGCAAGGGCGCCTCGCTGAACCTCCTCGGTCACCCGGAGTTCGAGGGGTTCCTGGCTGTGCTCGTGGAGGACAACCGCGGCCCGGCGCTGGCGGCGGAGTGAACCGATGGCGATGCAGAAGACGGAAGCCGCCGCTTCCTTCTCGGCCAAGCAGGCCTTGCTGCGCGACCGGCTTGCGGAGAAGCCCGACGGTGTCGTCGAGACGCTTGCCCGCGAGATCGGCGTGCCGACGCAGGTCGTGCTGGAGGCCCTTCCCTCCGAAGCTCGGATCTTTGTCGGCGCAGAGCGCTTCGAAGAAATCTGGAACGAGGTCGGCCGATGGGGTGAGGTGCTCTTCATCGTTCATACGTCCGATATCGTGCTCGAATGCACCGGTTCACTGCCGAAAGGCACGCACGGCCAGGGCTATTTCAATATCCACGGCGACAGCCCGATCGGCGGGCATATCCGCCTCTCGAATTGCGCGGCGATCTACCTCGTGGATCGCCTGTTCCACGGCCGCCGGTCCTGCTCGATCCAGTTCTTCAATCGTGAGGGCGAAGCGATGTTCAAGATCTTCGTCCGGCGCAATAAAGAGCGGAACCTCGACCCCGCACAACTCCAGTTCTTCGAAGCGTTGAAGCGCTCGCAGGCCTGAAAAACAAAAAAAGGGCGGCCTCGGCCGCCCTTTCCGTTCACGTCGCCGTCACTTCGGATCGCGCCCGCATCCTTCGGATAGCCCAGGGAAGGACTACGATTGCTGCCGCCATGATCCAGAGCGTGATCGAAAGGGCTGAAGAGAACAGGATGCTGATCTCGCCACCGGAAATCGCCAGCGCGTTCCGGAGGTTCACCTCCATTACCTTGCCGAGCACGAAGCCGAGGATAATCGGTGCCATGTCGAAGCCGAGCTTGCGCAGAACATAGCCGCCAACGCCGATCCCGAACATGATGAGGACGCTCATCACGCTCGAATAGGCCGAATAGACACCGAGGATCGAGAGCGCCGTAATGCCGGGGATCAGAATCCAGTTCGGCAAAAGCAGCATCCGGGCGAACACCTGTACAAGCGGCAGGTTGAGGATCAGCAGCAGGATGTTGCCGATATACATCGAAGCAATGAGACCGCCGACAAGCTTGGGCTGCTCGACGAAAAGCTGCGGACCCGGCTGGATATTGTAGAGCATCAGCGCGCCCAGCATCACCGCTGTCGTGCCCGAACCCGGCACGCCGAGGGTCAACATCGGCACAAAAGCGCCGGTTGCCGCCGCGTTGTTCGCGGCTTCCGGTGCGGCAAGCCCGCGGATATCGCCCTTGCCGAAGGTTCCCTCGCGGTCATTGAGCCGCTTCTCGGTGGTGTAGGAGATCGCGCTCGCGACCGAAGCGCCGGTGCCGGGCAGCACCCCGACGACGAAACCGATCACGGTCGCGCGGATCGAAGGCCACCAGACATAACGGATATCGGCCAAGGTCGGATATTTGCCCGAAACCGCGAGCGGGCGGAGCGTTCCTTTTATCTGATGCTCGAGCATCAGCAGCACTTCCGAAATCGAGAACAGGCCGATAACGAGCACGATGAACTCGATGCCGTCATGCAATTCCGGCTGATCGAAGGTGAAGCGGTAGGCGCCCGAGGTCGCGTCGATCCCGATGGTGGTCAGCATCAGCCCCAGCACGCAGCCGATCAACGTC
>DAORNC010000083.1:0-1543 GCA_035440785.1 Rhabdaerophilum sp. | reverse complement strand
ACCGAGCGTCGCAAAGGCGAAGACCATCAACACGAAATACTCCGCCGGTCCGAACTTGATCGCGAGCAGCCCGAAGAGTGGCGCGAGGAAGGTGATCGCCAGCACCGCCAGCATTCCACCGATGAAGGACGAAATACCGGAGATCGCCAGCGCCTTGGTCGCCTCGCCCTTGCGCGCCATCGGGTAGCCGTCGATGGCGGTCATCACCGCGCCGGCATCGCCCGGCACGTTGAGCAGGATGGAGGAGATGCGTCCGCCGTATTCGGCACCGTAGTAGATGCCGGCGAGCAGGATGAGCGTCGATTCCGCCGGAAGGCCGGAGGTATAGGCGATGGGCAGCAGCAGCGCGATGCCGTTGATCGGGCCGATGGCCGGCAACGCGCCGATCATGGTGCCGAGAAAACAACCGATGAAGCCGATCAGCAGGTTGGACGGCACCAGCGCGACGCCGAATCCCTGCCAGAGATAATCGAGGGACATGGGGAAATCCTCAGTCGGGAAAGGGGATGGCGGTCAGAAACCGAGCGGGCCCTTGGGCAGGTTGCCGCCAAGGACAGGTCCGAAGAGGCACCACCACACGAGCGCCTGCGCGATGCCGCTACCCAGGGCGAGCGGCCAGTTCGCGCCGAAGAGCCGCGCGATCCCGGTCATCAGTACTGCCATCGCCGGAATGAACCCGATATGATCCATGCCGATAACGCAAAGAACAGACAGGCCGAGAAACAGCAGCGCAGCGTTGCGGCCCTCGCGTTCAGGCCATACCTCGGCCTCGCCGGGAAAAAGCATGTAGTAGATTCCGAAACCGGCGAGCACGACAGCCAGCGCCAACGGGAAACCGCGCGGCCCGATCGGATCGGAGGAGAACGAATACTCGACAGTCGCGCCGAAATAGCCGTAGATCAGCGCGAAAAGGATCAGCGCCGCTGCCGCAACCCGACCGGAATTCCGCGTGGTTTGAGATGGAGTCGACATCGTCACCTCCCTTTTTTGTTGTCGTTGACGGGCCGCGACGGAAAGCCGCCGCAGCCCCTGTTCCCCCAAGTCAGGGCCTCAAAGGCCGGCTTCCTTGGCCAGCACCTTGAAGCGCTCGACATCGGCCTTTACGCGCTTCTCGTAATCCGCCCCGATCGAGTCGAAAGCGAAGAGGCCGCGCGCGTCACGCTCCTTCTGGAATTCCGGCGTCTTGACGAGCTTGCCGAGAGTATCGACCCACCACTTGTATTCGGCGTCCGAAACCTTCGGACCGACATAGACGCCGCGCCAGATCGGCCAGTCGATCGTATAGCCCTGCTCGTAGGTGGTCGGAATGTCCTTGAACTTGCCCGGCAGGCGCTTGTCGGACATCACCGCCAGAATGCGGACCTTGCCCTGTTCGTGAAGCGCGATCATCTCGGACGCATCGCCCGAGGCGATCTTGACATGGCCACCCTGAAGGGCCGTCGTCACCGCGCCGCCGCCCTCAAGCGCGGCATAACGCATCTTGCGTGCGTCGACCTTCGCCTCCTTGGCGATCAGCGCCATCTTCATCCAGTCCTGGCTGCCG
>DAORNC010000082.1:0-14253 GCA_035440785.1 Rhabdaerophilum sp. | reverse complement strand
CGTCGAAGAGATGACCGCCGCCGTTCAACACCGCCGCGACCGCCTCCTTGACAAGGCGCTGCGCATCGCCGCGCGGGAGATGCGCGGAAAGCGCAAAGCTCGCCGCCTCGGCAAGAACGAGGCCGCGCGTCGCTTGGAGATTGGCCTGCATCCGCTCGGGATCGACGCGCAAGGCCTCAAGCGCTTCGTCGGCGCGGAGCAGTGCCGAACCGGCGGCCGCCACGAGCGGCGGCAGGGAGAGCCATTCCAGTGTCCATGCCGCACCGTCGCGCTCGTTGACATGAATGGCCGCTTGATGGATCGCGCTGGCCTGCGTCGCCGCGAAGCGCCCGAGCGCGACGAGCGTTTCCGCAACGACCGGATTCTGCTTCTGCGGCAGCGTCGAGGACCCGCCGGCGCCGGCAAAGCCGATCTCCCCGATCTCGCTCTGGGCGAGCAGCACGAAATCCGCACCCATCCGACCGAGCGTGGTTGCGATCATCGCCATCAGCGAAGCGCATTCCTCGATCCGGTCGCGCGCGGCGTGCCAAGGCGTTGCCCGCTCAAGGCCCAGCTCATCGGCAAGGCCATCCATCACTGCGATTCCCTGCGTGCCGAGCGCAGAAAGCGTGCCTGTCGCGCCACCGAACTGGACGACGCCAAGACGCGGGAGCAGCGCATCGATCCGCTCGCGATGGCGCAGCAGGGGCTGGAGCCAGTTCGCGGCTTTGAGACCGAATAGCGTCGGCGCAGCCTGTTGCGAACGTGTGCGCGCCAGCGCGATACTCTGCCGGTGGCCGCGGGCGAGAACAGCGAGGGCACGGATCAACCCTTCGAGCCGGTGCCGGAACAGCACGAGGATCTCCCTGAGGCGCAGGATCAGGGCGAGATCGGCTACATCCTGCGAGGTCGCGCCCCAATGAAGCCAGTTCGTGAAGGGTTGAGCGATCTGCGCGCGCAGTTCCATCACCAGCGCCGGCGCGGCGACGCCGTCGCGCTTCATGCCCTCTCCGAGCGCCCCTGCATCGATGAAGGCCTGATCGAGCGCCGCGATTAGCTGCCCCGCTTCGTCGGCCGGGATGATGCCGAGCCGCGCCTGCACCACCGCGAGTGCTTTCTCGACTCGGATCATCGCCGAGATCTCGGCGCCATCGCCCAGAAGCTGGCTCGTTTCCGGATCCCAGAGCAGGCCGGCATAGAGCGCGGAATCGAATGTGAGGGCTGCCATCGTCACTCCCCTGAAACAGGCGAGGGGCAGCATAGCCGCCCCCCCTCCAAAACCGGAAATGGTTCTTTCGTTCCCGTCACATATCGAAAAAGACGGTCTCCTGATCGCCCTGCAGGCGGATCACGAAGCGGTAATGCCCATCCTTGACCTTCTCCGCCATCAGTGTGCGCCGGCGGTGGATCTGCTCGATACGGCTGAGCGCAGGGTCGCCAGTGTGCGCGGTCTCGTCCTCGGGGAAATACATCCGGGTATGGAGATGGATGTTGATACCGCGCGCGAAGACGAGAAGCGTCAGATGCGGGGCCTGCATCTTGCCGCCACGCCATTCGAGCGCGCCGGGGCGGATGGTGTCGAAGCGCCATTCGCCGGTCTCGAAGACTGCGGCCGCGCGCGCCCAGATCGTTTTCTCGCCGACCTCGCCCTTCGCGGTTGCCTGATAGAGTTCGAGCATCGCGTCTTTCACGGGCGCGCCGGAGCCATCAAGCACGACGCCTTCGACGACAATCTTCTCGCCCGGCGCCTCGACGACATTCAGCGTCTCGTTCTGCCGGATCGGCAGCCCGGCGTGGGCCGGCAGCGTGCCGATATGGACATAGGGTCCAGCGGTCTGCGACGGGGTTTCCTTGAGATATTCGACAGGCATCACATGCCCTCCCGCTTGTTCTCGAAGAACGTCTGCTGGCGGCCGCGCAGCACAATGTCGAAGCGATAGACCAACGCGTCGAACGGGCGCTGTTCGCCCATGTCGAGCCTGGCGACGAGACGGTTGACCGCCTTCTCGTCCTTGATCGTATGCACGATCGGACAAAGCGCGATCAGCGGATCGCCCTCGAAATAGAGCTGGCTGATGAGGCGCTGCGCGAAGGCCTCGCCGAAGACGGAGAAATGGATATGCGCCGGGCGCCAGTCCGAGCCGTTGTTCGGCCAAGGATAGGGGCCAGGTTTGACGGTGCGGAAGAAATAGCGGCCATCGGCATCGGTCACCGTGCGCCCGCACCCGCCGAAATTGGGATCAAGCGGCGCGAGATAACCATCCTTCTTGTGCCGGTACCGCCCGCCCGCATTCGCCTGCCAGACCTCGATCAACGTGTTTGGCACCGGGCGGCCGCATTCGTCGAGCACACAGCCATGAACGATGATGCGTTCGCCGATGGCGAGGCCGTTCGAGCCAGTCGCGGCGGCGAAATTGGAGATCAGGTCGTTGTCGAGTTCGTGCAGCATGTCTGCCCGGAACCGTGGACCGGTCTTCTCACCCGGCCCCTGATCGAGCGAGAGCAGCGCGCATTTCGGCGAACGCAGCACGGTCGTCTTGTACCCCGGCGCGTAGGCAGGCGGATGCCAGGCGCGGTCCCGCCGCATGAAGTCCGGCAGCGCTGCCGACGCGCTGGATGGTGTCGCTGTCATCGTGCTCTCCTCTCGTCCTTGCTCGTGGCCCTGTGCTCTCAGTCCTTCTTCGCCATTTCGGCATAGGTCTGCTTAGCGATGCGGAAGGCCGTATTCGCGGCGGGCACGCCGGCATAGACCGCGACATGCATCAGCGCCTCGCGCACATCCTCCGGGCTCGCCCCGGTGTTGGCCGTGGCGCGGATGTGCATGGCGACTTCCTCATGGTGCCCCATCGCCGCGAGTAGCGCGATGGTCAGCAGCGAGCGCTCGCGTTTGGTGAGTTGCTGGCTCTGCCAGACCGTGCCCCAGGCTCCCTCGACGATGAAATCCTGAAACGGCTTGTCGAAGGCGGTCTTGCTGGCCTCCGCCCGGTTGACATGCGCGTTGCCCAGAACCGCGCGTCGCATCTCCATACCACGCTCGTATCGATCGCTCATGCGGTTTCCTCCCGTTTTTTTGACGATGCTTCATGATTTTGGTTATGTAAAATGAGAAAATCGTCGACATAGATTTCTTCAGGTTATGAAATGCTCGATCCACGCATCCGCATCCGGCACCTTTCGGCTTTCATCGAAGCGAGCCGGCGCAAGAGCGTCAGCCGGGCGGCGGAAGCGCTGCACCTGACACAGCCGGCGATCTCGAAGACGCTGGGCGAACTCGAAGACATCGTCGGCACCCGGTTGATGAACCGTTCGCGCGCCGGATTCACGGTGACGGCAGCGGGCGAGATGTTCCTGCACTACGCCCTGACGAGTCATGCTGCGCTCAGGCAAGGGCTCGATGCGCTGGCGCGTGGCCGGATGGCCGAGGGGGCGGAACTGGCGATCGGCGCGCTGCCCAGCGTCGCCGCGCGCGTCATTCCGCAGGCCGTGGCGCGATTCCGTGCGCTCGATCGCGCAACCGTTCCAAGGATCGTCACCGGCCCGAACGGATATCTCCTTGACCAGCTTCGCGCCGGCGCGCTCGATCTCGTCGTCGGTCGGCTCGGCGACCCCGAAGCGATGAAGGGGCTCTCCTTCGCTCAGCTCTATTCCGAGCGGATCGCGATCGTGGTCCGTCCCGGCCATCCTTTGCTCACCGCGCCCGACCCGGCGCGCCTGCCGGAATTCCCGGTTTTGTTGCCGGATCGGGACGCGGCGATCCGACCGCTCACCGAACGATTCCTAATCGCCAACGGCATCGGCGAGATTCCGGACCGGATCGAGACGGTGGCCGACGGCTTCGGCCGCGCCTTCACCCGCGCCTCCGACGCGGTCTGGATCATCTCGCGTGGTGTCGTCGCGCTCGATCTTGCCGAAGGAGCGC
Organism: Rhabdaerophilum sp.; assembly: GCA_035440785.1. Lineage (GTDB taxonomy): Bacteria > Pseudomonadota > Alphaproteobacteria > Rhizobiales > Beijerinckiaceae > Rhabdaerophilum. The sequence goes on along the minus strand of DAORNC010000082.1, from coordinate 10,355 downwards.
TTGTCGAGCTGCCCTTCGCGATGGCCGATACCAGCGGCCCGGTGGGGCTCACGCTACGGGCCGACGGCGAGGCTTCTCCGCCGTTGTTGTTGTTTTCGGCGACCTTGCGCGAAGTGACCGCAGCGCTCGCCGATTGACGGGCGCCCGTTTTTTGGCTCGCAAAAGCTGTTGGTGCGGCTATCTTTTCTCCGAATCACGAGGGGCAACGGATATGGGCCGCCTGACGACGCATGTGCTCGATACCGCCACCGGCAAACCCGCCGCGGGGATGGAGATCGAGTTCCTCGAAGCGAATGCCGACGGCGGCTGGACGCACCGCGCGATACTGCTCACCAACGCGGACGGTCGAACCGACCAACCAGTGATGGCGGCTGATAATTTCCGCACCGGCCGGTTCCAGCTCCGCTTCCATGTCGGCGCCTATTTCCGCAAGGCCGGCGTCGCGCTCGCCGATCCGCCGTTTCTCGATATCGTGCCGGTGCATTTCGGCATCACCGGCGCCGGAGAGCACTACCACGTCCCGCTCCTCTGCTCACCCTTCTCCTATTCGACCTATCGGGGGAGCTGAGCTTTGAGTGATATTCCCTATCCGCGCGATCTTGTCGGCTACGGCGCGAAACCGCCGCACCCGCACTGGCCGGGCGAGGCACGCATCGCGGTACAGTTCGTCATCAACTACGAGGAGGGCGGCGAGAACTGCATCCTGCACGGGGATGCGGCCTCGGAAGCTTTCCTTTCGGAGATTGTCGGCGCGCAGCCCTGGCCGGGCGAGCGGCACATGAACATGGAGTCGATCTACGAATACGGCGCGCGCACCGGGTTCTGGCGTCTTCACCGGCTTTTCACCGAGCGGGCGATCCCCGTCACGGTGTTCGGCATCGCCAGCGCGATGGCGCGCAACCCCGAGGCGGTCGCGGCGATGAACGAAGCCGGATGGGAAATCGCCAGCCACGGTCTGAAATGGATCGACTATCGCGGTTTTTCTGCCGAAACGGAAGCCGAGCACATCGCCGAGGCCATCCGGATTCAGGAGGTGGTGGCCGGCACACGCCCGCTGGGCTTCTATCAGGGCCGGACCTCGGAGAACTCGTTGTGGCTGACGATGAAGGAGGGCGGCTTCCTCTATTCCGCCGACAGCTACGCCGACGAATTGCCCTATTGGATCACCGGCCCGAACGGGCGCGGCAGCGAGGGGCCATTTCTCGTCGTGCCCTATACGCTCGACGCGAACGACATGCGCTTCGCGACGCCGCAGGGGTTCAATTCCGGCGACCAGTTCTTCGCTTACCTCAGGGATAGTTTCGACACACTCTATGCCGAGGGCGCCAGCGCGCCGAAGATGATGTCCGTCGGTCTCCATTGCCGGCTCGTCGGCCGGCCGGGGCGCGCAGCGGCGCTGGCGCGCTTTCTCGACCATATCCAGAGCAAAAGTCATGTCTGGTGCGCGACACGCCTCGACATCGCCCGCCACTGGGTGATGCAGCACCCGCCGGCGGGGGGCTACAGGCCCTCGCATCTCTCGGAACCGCTGTTCATGGCGCGTTTCGGTAGCATTTACGAGCATTCGCCCTGGGTGGCGGCCCGCGCCTTCGCGAAAGGTCTCTCCGGTGCCTGCGACAGCGCCACCGGACTCCACGCCGTGATGGATGCGGCGATGCGCGCGGGCTCGCACGAGGAACAGCTTGCGCTCATCAAGGCGCATCCCGATCTTGCGGGACGCCTCGCGCTTGCGAAGCAACTCACCGCCGATTCGACCACCGAGCAGCGCTCCGCAGGCCTAGACCAGCTCTCGGGTGAGGAGCTTGCACGCTTCTCCGCACTGAACGAGGCTTACATGACGCGGTTCGGCTTCCCCTTCATCATGGCCGTTAAAGGACGGCGCAAGGACGAGATCACCGCCGCCTTCGAGACTCGGCTCCGGAACGGGCCGGAACAGGAATTCGCCCGCGCGCTCGACGAAATTTCCCGCATCGCCCGGCTTCGCCTCAACGACATCCTTCCGGACGCCTGACATGACAACCGAACAGCCCGCCCCCACGCTTTGCGCGCTTGAAGAAGCATGGACCGCCCTCTCCGGCACCACCTTGCGGGCGATGTTCGCCGCCGATCCTCTCCGTTTCGAACATCTCTCGGCCGCCGATGGCGATCTGCTGCTCGATTTCTCCAAATGCCGGATGACGCCAAGTGTGGTCGACCTGCTGGTCGCCCATGCCGAGGAAGCCGGGGTGCCAGCGCGACGCGATGCCATGTTTGCCGGCGCGAAGATCAACGCGACCGAGAACCGCGCCGTGCTGCACACGGCTCTGCGCAAGCTGACACCGGGCAGTATCATCGTCGATGGTGCCGATGTGATGCCGGACGTCCGGCGCGTGCGGGAGGCGTGCCTCGATTATGCCGAGGCTGTGCGCGTGGGCAGGATCGCCGGATTGGACGGCCGCGCCTTTACCGATGTCGTTAACATCGGCATCGGCGGCTCCGACCTCGGCCCAGCGATGGCGGTGGAGGCGCTGCACGGTTTCCACCGCGGTCCGAACCTCCATTTTGTCTCCAACGTCGATGGCGCCCATCTCGCCGATACGCTTTCGGGGCTTGATGCCGCGACGACGCTCTTTATCATCGCTTCCAAGACCTTCACCACCATCGAAACGATGACCAACGCACGCTCGGCTCGAGCCTGGCTGGTGGACAAGCTGGGGGGAAAGGCGGTCGGCACACATTTCGTCGCGGTATCGACCGCACTTCCCAGGGTCGCCGCGTTCGGCATCGCCGAGGACCGCACCTTCGGCTTCTGGGACTGGGTCGGCGGCCGCTATTCGATCTGGTCCGCTATCGGCCTGCCGCTGATGATCGCGATCGGGCGCCGCAACTTCCTCGACTTCCTCGCCGGTGGCGAGGAGATCGACCTACATTTCCGCGAGACGCCCCTACGCCGCAACCTGCCGGTGCTGATGGGACTCATCGGCTTCTGGCACCGGACCGTCTGCGGCTATGCGAGCCGGGCAATCATCCCCTATGCCCAGCGTCTGCATCGCTTCCCGGCCTATCTCCAACAACTCGACATGGAATCGAACGGCAAGTCCGTCCGGCTCGACGGCTCCCCCGTTTCCGGCTCGACAGGCTGCGCGCTCTGGGGCGAGCCCGGCACCAACGGCCAGCACGCCTTCTTTCAATTGCTCCACCAAGGGACCGATATCATTCCGGTCGAATTCCTGCTCGCGGCGGAGGGCGATGCGCCGAAGCTCAAGGGACACCACCCGCTGCTCGTCGCCAATTGCCTCGCGCAGTCACAGGCGCTGATGCTGGGGCGGACGCTGGAGGAAGCCGGCGGCAATCCGCACCGCGTATTCGCTGGCGATCGCCCCTCGTTGACAATCCTCTACCGCAAGCTCGATCCATTCACGCTCGGTCGGCTGATCGCGCTTTACGAGCACCGCGTCTTCGTCGAAGCGGCGATCTGGGGCATCAATGCGTTCGATCAATGGGGCGTGGAACTCGGCAAGGAACTCGCGACGCGGCTCGAACTCCCGGTGACGACCGGGCAGGGGCTTGACGGGCTCGACAGTTCGACGGTCGGCCTTATAAGAAGACTCAGAGGGGAATAATCGCACAGCCGGAGGCCCGATGCTGGCACTGAATTCCCGTGTGGTCCTGCTCCCCGTCGATCTTCAACGCGCTTTCGATGCGGCACCTTGGCCGCCGCGCAACAACCCCGCCGCCGATGCAAACGGCCTCGCGCTGCTCGCGGCGTGGCGCCGGAACGGCTGGCCGATCATCCATGTGCGTCACGATTCCGTCGAGCCGAACTCGACTCTGCGCCCCGGCGAACCGGGCCATGCATTCCGTCCCGGTTTCGAACCGCCCGCAAGCGAGGCGCTGGTCACGAAGTCCGTCAATTCGGCCTTCATCGGCACCGATCTCGACCTGCGCCTGAAGCGGCTTCAGGCCGAGGCGGTGGTCGCATTCGGCATTTCCACGGACATGTGCGTCTCGACTACGGTGCGCACCGGCGCGAACATGGGCTGGCGCATGATCCTTGCGGCGGATGCCTGCTTCTGCTTCGACCAGAAGGATCTCGACGGAACGATCATCCCGGCCGAGACGATCCATCGCGCGCATGTAGCAACGCTCGCGGCCGAATTCGCGACCGCAACGGCGACCGCCAATATCCTGCGCGCGGCGAACGCGACGGCGGCCTGAACCAAAAAGGCCGCGGTTTCCCGCGGCCTTTGCATTCCGTTTGCTGGGGAGCAGGCTTATTCGGCGTCGGCCGCGCGCTGGGCGTCGCGCTCGGCCTTGAGCTTGGCCTCGATATCCTCGCCCGTTGCCTGATCGACGACCTTCATCGACAGCTTGGTCTTGCCGCGGTCGTCGAAGCCCATGAACTTCACCTTCACCTTGTCGCCTTCCTTGACGACATCGGTGGTCTTGGCAACCTTGCGGTTGGCAAGCTGGCTGATGTGCACAAGGCCGTCACGCGCACCGAAGAAGTTCACGAAGGCGCCGAAATCGGTCGTCTTAACCACGGTGCCCTCGTAGATCATGCCGACTTCCGGATCGGAGGCAATCGACTTGATCCAGTTCATCGCAGCCTTGATCTTCTCGCCATCCGATGAAGCCACCTTGATAGTGCCGTCGTCCTGGATGTCGATCTTGGTGCCCGTCTTCTCGGTGATCTCGCGGATGACCTTGCCGCCGGACCCGATCACTTCGCGGATCTTGTCCGGGTTGATCTTCAGCGTCTCGATGCGCGGCGCATACTGGCCGAGCGAGCCGCGCGGCGCGGTGAGTGCTTCAGCCATCTTGCCGAGGATGTGCAGGCGACCGCCCTTGGCCTGATGCAGGGCGACCTTCATGATCTCCTCGGTAATGCCCGCGATCTTGATGTCCATCTGCAGCGAGGTGACGCCGTTCTCGGTGCCCGCGACCTTGAAGTCCATGTCGCCGAGGTGATCCTCGTCGCCGAGGATATCCGAAAGGACGGCATAACGCTCACCCTCAAGGATGAGGCCCATCGCGATGCCCGCCACCGGAGACTTCAGCGGCACGCCCGCATCCATCAAAGCAAGGCTGGTGCCGCAGACCGTCGCCATCGAGGAGGAACCGTTCGATTCGGTGATCTCGGAGACTGCGCGGATCGTGTAGGGGAACTCGTGATGCGCCGGCAGCATCGGATGGATCGCGCGCCAGGCGAGCTTGCCGTGACCGATCTCGCGACGGCCGGGCGAACCCATGCGGCCCGTTTCACCGACCGAGTAGGGCGGGAAGTTGTAATGGAGCATGAAACGCTCCTTGCGGGTGCCTTCCAGCTCGTCAATGAACTGCTCGTCGTCGCCGGTGCCGAGAGTCGCGACAACCAGCGCCTGCGTTTCACCGCGGGTGAAGAGCGCCGAACCGTGCGTACGCGGCAGGGTGCCGACTTCCGAAACGATCTGGCGCACATCCTCGAGGCCACGGCCGTCGATGCGCGACTTTGTGTCGAGAATGTTCCAGCGCACGACCTTCGCCTGCGCTTCCTTGAACACGGTCTTGAGCTGTTCCTTGTCGAACTTCGCTTCGCCGCCTTCCGGGGCCAGCGCGGCCATGACCTTCGCCTTGGCGGCATCGACCGCCTTGTAGCGGCCCTGCTTGTCCGTGATCTTGTAGGCGGCGCGCAGATCGGTCTCGGCGATCTCGAGCACGGCCTTCTCGATGTGTGAGAGATCGGCCGGGGTGTAATCGCGCGGCTCCTTGGCGGCCTTCTCGGCGAGCGCGATGATCATGTCGATCACCGGCTGGAAGCCGGCGTGGCCATGCATCACGGCGCCGAGCATGACATCTTCTGCCAGTTCCTGCGCTTCGGACTCAACCATCAGCACGGCATCGGCGGTGCCAGCGACGACGAGATCGAGCTTGGTATCCTTCATCTGGTCGAGCGTCGGGTTGAGGACGAACTCGCCGTTGACATAACCGACGCGCGCGCCGCCGACCGGGCCCATGAAGGGCACGCCGGAGAGCGTGAGGGCAGCCGAAGCGGCAACCATCGCCACGATATCGGGATCGTTCTCGAGATCATGGCTGAGCACGGTCACGACGACCTGCGTGTCGTTACGGTAGCCCTCGACGAAGAGCGGGCGGATCGGACGGTCGATGAGGCGGGAGACCAGCGTCTCCTTCTCGCTCGGGCGCCCCTCGCGCTTGAAGAAGCCACCAGGGATGCGGCCGGCGGCGAAGGCCTTTTCCTGATAGTTCACGGTGAGCGGGAAGAAATCCACACCTGGCTTCGGCTCCTTGGCCGAAACCACAGTCGCGAGCACAGTGGTTTCCCCGTAGGTGGCGAGCACCGCGCCATCGGCCTGGCGGGCGATACGGCCGGTTTCCAGGGTCAGCGTGCGGCCGGCCCACTCGATGCTCTTGCGTTGAATGTCAAACATTTCTTTTCCTGTTCCTGCATCCGGCAGCCCCTGCCGCCGATGCGTCCAAATGCGTCAAGACCCCGCCCGGAACACCCGGAACGGTTACGCATGTGATTTACGTTTTCGTGAGAGCCGCCCAATCCATGGGCAAGACGGCGGGACGCTTCCTTATTCGAGCGCCGACCCACGCAACTGGCCGCGCTGAAAAAGCGTCCGGCGATCCTGCCATGGCATTCGCCGGTTCTCGCCCGAAGCTGCAGCCCCATGCCGCAGGCCCGGTCGGGGCGAGGCGCGTGGCGCCTCTCCCCTTTTGTCACTGGCCGGTCAGCGGCGGATGCCGAGACGTTCGATCAGGGTCTTATAGCGCACCTCTTCCTTCTTCTTGAGGTAATCAAGAAGCGAACGGCGCTGCGAAACGAGCTTGAGAAGCCCGCGACGCGAATGGTTGTCCTTCTTGTGCGTCTTGAAGTGCTCGGTCAGGGTGTTGATGCGGCTCGTGAGAATCGCCACCTGAACTTCGGGCGAACCCGTGTCGCCAGCCTTGGTCGCATAGTCGGAAATGAGCTGAGCCTTCAGCTCCGGGGTGATCGACATCGTGTGCCTCCATGAGGTTTGAGAAGCGGCCCGGCCGGGATGTCGTCCAGCGGGGTCATAGAAAACGCGCGCCCGGAAGCGCCACGCGGCCGGGCTTATACGCGCATTCCCCCGGAATTGAAAGAGAAAACGCCCTCCTCAGAAGCAGGCGACGAATTCGCGGTAAACCCAGCCGATCGGATCGCCGGTTTCACGGCTATGCAGGAACACCCATGCCCGACCGCGCCCGTCGCGCACCGTTTCGGCGCGATTGACCAGCATTCCGTTCGGCAATTGTCCGACCACGCGGCCGCCAGGCGTCTCGCGGATGTTCAGCGGTGTTCCGGTCGGGTCCATGATGCGGCAGCGCGTCTGCGCATTGGCGAAGACCATCCCGCCGGTCATCGCAACGAGGACAAACCCGAGACGGACGATTGGAATGGCTAACTCACGCATGGGCATCTCCCTGTTTCCAGCACTCTAACAGAAACGGAAATGCTGACCATCTTGCCCGGATCACCCCCCGCCGAGGTTGAACACGCGATGCGGTCGCAACTCGCCCTTGTCGATCTCGCCGATCGCGACGAGATCCCCGCCACAATGCACCGCGACCTGCCCGATGACCGTGGGTGCATCGCGACCGCGCAGGATGACCCCTTGCCCGCGGCGGAGGCGCATCGCCTCGTGGCGGGGAACATCGAGATCCGGGATCTCGGAAAGGCCGTGATCCACCGGAGCCAACAAGCTCGCGGCATGCGCCTCCGCCTCTGCGGGGTCGTCGAAGGTCGCCGTCAACTCCTCGGTCGGCACGAAGCCATCCTCAGTGAACGGGCCGACCCGCGTGCGACGCAGCGCCGTGACATGGCCGAAACAGCCGAGCGCCCGGCCGAGATCGCGGGCGATGGCGCGGACATAGGTGCCCTTGCCGCAAGCGGCTTCGAGCGTCGTCGTGGCACCGTCATGCGCAACGATGTCAAGGCTGTCGATCAGCACCTCGCGCGCTTCAAGCTCGACCTCTTCGCCGTCGCGCGCGAGATCATAGGCGCGTTCGCCGTCGATCTTGATCGCCGAGAACTTCGGCGGCACCTGCATCACCGCCCCGGTAAAGCGCGGCAGCCACGCCTCGACCTCATCGCGCGAAGGGCGACGGTCGGACGTCTGGGTGACGCTGCCTTCCGTGTCGTCCGTCGTCGTTTCCGCACCCCAGGTCACGGTGAAGCGATAAGCCTTCTTGCCATCCATGACATAGGGTACGGTTTTCGTCGCCTCGCCGAGCGCGATCGGCAGGCAGCCCGAGGCGAGCGGGTCAAGCGTGCCGGCGTGCCCGGCCTTCTTCGCGCGAAACACGCGCTTGACGATCGCGACTGCGTGGGTCGACGTCATGCCGACCGGCTTGTCGAGGATCAGCCAGCCGTGAACATCTCGCTTCTTGGGGCGCGGGGCGGAGGGGGTGTTCTGGTCGGTCATTCGTCGTTCTTGTCGTCTTCGTCGTGCCGGAGATCGCGTTTGACGCGCTCCTGAGCGAAAATCTTTTCGATGCGCGCGGTCTCGTCGTAGCGGTCATCGACGCGGAAGCGCAGGTCGGGCGAATACTTGAGTTCGCGGAGGCGGCGCGAAACCTCGTGCCGCAACTCCTTGGCATTCCGGTTGAGCGCAGCGACCGCCTCAGCCTCCCCCTTGCCCCCGAGCGGCATGACCAAAACCGTGCCGTGCCGCAGATCGGGCGACATACGCACTTCCAGCACGGAAATCACCATGCCGGCGAGCTCCGGATCATGGACATCTCCGCGAGCGAGCACTTCGGCGAGCGTATGGCGTACCTGCTCGCCCACGCGCAACTGGCGTTGGGACGGCTGGCCGGGATTGGGGTTCGGACGCACCATATCTCGTCTCCAAAAAAGCAAAAGGCCGGGATCAAACCGGCCTCCTGCTGGTTCAAGAGGCGTCGGCTCAGAGGCTCCGCTGGATTTCCTCGACGCGGAAACACTCGATGACGTCGCCGGCGCGCATGTCTTCGTAGTTCTGGAACGCCATGCCGCATTCCTGACCGGCGGCCACTTCCTTGACTTCGTCCTTGAAGCGCTTGAGCGTCTTGAGCGTGCCCTCGTGAATGACGACGTTGTCGCGGATGAGGCGTACCTTGGCACCGCGCTCCACCTTGCCGTCGGTGACAAGGCAACCCGCGATATTGCCAACCTTCGTGATGTTGAAGACCTGCTTGATCTCCGCATTGCCGAGCATAGTCTCGCGCAAGGTGGGCGCCAGCATGCCGGACATCGCCGATTTCACGTCGTCCACGAGATCGTAGATGATGTTGTAATAGCGGATCTCGACGCCCGAACGCTCGGCCGCCTCGCGCGCTTCCTTGTGGGCGCGCACGTTGAAGGCGAGGATAACCGCGCCTGTCGCATTCGCGAGCGTGACATCCGATTCGGTGATGCCGCCGACGCCGGTATGGAGCACGCGCGCGCGCACCTCATCGTTGCCAAGCTTCTCGACCGAGGCTGCGATCGCTTCGACCGAACCCTGCACGTCGCCCTTGATGACAAGCGGGAATTCCTTGCGGCCCGCTGCATCCTTGGCCTGCTTCATCATGTCGACGAGACTGCGCGAGGCGCCGGCGCCTCGCGCCGCTGCCTGATCGCGCTTCTGACGGTCGCGATAAGCCGTGATCTCACGGGCGCGGGCTTCGGATTCGACGACCGCAACGCGGTCACCTGCCTCCGGCGCGCCCTGGAAACCCAGGATCTCGACCGGGAGCGAGGGACCGGCTTCCGGCACGGTCTCGCCGTGATCGTTGACGAGCGCGCGGACGCGGCCCCACTGGGCGCCGGCGACGACGATGTCGCCCGTACGAAGCGTGCCACGCTGCACGAGCACCGTCGCCACCGGACCGCGACCACGATCGAGTTTGGCCTCGACAACGGAACCTTCCGCCGCCCGGCTCGGGTTGGCCTTGAGCTCGAGCACTTCCGCCTGGAGCTGGATCGTTTCGAGCAGCTTGTCGAGATTGATTTTCTGCTTGGCCGAAACCTCGATCTCCAGCGTGTCGCCGCCCATGCTCTCAACCTGCACGTCGTGCTGGAGGAGCTCGGTGCGTACCCGCTCCGGCTTGGCTTCCGGCTTGTCGATCTTGTTGATCGCCACGATCATCGGCACCTTCGCCGCCTTGGCGTGGTTGATCGCCTCGATCGTCTGCGGCATCACGCCGTCGTCGGCCGCAACCACAAGGATGACGATATCTGTCACCTTGGCGCCGCGCGCACGCATCGCCGTGAAGGCCGCGTGGCCCGGCGTATCGATGAAGGTGACCTTGCCACCGAGCGGGGTCGTGACCTGATAGGCGCCGATGTGCTGGGTGATGCCGCCCGCCTCGCCCGAAACCACGTT
>DAORNC010000081.1:840-14771 GCA_035440785.1 Rhabdaerophilum sp. | reverse complement strand
CATGTTATCTTCTACGAGGCTCGCAACCTGGATGTCGCGGGCGCGCGCCGACTTGCCGCCCAGGACGACCGTGAGCAGGTGGCGACCATCCGCCTTGACGGAAGTCAGCAGGTTGAAACCGGAAGCGCGGGTATAGCCGGTCTTGATGCCATCGACACCCTCGACCTTGCCGAGAAGACGGTTGTGGTTGCGATGGGCGCGACCGTCATAGGAGAAAACGCGCGTCGAAAAATACTTGTAGTAGCTCGGGAAACGATCGTGGATCGCCTTCCCCAGCGTCACGAGATCGCGCGCGGTCGTGACCTGCCGCGGATTGGGCAGGCCGGAGGCGTTCGCAAAGTTCGAGCGCCGCATTCCGAGCTGGTGCGCCTTGCGGGTCATCATGCGGCCGAAGCGCTCCTCATCGCCGCCGATCGCCTCGGCGACGACAACGGCAACGTCGTTCGCGGATTTCGTGACGAGCGCTTTGATCGCGTCCTCGACCTGAATGGTCTCGCCGGGGCGGAGACCCAGCTTGGACGGTGCCTGGCTCGCCGCCTCGCGCGAGACGGGAAGTTCGCTGGTGAGCTTGAGGCGACCGGTCTCGAGTTGCTCGAACAGCATGTAGAGTGTCATGACCTTGGTAACGGAAGCCGGGTGACGCGGCGCATCGGCGTTTGTCGCCTGCAAGGTCTTGCCGGAATTCACATCGTAGACGATCGAGGCGTAGGGTGGATTGTAGCCACCACCCGCGGCATGGCGGCGGCGGCGCGCCTCGGCGTCCGGTATAGTCAGCGCGAGCGTGACAAGTGTCAGCAGCAACAGGGAAAGACTGACCTGCGCCAGGTGAACCCAGCGCGCGGAGCCGACGCCAACAATACGCATACTCGATTACCCCTCGCCCATTCGAGGCGAAAACACTCGGAAAATCCCGTCCGAAGACGCGTCCAAAATGCGCCCGGTTCGGTTACCCGAGGGTTAAGGGCAAGACCGAATCTTGCCGGGGCGAGGCGGTCACAGCGCTGTCACCACGCGATGGGAGGATCCCGTCCGCCCAAAGTTCATGTTGCAGCGCAAAATGGTTGCTTGACATTTTGTGCATCGCAACATAAATAGGGCTTGCAACGGGAAAACGACCTCCCGATCCAGATCCGAAGGGGAATACAATGATCCAGGCTTTCGAAGACATCCAGAAGTACGGCAAGGACAACCTCGACGCCGCCGTGAAGGCGTTTGGCGCCCAGCAGAAGGGCGTTCAGGCCATCGCGACCGAGTTCGCCGATTATTCCAAGAAGGCCATCGAGGCTGGTTCCTCGACCTTCGAGAAGCTCGCCGGCGTGAAGACGCTCGACAAGGCGATCGAAATCCAGACCGAGTATGCCAAGACCGCGTACGAGGGCTTCGTTGCCCACGCGACGAAGGTCGGCGAGCTCGTCACCGAGCTGGCCAAGGAGTCCTACAAGCCGCTTGAGGGCGCCCTTGCCAAGGTTCAGGGCAAGTAAGTTCTGAAATGCCCTTTGGGGCCCGATCTTTCGGGCCCCTGTAGCGTAAGCGTTTCGGGGTTTGTCATTCCCCCATACTTCAGCCCGGTCGTGAGACCGGGCTTTTTTCGTTCTTGGCGGAGCTTTTTGTCCCGCCTCGAAAAAAGGCGTAAGGATTTTCCCGAATTTGCCGCGCCGCAGCGTCTTGATTCACGGACGATCCGGCATAACCTTTTAGAGCAAGACAGATGCTGATTTGCGGGATGTATCGATGAGCGGAAAGGAGCCTTCCGGCGGACCGGGTGGCAACATGGGGGGGAAACCTGCCAGCGGCACGGTTCTGGCGACCCGGACCCGGACGATGCGCAAGCGCCCGGACCTTTACCGGGTGCTCTTGCTCAACGACGATTACACGCCGATGGAGTTCGTCGTGCACGTGCTGATGCATTTCTTCAACAAGAACGAGGAGGAGGCGACGCAGATCATGCTGCACGTCCACCACCACGGGGTGGGAGAATGCGGCACCTATACGTTCGAGATCGCCGAGACGAAGGTGACGCAGGTGATGGACTTCTCCCGCGAGCACCAGCACCCACTGCAATGCGTCATGGAGAAGAAATAGACCTTACGGGGTCCATGAAACCGAATTTGCGGCCTTGCACCTGTGGGTCGCCGACCGAAGAAAGCGAGCGGAACCTTGCCCAGTTTTTCGAAGAGCCTCGAAAACGCACTGCATCAGGCGCTCGGCCACGCGACGTCGCGTCGGCACGAATTCGCGACGCTTGAACATCTTCTGCTCGCGCTGATCGATGACGAGGATGCGAGCGCGGTGATGCGCGCCTGCAACGTCGATCTCGAAGCGCTGCGGCAGACGATCATCACCTACATCGACACAGAGCTTGAGGCGTTGGTTGTGCGTGACCGCGCGGAAACCAAGCCGACGGCAGGTTTCCAGCGGGTGATCCAGCGCGCGGTGATCCATGTCCAGTCATCTGGCCGGGAGGAAGTGACCGGTGCCAATGTGCTGGTCGCGATCTTCGCCGAGCGCGAGAGCCATGCCGCCTTTTTCCTGCAGGAGCAGGAAATGACCCGCTATGACGCGGTCAATTATATCTCGCACGGCATCGCCAAGCGCCCCGGCGCCTCCGAAACGCGTCTACCGAATGGCGTCGAGGAGGAGAGTGAGGAGCCGGGCGAGGATCAGGCGCAGGGCGGCGAGCGCGACGCTTCGGGTAAGCCGCGCAAGGAAAGCGCGCTCGCGACATATGCCACAAACCTCAACAAGAAGGCGGCCAAGGGCAAGATTGACCCGTTGATCGGGCGCGAGGCCGAGGTCGCGCGCACGATCCAGGTGTTGTGCCGGCGGCAGAAGAACAACCCGCTGCTCGTCGGTGATCCCGGCGTCGGCAAGACCGCGATCGCCGAAGGGCTCGCCAAGAAGATCGTGGACCGGCAGGTGCCGGACGTTCTCGCGGACGCCACCGTCTTCGCGCTCGACATGGGCACGCTGCTCGCCGGCACGCGCTATCGCGGCGATTTCGAGGAACGCCTCAAGCAGGTGATGAAGGAGATCGAGCAGCACCCGAAGGCAATCCTGTTCATCGACGAGATCCACACGGTAATCGGTGCGGGTGCAACCTCCGGTGGCTCGATGGACGCCTCGAACCTGCTGAAGCCCGCGCTCGCGGCGGGCACGCTGCGCTGCATCGGCTCGACGACCTACAAGGAATATCGCCAGTATTTCGAGAAGGACCGTGCGCTGGTGCGCCGCTTCCAGAAGATCGACGTCAACGAGCCGACGATCCCGGATGCCATCGAGATCCTCAAGGGGCTCAAGCCCTATTTCGAGGAATTCCACGGCCTCAAGTACACCAATGACGCGGTAAAGGGCGCGGTCGAGCTTTCCGCGCGCTACATCCATGATCGAAAGCTTCCGGACAAGGCGATCGACGTCATTGACGAAACCGGCGCCTCGCAGATGCTGCTCGCCCCGGCCAAGCGCAAGAGGTCGATCGGTCTCAAGGAGATCGAGGCCACCATCGCCACGATGGCGCGCATTCCGCCCAAGACAGTCTCCAAGGATGACGCGGAGGTGCTCAGGAACATCGAGACCACGCTGAGGCGCGTCGTCTACGGGCAGGACGAGGCGATCAAGCAACTTTCCTCGGCGATCAAGCTCGCCCGTGCGGGCCTGCGCGACGCCGAAAAGCCGATCGGTTGCTATCTTTTCTCTGGCCCGACCGGCGTCGGCAAGACGGAGGTCGCGAAGCAACTCGCCTCCGTGCTCGGCGTGAAACTCCTGCGCTTCGACATGTCGGAGTACATGGAGCGGCACACGGTGAGCCGGCTCATCGGTGCCCCGACCGGCTATGATCAGGGCGGGCTGTTGACCGACGGCGTCGACCAGAACCCCTACAGCGTGCTGCTGCTCGACGAGATCGAGAAGGCGCATCCGGATCTGTTCAACATCCTGCTGCAGGTTATGGACCACGGCAAACTGACCGATCACAACGGCAAGGAAGTGCAGTTCAGGAACACGATCCTGATCATGACCACCAACGCCGGCGCGGCGGACATGGCGAAATCGGCTTTCGGTTTCACCCGTGCCCGGCGCGAGGGCGACGATGCGGAAGCGATCAACCGGTTGTTCACGCCGGAATTCCGCAACCGTCTCGATGCGATCATCCCCTTCGGCAATCTGCCGCGCGAGGTGATCGCGCAGGTCGTGGACAAGTTCGTCGCTCAGTTGGAGGCACAGCTCGCCGACCGGCATGTGACTATCGAGCTCGCCGACGAGGCGCGCGACTGGCTCGTCGCCAACGGCTACGACGACACAATGGGCGCGCGGCCGATGGGCCGGCTGATCCAGAGCGCGATCAAGACCCCGCTCGCCGAGGAGGTCCTGTTCGGCAAGCTCAAGGGAGGGGGCGCCGTGCGCGTCGTCGTTGTCGAGGAGGAGGGTAAGAAAAAGCTCGGCTTCACGTTCCCCGAAGGGCCGGTGAAACCGAAGGCGGAGAAGCTGCCCGAAAAGCCCAAACCCAAGGCCCGGCCGAAGAAGGCGAAGGCAAAGGTGGCGAAGGCCCCCGCGAAGGTAGCCCTACCGAAGCCGCCGACGACGCCCTCCCTGCCGCCGCCGAAAGCACCCGACGGGGGCGGCCCGAAGCCACCGGACGGCGACAAGCCGCGCCGTTCGCTGGTGCCTAAAATGCCGCTGAAGAAAAGCTGACTCGGAAAGAGTTCGGACTAGGAAAAGCCTACTGTCGTCGCGCCACCCGGATTGACAGAATCCCGGCGCGGCGCTGCTATGTCTCCCGTGCATGGCTCGATCTGTGCACCAGGGAGGAAATCATGAAATCGCTTCGTATTGCGGCGCTGCTGGCGGCGACGCTTCTCACTTCGTCCACCGTCTGGGCGCAGGCGCTGCTGACCGAGAAGAAAACCTTCGAACTGCCGAGCTTCACCACCCAATCGGGCAAGGCGCTCAAGAACGTCAAGGTTGGTTGGGAGACCTACGGCACGCTGAATGCGGACAAGTCGAACGCGATCCTGATCTGCCATTTCTTCTCCGGAACCAGCCATGCTGCCGGCAAATACAAGGAAACCGACGCGGCGCCCGGTTATTGGGATTCGATCATCGGCCCCGGCAAGGCGATCGACACCAACAAATATTTTGTTATTTCCTCCGACACGCTCGTCAACCTTGGGGCCAATGATCCGACCGTCGTGACGACGGGGCCGGCAAGCATCAATCCCGATACCGGCAAGCCATACGGTATGGATTTCCCGATCGTTACGATCCGGGATTTCATCGAAGTGCAGAAGAGCCTCGTCGAAAGCCTCGGGATCAAGAAGCTGCACATGGTGGCAGGCGCCTCTATGGGTGCGCTCCAGACCTTTGAGTGGGCCGCGACATATCCGGACATGGTTGGCCGTGCGATGCCCGTTATCGCTTTCGGCGAGGCGGATGCCAACCTCATCGCCTGGCTCGACATCTGTGCCTCGCCCATCCGCCTCGATCCGAACTGGAACAAGGGTGATTACTACGGCAAGACGCCGCCGAACGCCGGTCTTGCGCAGGCGCTCAAGATCGTGACTCTGCACGCCCAGCATTGGGATTGGGCCAACAAGACCTTCGGCCGTAAATGGGCGAAGGCGGACGAGAACCCGGCTGCCGGCTTCGACAAGCGCTTCTCGATCGAGGCGGTACTCGATGGTGCCGGCGCGGCGCGCGCCAAGATCTCCGACGCGAACCACTTCCTCTATCTCGTCAAGGCGAACCAGCTGTTCGTCGCCGGCGGGGGCACGCTCGATGAGGGCATGAAGAAAATCAAGGCGCCGGTGCTGCTGATCCATTCGCCGAAAGATCTCGTCTTCCCGCCGGGTGGGGTGGACGATACCGCGGCGAAGCTCAAGGCGGCGGGCGTGCCGGTGGAGCAGATCCAGCTCAAGGGTGATCGCGGTCATCTCGACGGCGTGCTGACCATCAAGCAGGCCGAGGGCGCGATCAGCGCGTTCGTCGCGAAATAAATCCCGCCACGCCTTAGGCGTCGGGGTCATCGGGCCTCGACGCCGGGCGAGGGCGGGAGTAAGGATGGCTGCATACGCTATGCCGTCCGATTCCGCTTTTCCTCAGCCCTCATCCTCGCCGTGGCCGCCCTTCAGGGCTGGTCTCCGTGCGGCTGCGGGCGTGCCGGCGTTCATGCTGATGTGTTCGCTGATCGGGGTCGGCGGCCTCTGTCGCGATATCGGTTATCCCGTTGGCGCAGCGATCCTCTCGACCTTCCTGATCTGGGCCGGGCCGGCGCAGGTGGTGCTTTTCGGCTCGCTCGCGGCAGGTGTCGCCCTGCCGGCGATCGCGATTGCGATCTCGCTTTCCTCGGTGCGGTTCGTGCCGATGTGCGTCTCGATCCTGCCGATGATGCGCCGACCCAACACGCCGACCTGGATGATGCTCGTTCTCGCCCATTACGTCGCTGTCACGGCGTGGGTGGAGGGGATGCGGCGCCTGCCGCCACTGCCGCGCGAGGACCGTATCCCGTATTTCCTCGGATTTGCGAATATGGTGATGTTCGCCGCCGCCTTCGCGACGGGGGCCGGCTATTTCCTGATCGCGCAATTGCCGCCGCCGCTTGCGGCAGGGCTCCTTTTCACGACTCCGGTCTATTTCACTGTCGCGCTCGCGGCAGGCGCGCGGCAGCTGATCGACTGGCTCGCGCTCGGCCTCGGATTTGTCAGCGCTCCCGTCGTCGCGCTCTATGCGCCTCCGGGCATGGACCTGCTGATCGGCGGTGTCGGCATGGGGACACTGGCCTACGTCATCCATCGCATCCGGCGGAGGGTGGCATGAGCGATTTCCTGACCCGCCTCAGCGAGGCGACGGGCGGGCTCTGGCCCTATCTCGTCGTGATCCTGTTCGGCTTCCTGCCGAGCGAGATCTGGCGCTGGGCTTCGGTGTTCCTTGTGAAGGGGCTCGACGAGGATTCGGAAATTCTCGTCTGGGTCCGCGCCGTTGCGACGGCCTTGCTGGCCGGCGTCGTTGCGAAACTGCTGATCACGCCGAGCGGCGCGCTCGCTGTCATTCCCGCGTACTGGCGATGGGGTGCGCTCGGCGCAGGGTTCCTCGCGTTCTTTCTGTTCCGCCGTTCGGTCATGGCGGGGATTGTCGTCGGCGAGGCGATCCTGATCGGCGCCGGCTTCCTCGCGCGCTAGACGCCCAGTTCGGCACGGATGCGCCCGGCGATATCCGCAAGTTCAGCCATGTCACCTTTCGGTGCCGGATGTGGCGTGATCCGCACACCATCCCAGCGCGGCAGAACATGGAAGTGAAGGTGGAAGACCTCCTGGCCGCCCGCGCTTTCCGAGAACTGCTGAAGCGTGATGCCATCGGCGCCGAGAATGGTCTTCGCGGCGATGGCAATTTTCTGAACGCGCTGGATGAGGGCCGCGAGATCATCCGGCCCGATGTCGAGCAGGTTCCGGGCCTCGGCCTTCGGAATCACGAGAAGATGCCCCTTCGAGCGCGGCATGATGTCCATGAAGGAGAGAACCTTCTCATCCTCGTAGACCTTGTGGCAGGGGATCTCGCCGCGCAGGATCTTGGCGAAGATGTTCTGGGGATCGTAGCTCATCGGCGATTCTTCCGCGAAGTTTGTTTGCAGGATCAAATCGGGCCTTACGTCCTCGCGCAACAGAAAAGGGCGGCCGAAGCCGCCCTTCCAGAGCTGATTTCCAGCCGATCTTACCAGTAGATGCGGCGGACATAGACCCGGCGGCGATAGACGCGGCGCGGGCGGACATAGTAACGGCGACGGACGACATAGCGCGGCCGGCGGCGGCGATAGTAGTAATACTGGGTCGGATCGGACGGCGGGAGGTCGGCATCTTTCGCCATCTCCGGCTGCTTCGGCGTGGCCGGGGCTGGGGCCGGCGACGGTGCAACCGGAGCGGCTTCAGCGGCGCCCGGTGCCATGATGACCGAAGCACCGGCCGCGACGGCGGCGAGCCCGAACAAGGCCTTCAGGGCCGAGCGGCGGTCGATAATCTTGTCTTCGGTCTGAGTGATTTCCTTGTCCATCAGAAGTCCTCCTGGTTCGGGGGCATCAGCACGCCGCTCTTTCATGAACCAGCGTTGCTTGTGAAGTTTGCGCTGTGGCGACGCGGAAGACAATGGGAGAAATCAAATTTCACAGATGTGCTTCATCGCACACCTAAGAACTCTCATTAATTCCCGGCCCGGTTGCGGAACGGCGTCATGCCGCCGAGTTCGAGCTGTAACTCAGCAACCTGATTACGTTCGCGCGCGAGGTAATCGCCGATCGCGCGATGAAACCGCGGGTCTGCAAAGCGGTGAACCGAACTGGTCCTGACGGGACGGTAGCCCCGCGCAAGCTTATGTTCGCCCTGCGCCCCGGCCTCGACACGCGCGAGTCGATGCGCGATGGCGAAGTCGATTGCCTGATAATAGCAAAGTTCGAAGTGCAGGAACGGGTGATATTCCGTGGCGCCCCAGTTGCGGCCGTAAAGCGTGTTGCCGCCGATAAAGTTGAGCGCCCCGGCGATATATCGACCGGTGCGTTTCGCCATCACGAGGAGGATGCTCTGCGCCATCGTCTCGCCGACGAGACTGAAAAAGCGACGCGTGAGATAGGGCGAGCCCCATTTGCGGCTGCCCGTTTCCATGTAGAACGCGTAGAAAACGTCCCAATGCGCTTCCGTGATCGCCTTGCCGGTCAGCCATTCGATTTCCAGTCCGGCGGCCGATGCGTCGCGGCGCTCGCGCTTCAATACCTTTCGCTTGCGTGAGGCGAGCGCGGCGAGGAATTCGTCGAAGCTGGCATAGCCTTCGTTCGAGAAATGGAACTGCTGGTCATGCCGGAGCAGGTAGCCGGCATCGAGGAAGCGCTGTCGATCCGCTGGCGGCAAAAAGGTCGCATGGACCGAGGAGGCGTCGATCTGATCCCTTAGCGCGTCGAGCCCGGCAATCAATGCGGGCGCCACTCGGTCCAGGTTGGCCTCCGGAGCGACCAGAAGCTTGCGCGCCGTCGCAGGCGTGAAGGGAATCGAAACCTGAAGTTTCGGGTAGTAGCTGAGCCCGTTGCGTTCGTAGGCCTCGGCGAAGGCATGATCGAAGACATATTCGCCACGCGAATGGCTCTTGCCGTAGGCGGGAACCGCGCCGATCAGGTTGCCGGTTTCGTCTCGCGCGAGGAGATGGAGTGGCGTCCAGCCGCTCCGCCCGCCGACGGAGGCAGACTTCTCCAGCGCGTTTAGAAATGTGTGCGAAATGAAAGGGTTGTGTTGGTCAACCTCACCCGTCGATTCGGAGACTTCATGTGTTGATTCATCTGCCTCGTCTTTCGAATCTACCTGCTTTGTCGAATTGGACGCGGCGGGGAGGGTATGGACCATTGCCTGCTTTTCGAGCGCACGAGGTCCGTGAGCAAGGCGATTCCAATCGGCGGCTCCGACCTTGTCGATCGACGTTACGATCTCGATGGATAGGGGCGCGGGGCGATCTGGCATGAGGGCCTAACCTAGCGTGCGCCGGGTTCCTTCCAAGGGCTCAATCCGGATGGAAGCCTTCAAAAACGATCTGATCGACGTAAGGCGCGATTTCCCTTGCCGCCTTGTGGGAGCGCACGGTCCAGCTCATTACGGGCAGGCCAAGCCCGACACGGCAGAGATGCGGTGCGGCAGAGGGCAGGTTCTTGTGGTTCCACGAGACGAAATCCGGTTGCGACCGCTCGATGTGCAGGAGGTTTGCGAGCGAATGCTTCTCCACCGCCGACAGGTGGTCGTATTCGTGGTGAGCGTAACTCTCCTCGCCGACAATTCCGAGCGGTTGGGCGATGCCTGCCTCGCGCATGGCGACAAGTTTCTCGGGATCGAACGACTTGAACACGAGCGGGCCGGAATAGCTAGCCGCCAGCCCGGCAAGGCGGGCTGCGATGCGTCCGTCGCCATCGAAGCGGCTCTTGATCTCGACGACGAGCGGCACGCGCCCCTTCACCTGATCGAACAGGGCTGAGAGCGTGCCCATGCCGTCACGCCCCGCCCTGAACGCGAGGGCACACAACGCAGCTGCGGAACGGGCGTCTGTGCGGCCCGTGGCCATGGTCAGGCGTTCGAGATCGAAATCGTGGAACACCATCGCCTCGCCATCGGCGCTCGCCTGGATGTCGCACTCGATGCCGAAGTCTCCAGCGATGGCCGCCTCGAAGGCGGAGCGCGTGTTCTCGATGAGGGTATGGCCGTTGTGCAGGCCGCGATGGGCGATCGGCCGGGCGAGAAAGCCGGTGGGCAAAGGGCGTGCGGGGGGCAGAGCGCGCGATCTGGGCATGGCGGTTCTCGAAGGGGGATTGCTTCAGCGGAACTCGAACATCCCCTCGACCTCGACCGCGCAATCGAGCGGCAGGACAGGGACACCGACCGTCGAGCGCGCATGCTTGCCGGCCTCGCCGAGAACCTCAACCATCAGGTTTGAGGCGCCGTTCATCACTTGCGGCAGGGCGATGAATTCCGGCGTCGCGGCGATGAAGCCGCCGAGGCGCAGGCAGGCGGTGATCCGGTCGAGGTTGCCGAGCGCGACCTTCGCCTGGGCGAAGAGGTTGATCGCGCAGAAGCGTGCAGCCTCAAGGCCGTCCTCCATCGAGACCGCGCCGCCGAGCTTGCCCTTGTGACGCTCCGCGAGCTTGCCGTCCGGCCCGACGCAGACCTGCCCGGCCAGGATCAGGAGATTGCCGCTGATCCGGTAGGGCACATAGTTCGCCACCGGCGCGACCGGTTGCGGAAGAGTGATGCCGAGCGCGGCAAGGCGGGATTCGATGGCGGACATGGGTTCTCTCGCGCGAGGTTATGCCCGAATTTACGGGCAGGAAGCTTCGATTCGCCGGAATTTTGCCATTTCCGGGCCGATGATGATACGCCTGTTCGCATGATGTGAAGGCCGGTGCAAGATCGGCAAGCCAGACGAGGGGCGAGGATGACTGGTACGCGTATTCGATCGATCACGGGGCTTTGTGGCGCGAGCCTGCTCGGCGTTTTCGCCTTCGGTGCCTCGGGCGTTCCGGCACTTGCCAATCCGGCGCGCGAGGCGGTCATGCTCCAGCCGCATCGGATTGCCTATGAGGTCAGCCTCGGCCCGAAATCGGGCAATTCGTCCTTCACGGCCGCGAGCGGGCTGATCGCGCTCGAATTCACCGGCAATGCCTGCAAGGGCTATGAGACCAACTTCCGGCAGGCGACCCTGCTCGCCGATACCGACGGCGGCAATCGCCAGCTCGATTTCCGTGTGAGGCTCTGGGAGGATGGAGGTGGAAAATCTTTCCGTTTCAATGTGTTAAATCGGGTCAACGGACAAACGACCCGTAACGCGGAAGGCGAGGCGAAGCGTGTGGCTGACGGTTCGGTCTCCGTGGCGCTCAAGCGACCACGCGGCACCCGGGGCGATTTCGACGGTGCGATCTCATTTCCGTCGGCGATGATGATCGATCTCCTGGCAGCAGCGCGGAATGGTCAAAAACGATTCGATGCCAAGGTGTTCGATGGATCGGAGGGCGGGGAGAAGGTTTACCAGACGGTCGGGACGATCGGCGAAAAGCTCGAAGGCGAGCGCAACAAGCGGCTCGAGCCGGTGATGCGGGGCGGGGATCTCGACACCGTTCCGCGTTGGGTGACGAGCATCGCTTATTTCGACAACACGCCCGGCGACAAGCTGCCGGTTTACACGCTGCGCAGCGTCACCTTCGCCAATGGTGTCCTGAGCGATCTGGTGTTCGAGTTCCCGGATTTCAGCCTCGTTGCCAAGGCCGTACGCTACGAACCGTTGCAGGCGGAGGCCTGCCGGAAGTAGCGCCTCAATCGCGCGTGCCGAGTTTGCGGCGCGCGGAAGAGACCGTTTCGGGGCGCATCTGCGCATTGGCTGTGAAGGCGAGCAGAAGTGGCTCGTCTGCTAGGAGATAGTCCAGCACGGATGCGAGGAACCCTTCCTGCTGGGCGGCGGCACGGATTCCCGCTGGCTCGATACCCGTCAGCGAGAGGAAGCGGTTCAGCCGTTCGCCATCCTCCGCCAGAAAGCCGAGCGCGGCGATGGCGAGGGCTTCGGGATCGGCGGGGCTTCGTTCGCGCAGCATGGCTTTTCGTCTCAATCTCCAAGTGTTTCAATTGTCTCTAAACCATCTTCGCCGATGGGCGCATCCCCGAAGGTTGCGTCTGCACGGGTTTACCGTTTCATTCAGGGTTGCCCGCTAGTCTTCCGTTTCGGGGCGTTTACCGGCACTGGGAGTGCCTGAACTGCTTTTCGGGGTGTGGGCTGACGGGATGGCTAAGCAGGTTCTGATCGTTGAGGATAATGACCTCAACATGAAGCTCTTCAACGATTTGTTGGAGGCTCATGGCTATTCCACGCTCAAGTCCCGATCCGGCCTCGAAGGATTCGAGCTTGCCCGCAAGCACCGGCCCGATCTCGTGCTGATGGATATCCAACTGCCGGAGGTTTCCGGCATCGATATCATCAAGCTCTTGAAGGAAGACGAGGAACTTCGGTCCATCCCCGTCATCGCCATCACCGCGTTCGCGATGAAGGGCGACGAGGAGCGGATTCGCGAATCCGGCTGCGAGGGTTATCTCTCGAAGCCGATTTCCGTCGCGAAATTTGTAGAAACGGTTCGCAGCTTCATCGGCTGAGACCAAATTTGCCGGAGCGATCCGGCAGGGAGCCTGAGGCAGATGACCGCCCGCATTCTCGTCGTGGACGACGTATTCGCCAATGTAAAGCTGCTGGAAGCGCGGCTGACCGCCGAATATTTCTCCGTGGTTACGGCCATGAGCGGCCCGCAGGCGCTCGAAATCTGTGAACGCGGCGAGTGCGATCTCGTGCTGCTCGACGTGATGATGCCAGGGATGGACGGCTACGAGGTTTGCCGCCGCCTCAAGAATGCGCCGACGACCGCCCACCTGCCGGTAGTGATGGTGACCGCACTCGACAGCCCGGCCGACCGCCTTGCCGGACTGCAGGCGGGCGCCGACGACTTTCTCACCAAACCGATCAACGAACTGGCGCTGCTGACGCGCGTGCGTTCGCTGGTTCGGCTCAAGCACCTGTCGGACGAGCTGCGCGCCCGCGCCGCTTCGACCCAGGAAATCGGCCTGCCGGACCCGCTCTCGCTTGCGGCGGCCGAAGACGGGCTCAACGGTCGTATCCTGCTGGTCGAGGATCGCGCCAATGCCGCCGAACGCATGGTGGCGGGGCTGCAGCAGCACCATGTCGTCGAGATCGAGGCGAAAGCCGAGCATGTCGGCGAGCGGATCGCGGCAGGTGGCTACGATCTTCTCATCCTCAGCCTGAATCTTCAGGGGACCGACGCGCTGCGCCTGCTATCGGAAATCCGGGCCAAGCGCGAGTTGCGCGATCTGCCGATCCTTGTGCTGACCGAGACGCTCGATGATCCACGCGTCATGCGCGCGCTCGACATGGGCGTGAACGACTATCTGGCCCGGCCGGTGGATCGCAATGAGTTGCTGGCGCGTTCGCAGACGCAGGTTCGCAAGAAGCGCTATCAGGATCGCCTGCGTGACAACGTCAAGGCGTCGATGGAATTGGCCATCGTCGATCCGCTGACGCGTCTGCATAACCGCCGTTTCCTGCAGACCCATCTCGCGACGCTGGTCAACGACGATGGCGTCCGAGGCGCCGCCCTCTCGCTGATGGTGCTTGATATCGACCATTTCAAGCAGATCAACGACCAGTATGGCCACGATTGCGGCGACGAGGTGCTGCGCGAAAGCGCCGACCGTCTGCGCGACGCGGTGCGGTCGATCGATATCGTCGCCCGGTTCGGTGGTGAGGAATTCGTGATCGCGATGCCGGATACCGAGCCTTTTGCCGCCCAGCGCGTCGCCGAGCGAATCCGCGCCTCGTTCGAGCGCAAGCCGTTCGCGATCGAGCGGGGCGGGCGCACCATCCGGGGCACG
>DAORNC010000081.1:465-813 GCA_035440785.1 Rhabdaerophilum sp. | reverse complement strand
AAGGGCATCTCACCCGACGGGCTGTTCAAGCAGGCTGACGCGGCCCTCTATGAAGCCAAGCGCGGCGGCCGCAACTGCGTGCGTGCCGCGGCCTGACAGAGCCGAAGACGAGAATTCCCAAAGACGGACTTGCGAATCGCCGCCTTTTGCTTAGCGTTGAGTGTCTGACAGGTTTCGCCGGGCTGCCCCGAGCACGAATGCCTCGAGGGATGTTCAGGTCCGCCGCATCTCCTGAAGCCCACGAGGTTCGGCCGGTCTGGCGCCGTGGAGGTTGCCTCCTCCCTCGCGCGCCGGGCCGGCCACCCTTCCTCCTCAAATCCGAAAACAAAAAAGCGCCCGGAGGGGCGC
>DAORNC010000081.1:0-435 GCA_035440785.1 Rhabdaerophilum sp. | reverse complement strand
TACTTGATCTTGGTTTCCTTGAACTCAACATGCTTCTTCGCGACCGGGTCGTACTTCTTGAACGACAGCTTTTCGGTCGCGGTGCGGGCATTCTTCTTGGTGACGTAGAAATACCCGGTATCCGCCGTCGAGAGCAGCTTGATCTTGATCGTCGTGGCCTTGGCCATAGTCAATCCTCCGGCGAAATCCGCGTCTGAAGAGAAGCGTCGTTTTCGCGTAAAACAAATAGCCGAGCGAGTGCCGCCCGGCGTGAGGCGCCCCTAATGCGCAAAAGCGGGCTTCAAGTCAAGGCGGGATTTGGCCAAAGCCCTGTTTTTTGCCCGCCCGCGCTGCCTTCGCCATACGGACGAGCACCAGCGCGGCATAGGCCAAGAAACCGGCCACCAGCGCGAGCGGCAGCAGGATCACCAGCTTGTTGCGGATCGATCCGAGCGC
>DAORNC010000080.1:13559-14780 GCA_035440785.1 Rhabdaerophilum sp. | reverse complement strand
CGGTGAATTGCCGAAGGGCGAGGAAGCCGGCGAGCGGCGCTTCCAGACGAATGATGGCGAGCGCGCCTTTGCTCCGGGCGATCGCGTGGTGTTCCTCGAGAACAACCGCGATCTTCAGGTGAAGAACGGCATGCTCGGCACGGTCCGGGAAGTCGGAGACGGCCGTCTCGTGGCCGAGCTCGACGGGAAGGGCAGGGATGGCCGTGACAGGATCGTCTCGGTTCCGATCGAGAGCTATCGCGCTGTTGATCACGGCTATGCCACGACGATCCACAAGACCCAAGGTGCGACCGTCGACAAGGCCTTCGTCCTGGCGTCAAAGACCATGGATCGGCATCTCGCCTATGTCGCGATGACCCGCCACCGGCAGGGCGTGGAATTGCATGCCTCCAGGGAAGAGTTCAAGGACGGCATGGAGGGGCTGTCGAAATCGCTCTCGCGGGACGGCGCCAAGGAAACCACACTCGATTATGAGATCTGCGACTTTGCGGAAAGGCGAGGCATCCGGGTTCCCGAAGCCATCGGGCGCATGGTCGCCAAAGCGTTCGAGACCCTCCGCTTGCCGAGGCCGGCCTTCATCGAGCGTATGGCGCCCACTGCGATGGCCGGGAAGGAAGACAGGGAGAAGGGTGAGCATCAGGGTCCAGAAAGATTCGGAGACCCAGGGAGGGCGGCGAGGACATCGTCGCAGTACGACAAACCTGGGTTCGGTTCGGGCCTCCCGAAAACTGCCGGTCAGGAGAGGACAGTAGAAACCAGCCTGAACCGCGAAAACCACGAAACCGGGAAGGACACGGAGAAGGCCGGATACGGTTCGGCGCGGCCGGAATCCCCTGCAAGGGGCAAAGCGCCATCGTTCGACGGCCTGAAGTTGCCTATGCGGCAGAAGCCGGCGTCTCTGCAGGAGCGGTCGTCCGAACCTGCGGGGCACGCCAAGATCGAGGGCAGGGGAGTGCAGCCCGATCAAGCCCGCGCGACCGTTCTGAAGGCACTGGAGCGTCATGCCGATGCGATTGCGGATGCCGCCCGAATGAAGGGTCTTGGATTGCCCGTCGTTGCTCATCAGCGTGTTGCTATGGAAAAGTCCGGCGAGGCACTGGACCAGGTGAAACCGGGCGCTGCGAAACTTTTGCAATCCGCGCATCGATACGACGCGGAGGCGAAGCGCATGATCGAAGGCGAGAAGGCTCCGGACCGCGCTGAAAAGCTCCTGGAGGCAAC
>DAORNC010000080.1:12211-13491 GCA_035440785.1 Rhabdaerophilum sp. | reverse complement strand
GTTGAATGCCGAGCAAAAGGCTGCCGGGCGGTCGATTGCCCGGGAACAGCGGGATGAGTTTGCGGCGGGACGGAATGCCCTTGCGGTCGAGATCGGAAGTGATCCGGAGGCAGCGAGAAAACTCGCACAGGATCCCGAAAGGCATGGGATCGGGCCGAAAAGCGCAATCGCGGAAGCCCTTCGTTCGGGGAAAACCGGCAAGGCCTTCACCGAAGAGCTTGAACGGCGCGAGCGTGCGCAGGATCAAGGCCACGAGAGGTAGTTGGTTCGATGACTGGCGACTCGACTGCTCTTTCGGATATATTTGTGCGATGAATTTCAGCGATTACATCGTTTATGCCGACGAAAGCGGTGACCATAGCCTGGTCTCCATCAATCCGCAGAACCCGGTATTCGTGCTTGCCTTCGTTATCTGCGCGAAGGCCGACTTTGTAGGGACGATCGTCCCATCGATCCAGCGGCTCAAATTTGAGTTCTGGGGCCATGACGGGGTGGTGTTGCACGGCCATGAAGTCCGCAAATCCCATGGTGACTTCAATATCTTGCTGAACGGAGCAGTCCGTGAGCGGTTTTTTGAACGGTTGAACGGTGTGATCGAAGCCGCCCCGTTTACAGTGATTGCCGCGGTTATCGACAAGGCGAAGCATGTCCGTCGCTACAGAGATCCTGCAAACCCCTACGAAATTGCACTGGCCTTCTGTTTGGAGCGGTTACGTTACTGGCTAAATGAAAACGGCCAGGGCCAGCGCACGACCCATGTCTTGTTCGAGAGGCGTGGCGCCTCGGAAGACAATAAACTCGAACTGGAATTCAGGCGCCTGACCCAAGGCGAAGAGACTTTCGCGATCCGCTTTATGGATAAGAAACACAATTCCAGCGGCTTGCAGCTTGCTGATCTGGTTGCCCATCCAATTGGCCGGCACGTGATCAATCCCGGCCAACCAAACAGGGCTTTTGAATTGATCGAGCGGAAATTTCGGCGGAGCCCGCGCGGTATCGTGGCGGGGTATGGTTTGAAGATTTTCCCCTGAAAAGCGAAAGGCCCCGAGGTGTTCCCCGAGGCCCAGCGCCGATCGAGCATTCCCGATCCATTTAACGTTAGAATAGGTGACGATTGATCATTTTACAAGCCAAACCGCTCTCCGGTCGGGTCTGCTCGGTTAAGTCACGGCGGTCGATTCAATGACGGAATATATCGAGACACCAGCGGAAGCCGGAGCGGCCGAGGCTTTTGCTACCCTCCAGAACGAAGTGGCTGCGCTCGGCCAAACGATCGAGTC
>DAORNC010000080.1:11820-12201 GCA_035440785.1 Rhabdaerophilum sp. | reverse complement strand
GATGGCCACCAAGCTTGGCACCCCAGAGTCCGTTGATTACGCGCCTTCCTTCGGAGAGGTTCTGGGCAAACTGGCCGAACTAGAGACGAAGCTTGTCGGTGTCGTGGGCGAGCCGTTTTTCAGGCTGACCCCGGATCAGCATGCGCGAGCGATCGAACGCGCGAAGGACGGAGCGTTTCAGGATGTAATCCGGCAGCTGCGGGACGAAGCCGGTGCGATCCGGCGAGAACGCGAGGCGCTTGGATCACATATCCGGAACAGGAAGCGCCAGAGGTTCCGGCTCGCGGGAGCCATTCTGGTCGGGCTGCTGGCCTATCCGCTCGCGGCAGCCACGCTACCGGGCGGGAGTTATCTCGCGACGATAGCGACGGGAACCTTCGA
>DAORNC010000080.1:11450-11803 GCA_035440785.1 Rhabdaerophilum sp. | reverse complement strand
GCTGGCCTGATGCAGGTTGCGGATCCTGACGGCGCGCGCTCCATCGCCAGAGCAACGCGGATCGTCAGTGCCAATGCCGAGGCCATTAGAGGATGTAATGAAGCCGCCAGGAGGACCGGGCGTGACCAGAAATGTACGATTTTGGTTGGGATGGAATAGGTCGACAGACCGGAAAACTCCAACAAGGGGTGGCTCACTGGCGTCTAAGACATTTTGGGGACTAAAAACCAAGCCATCCTTTGTCCGCGACCGCTAAGAGCTCGAGGCTAGTGAATTGGTTGCGTAAGTGCATCCACCCAACTTGCCTTGCCTTTGGAAATCCGCCTCAATCGCGCGCATGAGAATGCTCATCT
>DAORNC010000080.1:7867-11417 GCA_035440785.1 Rhabdaerophilum sp. | reverse complement strand
CCTGTTGCTGGTGCTGATGCGGCCGGTTTTCGCGCGCGAAGAAGTGGTGGTGGTCACCTCCTTCCCTGCATCGCTCTACGAGCCGTTTCGGCGGGCCTTCGAAGCGAAAGAGCCGGGCTTTCGTCTGCGCATCGTGAACCGCAAGACCACGGCGGCCATTGCCATGGTCGCGGGCGGGCGTTTCGAGGCCGATGTGTTCTGGGCTTCGGCGCCGGATGCTTTCGAGGTGCTGCGCGGGGCAGGCAAGCTTCTGCCTATTCCCGCGGGATTGCGCCCGGCTTCGCCGGCGATCGGCGGGTTTCCGGTTGATTCAGCGGATGGCACGTTCCGCGGCTTTTCGATCTCGGGCTACGGCATGATGTGGCACCAGCCGAGCCTCGAACGGGCGGGACTTGCGCCGCCAAAGGCCATCGCGGATCTCTCCGATCCGCGCTATCGCGGGCTGATCGCGATGTCTGCGCCCTCGCGCTCCGGCACAACGCATCTCATGGTCGAAACCGTGTTGCAGCGCCATGGCTGGCGGAAAGGCTGGGAGATCTGGCAGCGGCTCGCTGGCAATCTCGCGACGGTCACAGCTCGCTCCTTCTCCGTGCCAAGCGGGGTGGCGCAGGGGCGCTTCGCGGTGGGATTGTCGATCGATTTTCTCGGCCGCTCCGGCACAGGCGAGCTCGGCTTCGCCTATCCGGCCGAAAATGTCTTCCTGCCCGCGAGCATTGCCGTGCTCTCGACCGCCCGAAACCCGGAGGGGGCGCGGCGTTTCGCGGCTTTCGTGCTTTCCGAGGCCGGGCAGAAACTTCTGGCCGAGCCGCGCATCAACCGTCATCCCGTGGCCGCTGGCTTGGCCGCGCCGGATCGCGAGGATCTCTTTGCGCTGGCCGCTGCGGAGACATCCGGCTTCGTGTTTGATGCCGCGCTTTCGGGTCGACGCTACGAACTCGTGAACATCCTGTTCGATGAACTCATCACGGAGCGCCTCGTGCGCCTGCAGAAATTCTGGCGCCTTCATGCAGAAATCCGGGAGAAGGCGATCGCAGACAGCGCCAATGCGCGCGAATGGGAGGCGGTTGGAAATCTCGCCGCAACCCTGCCTCGGACGCTGGCGGCGATCGACGAAGACCCGGCCACTGCCGAACTGAAACGGGTGCCACGCGGGGTGCCGCTGCCGCCCGTTCAGGCGACCCTTGTCGAGCGTATCCGGCAGGCGGCAGAGGCAAGCCTCGCGCATGCCGAAGCGCGCCTTGAAGTGCTCGCAAGACGGCTGAGCCCGGAAGCTGGGACAACGCGGCCATGAGCGAACCCTTGTCGCCAGAGATCCCACGCGCACGCCTCGGCATCGGCGGCAAGCTAGGCCTCGCCTTCGGCCTTTCCGCCTTGTTTGCGGTGTTGGCGGGCGTCATTTCCTGGCTCGCGTTCGAGCGCGTCAGCGGGTCCATCCGCGCCATCGGCGAAGGGCAATTGCCGGTGGTCATCTCCGCAGGCCAGCTCGCGCAATTGGGCGGGGCGATCACCGCCGGTGCACCCCTCCTCTCCCGTGCGGAGAGCAGCGCGGAGGTCGAGGATATCGGCATGCGCCTGCGTGAACGCGCCAGCGCCTTGCGCCAGCTTGTTTCCCGCGAACGAACCACCGCGCCGGAGGGCATGCGGCGGCTGATTGACGACCTCGAGGAAAATCTCGACGCGATCCGCGCCGAAACGCTCGCCTCACTCACCATGCGGCGGCAGAACGAGACGCTTCTGCGCGAGGTCCGCAGCCTGCACTCGGATTTCGTGGAGGAGGCCGAGCCGCTCGTCGATGATGCCCGCGTCATCGTACAGGGACAGCTGGAGGAACTCGAAACGCGGGCACGCGGCGATGCCGGGCCCGTGGAAGAAATCCGCCGGCAGATCCGCAAGGCCGAGGCGATTTTGCAGCTTTCCTCGCACGCCAACCTCGCGATCGGCCTCATCAGCCGCATCGCGGCGGTGGACAGCCTCGAACAGCTGACCCTCGACAGCCACTTCCTGGCTGAGGCGATCGATCTCATCCGCCAGCAGGTGCCACCGCTGGAAGAGGCGCCGGATACGCTCACGCTCCGGCAGATCGTGCAGCGGCTTGTCGAGCTTTCCACCGCCGAGAACGGCCTTCCCGCGCTGCGGCGGCTGGAACTGGCGCAGCAACGGAAGCTCGCGCTGCTCCTCGCCGAAAATCGCACCCTGGTCGGGGCTTTCGATGGCGAGATCGCAGGCATGGTCTCGCGCGCCTCATTGCAGGCCGGGGAGACGCGACGCAGCGCCGAAGCAGCCATCGCGCTGGGACGCAACCTCCTGCTGCTTGTGGGTATTGCTGCAGTGGTGGCCTCGCTCGGCGTAGGGATTTTCTATGTGCGCTCGAACCTCATCCGGCGGATCCGCCACCTCGCGGATGCCGCGCGCATGCTGGGCGACGGGCGCATTCCCCCGCCCATCGAGATTTCCGGCCGTGACGAACTCAGCGACATGGCCCGCGCGATGGAGGGCTTCCGCCGCGCACAGAGCGACCTTGTGCAATCCGCGAAGCTCGCGGCATTGGGGCATCTCTCAGCAGGCATTGCGCATGAATTGAACCAGCCGCTGAACGCCATCCGCTCGCATGCCTACAATGCGAGCCTGCTGCAGGAGCGCGGTGACACCGAGGGCGTGACGCGGGCACTGAAGAAGGTGCAGGATCTCACGACGCGCGCCGCGCATGTCGTGGGCCATCTCCGCCGTTTCGCGCGCAGGCCAGATCTCACCTTGCGCCCGGTGAACCTCAACGAGGTGGTGGATGGCGCAGTGCTGATCCTTCAAAGCCGGTTGCGTGAAAGCGATACGCGCCTCGACCGCGACATCCCCGAGGGGCTGATGGTCGAGGCCGAGGATATCCGCCTCGAACAGGTCTTCGTGAACCTGCTCGCGAATGCGCTGGATGCGCTGGCGGGCACATCAGAACCGGTGATCAGCATCCGCGCCGAGCCGCGCAACAATCTCGTGCGGATCGAGGTGCTCGATAATGGCCCCGGCGTGCCAGATGCGGTGCGCGCCTCGATTTTCGATCCCTTCGTGACCTCTAAACCGCCTGGCGAGGGCGTGGGGCTGGGGCTCACGATTTCCTTCAGCATCATCCGCGATTTCGGCGGCGCGCTTCGCCTGCTGCCGGCCGAACGCGGCGCGCATTTTGCGCTGGAACTGCGCGCCGCGCCTGAGAACTGAACCGGAGACGCGAATGCCGAACACGATTGTGCTGATCGATGACGACGAGGAAGTGCTGGAGGCTCTGGCTGAAACCTTTCGCCTCGGCGGCTACCCGGTAGAGCCCTGCGGGTCGCTGATGGCTGCGCGCGAGCACCTGAAGCGCGAGGCGGATATCGTCGTCGTCACCGATGTGCGCATGCCCGCGCGGGACGGGTTCGCCGTGCTTTCGGAGGTGAAGGCGATCGACCCGGAGATCCCGGTCATCCTGATATCCGGTCATGCCGATGTGCCGATGGCGGTTTCCGCGATGCGGCAGGGCGCGCATGATTTCGTCGAGAAACCGGCCGATCCGGCCTACGTG
>DAORNC010000080.1:951-7839 GCA_035440785.1 Rhabdaerophilum sp. | reverse complement strand
GCGCGGCCTCGTGCTCGATCATCGCCGCTTGGCCGGGAACATCCAGAGCCGGGCCATCGAGCAGCGCATTCTCGGCCAATCCAGCGCCATCAAGCGCATGCGGGAACTCGTGCTGGCGCTCGCGGAGGTGGACAGCTCGGTGCTGATCCATGGCGAGACCGGCACTGGCAAGGAGTTGGTGGCGCGTTCGCTGCATGATTTCGGCCCGAGAGCGCGCGGGCCTTTCGTAGCCATCAATTGTGCCGCCCTGCCCGCGACACTGATTGAATCCGAGCTCTTCGGCCATGAGCCCGGCGCCTTCACGGGGGCGAAGGAGCGGCGCATCGGCAAGATCGAGCAGGCGCATCAGGGCACGCTTTTCCTCGACGAGATCGAGGGCATGCCGATGGATGCGCAGACGCGGCTTTTGCGCGTGCTGCAGGAAAGGCGGCTCGAACGCCTCGGAGGTTCGAAGGAAATCCCGGTCGATCTCCGCGTAATTGCGGCAACCAAGGCCGATCTCACGGCCCTCGCGAGAAGCGGACAATTCCGTGAGGATCTGGTCTACCGGCTTGCGGTTCTGCCGATTGAATCGCCGCCCCTGCGCCAGCGCGGTGAGGATGTGCTGCTGCTTTTCCGGCATTTCGTGGCGGAAGCGGCGGGCCGTCTGCGTCGTCCCCTCCCGCCAGAGGGCGATCTCGCGAGCCTTCTTGCGCATGACTGGCCGGGGAACATCCGCGAACTCCGCAATGCTGCCGAGCGCGCTGCGATGGGCTTCCCGCCCCTCGGACCCGACCCGGTGGCACAGGCCAGTGCCCGCGAGAACGGTGCGAGCCTCGAGGCGCGCATGGCCGCCCACGAGAAACGCGAACTCATGGCCGCGCTCGCGGAAGGCGGCACCTATGAGGAAATCGCGAGGAGGCTCGAGATCACGCGGAAGACCCTCTACCTCAAGCTCCGCGCGCACGGCCTGAGCCGACCGGATGAGGCTGCGGAGGGCTGAAATTCCGGCCCGCGTTACCGGCACGACCCGCGCATTTCGGCCTGATGGGTAAAAACGGTAACGCAGCTCTTTCTTCGCACATGCGGGAAGTTCCTGCCTTTTCATCCATTTCCCAATCGCGCTGCTTTGGCACGGCGGGTGCAAGTCCTTTGGCGACCGCTGGCATCTGACCGGCGGCAGAAGACCATTCAAATGAGGGAGAAACACCCATGTTGAACCGTCGCCATTGGCTCCATGCCCTCGCAGCCAGCGCGTTGCTGGTCGGGGCCGGGCCGGCCTTCGCGCAGGCCCCGTCTGGCAAGGTTACCGTCGTTACCTCGTTCTCGAAGGACGTGACCGACCCGATCAAGAAGGCGTTCGAGAAGGCCAATCCCGGCCTCACCCTCGAAGTGCAAAACCGCAACACCAATGCGGGCGTGAAATTCGTCGAGGAGACGCGCTCCAACCCGCAGAGCGACCTGTTCTGGGCCTCGGCGCCCGATGCCTTCGAGGTTCTGAAGGGCAAGAAGCTGCTGCAGAAATACGATCTCAAGGTGAAGGGCATCCCGGCCCGTGTCGGCTCCTATCCGATCAACGATCCGGACGGGTTCTATTTTGGGTTCGCGGCTTCGGGCTATGGCATCATGTGGAATGAGCGCTATCTGCGCGCCAACCGCATCCCCGAGCCGAAGGAATGGTCGGATCTCGCCAAGCCGGTTTATCACGATCACGTCTCGATCGCCTCGCCCGCCCGCTCGGGCACAACGCATCTCACGGTGGAAACGATCCTTCAGGGCGCGGGCTGGGAGAGGGGCTGGGCCACCATCAAGTCGATGGCCGGCAACTTCAATAATATTGCCGAGCGCTCCTTTGGCGTGCCGGATGCGGTCAATTCCGGCCAGGTCGGCATTGGCATCGTCATCGATTTCTTCGCCTTCTCGGCGCGGGCTTCCCGGTGAAATTCGCCTATCCCAGCGTCACCACAGTGGTGCCGGCGAATGTCGGGATCATCGCCGGTGCGCCAAACAAGTCAGGCGCGGAAGCCTTCATCGAGTTCCTGCTCTCCCCGGCCGGGCAAGAAGTGCTGCTCGAGCCGACAATCCGCCGCCTGCCGGTGAACCCCGAAACCTATGGGAAGGCGCCTCCGGGCTTTCCCAACCCGTTCAAGGATTCGAATTTCCGGAACATGATGTATCTCGATGTTGAGAAATCCGAGCGCCGCACGGCGGTGGTGGATACGCTCTTCGACCAGATGATCACCTTCCAGCTCGCCGACCTCAAGGCCGTGACGAAGCTGATGCACGAGGCCGAGGGGCTTCTGGCCAAGAAGGCCAACCCGCAGGCGAAGGCCGCGCTGGATGAAGCGAGGAAGCTCGTCGCAGCGATGCCGATCAAGGAATCGCAGGCCGGCGGCGACACGGAAATCGTCGGCGCCTTCAAGGGCGGCACGGATTCCAAGACCCGGCAGGCGGAATTCGAGCGCCGCTGGGCAGCCTTCGCCAAGGAGAACTATGCCAAGGCGAAAGCCAAGGCCGAGGAAGCTGTGAAACTCGCCCGGTAAGGCCCCCGCGCCTCTTCGGATGAGCCCCCGGCGGCGGCCTCCCTCCGTCGCCGGGACTTACCCCGCCAATCTTCGACCAAATCTCTGTCTCCTCGCGCGAGGCCGGTGCCGTGCGCCTGATGAAAAGTGGACCCGCCCATGTCGGTCGCTACCGAATACACGCTTGCGAATGCTACGCCCGCTACGCGACAGGCCGTCGCCACACCCGGCCAATGGGTGACGATTGGCGCGATTAGTGCATTCCTCGCGCTGTTCCTGATCATTCCAGTGGCGATGGTGATCCTCGTCGCCTTCCAGGACCCCAATACGGGTGCATTCACGCTGGTGAATTTCTGGGATTTCGCGCGCAACGAGATGTTCCTGCGCTCCTTTGCGAACTCACTCTATGTCTCGGCGATGTCCGTGGTCTGGGCGACGATCTTCGCGTTGCCGCTCGCCTATTTCACGACGCGCTTCGAGTTCCGGGGAGCGGCGATCATCCAGACCCTGGGCGTCATTCCGCTGATCATGCCGCCCTTTGCGGGCGCGATCGCCATGCAGCTCTTCTTCGGGCGCAATGGCTCGGTGAACCTGCTGCTGGGCGACTGGTTCGGCATCAACATCCCCTTCATGGAGGGGCTGAACGGCGTGATCTTCGTGCAGAGCGTGCACTATTTCCCGTTCATTCTCATCAATCTCACAGCCTCCCTGCGCAACATTGACCGGTCGATGGAGGAAGCGGCGCAGAACCTTGGTTGCTCCGGCAGCCGGCTCTTCCGCCGCATCGTGTTCCCGCTGGCCATGCCGGGTTATGTGGCGGGTGCGAGCCTCGTTTTCATCAAGGTCTTCGATGATCTCGCAACGCCCTTGCTGCTGAACGTGAAGGACATGCTCGCGCCGCAGGCCTATCTGCGCATCACCTCGATCGGCCTGAAAGACCCGATGGGCTATGTGATCTCGGTCGTGCTGATCGTCTTTTCGGTGCTCTCGCTCTTTATCGCGACCTCGGCCACGCGCAACCGCGATTACGCGACCGTGCAGCGGGGCGGCGGTGGCCTCACCAAGCGGCCCATTGGCGGGCTTGATCTCGCGATGGCCTGGGGCACGATCGGGCTGATCCTGACGCTGGTTCTGGCTCCGCATTTCGGCCTGCTGCTGCTCTCCTTCTCGACCGTCTGGTCCTTCAGCGTGATGCCGGATGCTTACACGACAGCGCATTACATGCGCGTGGTAACAGAGGCAGGGCAGTACATCTGGAACACGCTGCTCTATGCCACGATGGCCGGGCTCATCGGCATCACCATCGGCACGGCGATCTCCTATATCGTGCTACGCACTAAGGTGCCGGGTCGGCAATGGCTGGATTATCTCGCGAGCGCGGCTTTGGCCGTGCCCGGCGTGGTGCTCGGCATTGGCTATCTCCGCGCCTATTACGGGGTGAGCCTACCCTCGGGCCAATCGGTCGCGAGCCTCTGGATCATCATCGTGATCGCGCTGGCCGTGCGCCGCCTGCCCTATGCGCTGCGCGCCTGCATGGCGGCGATGCAGCAGATCAGCGTCTCGCTGGAAGAGGCGGCCGAAAACCTTGGCGCGAACAAGGCCTCGACCATCCGCAAGATCGTGGTGCCGCTGATGACCGGCGGCATCCTCGCAGGCTTCGTCACGAGCTTCGCGACCGCCGCTGTGGAACTCTCCGCGACGATGATGCTCGTGCAGAACACCTCGGACGCGCCCCTGGCCTATGGCCTCTATGTCTTCATGCAATCGCCCGCCGGGCGCGGCGCGGGCGCGGCCCTAGGCATCATCGCTGTGCTGATCGTCGGCATCTCCACTTACCTGTCCCATGCTTTGGCCGAGCGTGACCGCTCCGCCAAGGCCGGGCGCTGAACATCCTGAATTCGGGAGGAATTCTCATGAGCACCACTTCGGAACTTCGTGCGGAAATCCGCCGCGCGGCCGCAGGCATCGACGTTATTGGCGTCAACCTCTCCTATGGCGCGACCCACGTGCTGAAGGATGTGAACCTGCGGATCGAGCCGGGCGAATTCTTCGCCTTTCTCGGCCCCTCGGGCTGCGGCAAGACCACGCTGCTGCGCCTGATCGCCGGCTTCAACATAGCGCAGACTGGCCGCGTGTTAGTTGGCGGGACGGATATTTCCAGTCTTCCGCCGTGGAAGCGCGATGTGGGCATGGTGTTCCAGTCCTACGCGCTGTGGCCACATATGAGTGTCGCGAAGAATGTTGCGTTCGGCCTTGAGGAGCGCAAGCTCCCCAAGGACGAGATCGAAGTGCGCGTTGATCAGGCGCTGGATCTCGTGAACCTGAAGCACCTCAAGGATCGCAAGCCCTCACAGCTCTCGGGCGGGCAGCAGCAGCGCGTGGCGCTCGCACGCACCATCGCCGTGCGCCCGAAGGTGCTGCTCCTCGACGAGCCGCTCTCGAACCTGGACGCCAAGATGCGCGTTCAGGTCAGGCGCGAATTGCGCGATCTCCAGCAGGAACTCGGCATCACCACGATCTTCGTGACGCATGACCAGGAGGAGGCGAACACCATCTGCGACCGCATCGCCGTGATGAGCGACGGCGTGGTGCAGCAGGTGGGCACGCCGATGGCGCTCTACGATCGCCCGGCGAACCTATTCGTTGCGAACTTCCTCGGCACGGCGAATATCCTCGAAGGGATGGCCGAGCCGGCGGGCGCAGAATTCGCGATTGCCGGGGGTGGCCGCCTGCCCTTCCCGCCGAAGGAGAACGTGCAGCCCGGCGCCAAGCTAGTCTTCCGGCCGCAGAATGCGCGCGTGGCCCCACTCGATTCGCCGTCAGCGCCGGGCATGACGCGGCTCGACGGGCACATTACGCATGTCGAATTCCTCGGCGCATCCCTTCGCTATGGCGTGGCGATCGGCGCGAACGAGGTGCTGGTGGATGTGCCGCATCAGGCGGGCAACCCGCCCTTGCCGCCAGGCGCGCCGATTGCGGTGGATCTAGACCATTCCCGAGCCTTGTTCCTCGCGGCCTGATTGGCGCAAGTCTTATCAAAGGGTTCTTTAAGGAGCCACCATGCATCGTCAACGCCGTGCCAAAATCGTCGCGACTGTCGGCCCCGCCAGTGCGGCGCCCGACCAGCTGCGGGCCTTGTTTCTGGCCGGGGCGGATACGTTTCGCCTGAATTTCAGCCATGGCACGCATGAGGACCATGCCCGCGTTCATGCGGCGATCCGCAACCTCGAACGCGAGATCGGCCGGCCGATTGGCATCCTGCAGGACCTGCAGGGCCCTAAGATTCGCATCGGCACGCTGCGCGAAGGCAAGATCGAGGTGAAGACCGGCGAGCGCCTGCGATTCGTCTTGACGAAGGATGAAGGGGGCCGCGAGGGCATTCCCCTGCCCCACCCCGAGATTTTTGCCGCCGTTGATCCCGGCCATGACCTGCTGATCGATGATGGGCGCGTACGCGTGCGGGTGGTATCCCCCGGCGATGACGAGATGACGGTTGAGGTGATCAATGGCGGCGTGCTGTCCAACCGGAAGGGGGTCAACCTGCCCGGTACGGTGCTTGCGCTCTCGCCGCTGACTGAAAAAGACCGGCGCGATCTCGCCTTCGGGCTTGAACTTGGCGTGGATTGGGTGGCGTTGTCCTTCGTCCAGAAGGCTTCCGACATGATCGAGGCGCGCGGCCTGATCCAGAACCGTGCCGGCCTGGTTGCCAAGATCGAGAAACCCTCCGCGCTCGTCGAGATCGACCAGATCATCGCGCTTGCCGACGCGGTGATGGTGGCGCGCGGCGATCTCGGCGTGGAAATCCCGCATGAGGATGTGCCGGGCCGCCAAAAGGAGCTAGTGCGGGCCTGCCGCCTTGCCGCCAAGCCGGTGATCGTGGCCACACAGATGCTGGATTCGATGGTGTCATCCCCCGCCCCGACCCGGGCGGAAGCCTCGGATGTGGCCACGGCGGTTTATGACGGCGCGGATGCGGTGATGCTCTCCGCCGAATCCGCCTCCGGGCAGTATCCGCGTGAGGCGGTGGAGATGATGGACAAGATCATCCGGGCTACCGAAGGGCACAAACTCTATCGCTCGCTGATCGATGCCACCCATCCTGATGTCGAGCATTCTCCGCCCCACGCCGTGGCCGCAGCAGCGGCGGATCTCGCGACCGCGATCGGGGCTTCGGTCATCGTCGGTTTCACCTCTTCCGGCACCACGGCGGCGCGCATCGCCCGCAAGCGCCCGGGCGTGCCGATCCTGGCGCTGACGCCGGATGTCGCCATTGCCCGGCGGATGAGCCTGTTCTGGGGCGCGCATAGCGTGCTGACCCGCAATGCCAGCGGCTATGAGGACATGGTCGAGATTGCGGAGGAATCCGCCCGGCGCGAAGGGTTCCTCG
>DAORNC010000080.1:469-941 GCA_035440785.1 Rhabdaerophilum sp. | reverse complement strand
AGGCGGCAGCTTGGGTGTTGTGGTCGCCGGCATTCCCTTCGGCCAGGCGGGCTCGACCAACAACCTGCGTGTGTTCAGGGGCTGACAGCGGTCAGGGCTTGTGGGGGCTGCGCGGGGGCAATTAGCTTACACAATGCGCTAAATCCCGCTCGATTTGTTCGACTACGTTCCTGAGTGAGCTTTTTCGACGCGGGAGGTTCAGATGCGGACACAGCCTCTTACGTGTCTTTAGGAGACATTCTAGGCTGGGACGAGGACGAGGGGCTAAACCATGAGATGGCGCCTGACTGTGCCGGCAAAGAAGCTTGGCGTTTGTGTTTATATATATGATAATATCCTTTATCAGATAAGGAAATGTCTCATGCAGCCCCTTTCAGTTCCAATCCGGTTTCCCCTGGCAGGTGACGTGATCCAGGCGATCACAGCGTCCTTCATGAACCCCACCAACAGCCAGTTTGGCATGATCAATATC
>DAORNC010000080.1:0-446 GCA_035440785.1 Rhabdaerophilum sp. | reverse complement strand
CGCCGTTGAACAGCAAGTCTTGGGCCAGGTGGGAAGCTATGGACGGCAGCTTGGTCGGATCGGCGAAGCACTCTCGGTCCTGATCAAGCACTTTGATCCGAAGACACCGTTGAGCGAAGCCGAGCAGGAAGCGATCGTTGCCCTCAAGATCATGCTTGGAGAGATCGCGGACATCAAGGAGCAGCACAAGCGAGAAGCTGTGCGACCATGAACGACTCGTCCGTCAATCCTGTGCAGCAGTTGACGGCGGTCTCGCCAGGCCTCCCCCTCCCCGCCTCGGTTTCCGCGGCCGGCCAAAAAGCCTCCTACCGCTTTCTGGAATTCTTCACGGCCCGGATCCGCAATCCGCATACCCGCCGCTCCTATGGCCGGGCGGTCGGGGATTTCTGCGCCTGGCTCGAGGCGCGGGGCTTGCGGGATATCACCCAGGTGAATTCTTTCGTGGT
>DAORNC010000079.1:8369-14822 GCA_035440785.1 Rhabdaerophilum sp. | reverse complement strand
GCCGGTCCGCGTGATCCCGATCTACAACGTCACAAAGGTCGCGGTCTGCCTGCCGGGACCGACGACGGACTGCGCCAAGCGCTGAACCGCCAGTTCCGTTCGCCCGAGATGACGCTCTACGACCTCAAACCCCGGTTTCAGGCTCTTCTCCGCCCGGTGGCGGACCGATTGGCTTCCGCCGGCATCACGGCCAATCAGGTCACGCTGGCCGCCGCCATCGGCTCGGCGATGCTCGGAGCGCTGCTTGCCGCAGCTCCCACGATCCGCGTGTTGTTTCTGTTGTTGCCGATCTGGCTCCTGATACGCATGGCGCTCAACGCGATCGACGGCCTGCTTGCACGCGAACACAGACAGGCGAGCCGCCTCGGAGGCTATCTCAATGAGCTTTGCGATGTCATCTCGGACGCAGCCCTCATGCTGCCCTTCGCATTCGTCGCGCCGTTCGGCCTGGCCTCGGTCTTCGCGGTGATCTTCCTCGCCGCGCTCAGCGAATACGCCGGTGTCATGGGCCCCTTGGTCGGGGCAGCACGCCGCTACGACGGCCCCTTCGGCAAGAGCGACCGCGCGCTGGCGATTGGAGCACTCGGCCTGTGCATCGGCTCCACCCTCTCCATGCCTGAATGGCTCTTCTGGATCATGCCGGCTTTTGCCGTGCTCCTCGTCATAACCATCCTTAACCGCGTTCGCGCCGGTCTGCGCGAGCCCTGAATCTTCCTTCCATTTTTCCGAGGCCTTCCCTTGTCCCGCATGCCCCACGAACGCCACTTCGCGACGCCCGATGGCACCGAACTGTTCTTCCGCCACTGGCCCGCGCTGAGCGGACCGGCACGCGGCGCCATCCTGCTGTTCCATCGCGGCCACGAACACGGCGGGCGGATGACCCATCTCGTCGACGAACTCGATATGCCGGATTTCGCCTTCTACGCCTGGGACGCACGCGGGCATGGGCGTTCGCCGGGCGAGCGGGGCCATTCGCCCTCGTTCGGAACGAGCGTCAGCGACGTGCAGGCTTTCGTTGATTTCATAGCGCGCGAAGACGGGATCGTGATCGCCGACATCGCGGTTGTCGCCCAATCCGTCGGCGCCGTGCTGATCTCAACCTGGGTGCACGACTATGCGCCGCAGATCCGGGCGATGGTGCTGGCTTCTCCGGCGTTCTCGGTAAAGCTCTACATTCCCTTCGCGCGACCCTGCCTCAAGCTCATGCAGAAGCTTCGCGGCAATTTCTTCGTCAATTCCTACGTCAAGCCGCGCTTTCTGACCCACGATCCGGAACGGAGGGCGAGCTACGCCACCGATCCGCTCATCACACGACCGATTTCGGTCAACATCCTGCTCGGTCTTTACGAGGCTGCCGAGCGTGTCGTCGCGGATGCGCGCGCCATCACTGTGCCGACGCAACTTCTGATCTCGGGTACCGATTTTGTCGTGCGGCAGGCGCCTCAGCACGAGTTTTTCGTCAATCTCGGTTCGCGCACCAAGGAGCGGCATGTCTTGCCCGGCTTCTTCCACGATACGCTCGGCGAGCGCGACCGTGGGCCGTCCCTCGCCCAGGTGAAACGCTTCCTGCTGGAACGCTTCGCCGAACCCGTGCAGCGTCCGGACCTCCGCGAAGCCCATCTCGCTGGCTATACCCGTGACGAGGCCGATCGGCTTGCCTCGCCTCTCCCGCTGTTGTCGCCGCGCGGGCTATGGTGGTCCGCCTACCGTGCGAACCTTCAGGTTGCAGGACTCCTTTCGAAAGGCATCGCGCTCGGCAACCGCGCGGGCTACGATTCCGGCTCGACCCTCGATTATGTCTATCGCAACGGGGCCGAAGGTCTGGGCTCCCTCGGCCGGGCCATCGACCGCACCTACCTCGACGCGATCGGCTGGCGTGGCATCCGGCAGCGCAAGCGTCATCTCGAAGCGCTTATCGCTGACGCGCTCGGGAGGTTGCATGCGAAGGGCGAGCCGTCACGCGTGATCGATATCGCAGCAGGCCACGGCCGCTATGTGCTCGACGCGCTGATCAGCACACACCATCGTCCGCAATCCGTGCTCCTGCGCGACTACGATGATCTCAATGTCGAAGGCGGCCGCGCGCTGATCGCGGAACGCGGCCTCGGCGCCATCGCCCGCTTTGACAAGGCCGACGCCTTCGACCGGGCTTCGATCGCCGCCGCGCAACCCGACGCCAACCTCGGCATCGTCTCCGGTCTCTACGAACTCTTCGCGGACAACGAGATGGTCGCGCGGTCGCTCGCCGGGCTTGCCGAGGCCATCGCGCCGGGCGGCTATCTGCTCTACACCAACCAGCCCTTCCACCCGCAACTCGAGATGATCGCGCGGGCGCTGACCTCCCATCGCCAGGGGCAGGCCTGGGTGATGCGCCGGCGAACACAGGGCGAAATGGATCAGCTTGTCGAAGCCGCAGGCTTCAAGAAAATCGAACAGCGCATCGATGAATGGGGAATCTTCTCGGTATCGCTGGCGGTGCGGGCATGACGATGGCGCTCGCGGACACTCCATCGGAACGCCCCCTCGGCCGCGCGTTCGCCTATCTGGCCGGACTCGGCGCGTTCTTCTATCTCAGCTACGGCTTCTCGAACTGGTTTTCCGGAACGCGGGCACATGTGCCTGCCGTGGTGTTCGACTGGGAGCGGCACGTTCCCTTCCTCGCCTGGACGATCATACCCTACTGGTCGACCAATCTCTTTTACGCGGCCTCGCTGGTCTTCGCGCGAACGCGCCCCGAACTCGACATTCACGCGAAGCGGCTTCTCACCGCGCAGCTCGTAGCGATTTTCTTCTTCGTGGTTGCACCGCTCAAATTCTCGTGGCCGAAGCCTGACACCGAAGGATTTTTCGGCTTCATGTTCGATGCGCTCGGCGCATTCGAC
Source organism: Rhabdaerophilum sp. (assembly GCA_035440785.1). Lineage (GTDB taxonomy): Bacteria > Pseudomonadota > Alphaproteobacteria > Rhizobiales > Beijerinckiaceae > Rhabdaerophilum. Next base: position 11,940 of record DAORNC010000079.1, on the reverse strand, counting down.
AAACCCTTTAACCAGGCGCCGTCGCTGCACGTTGCGCTAACCGTCATCCTCGTCGCCCAGTTTACAAAACTGCTCCCGCGCGTGCTTCTTCCGCTGTTCCTGGTGTGGTCGGCGATCGTGATCGCATCGGTGATGACGACGTTCCAGCATCATTTCATCGACATCCCGACCGGTATGTTGCTCGGCCTTGCCTGCCTATGGCTTTGGCGGGACGACGGCACCCATGCTTTCGCCGCCTTCCGCCCGACGCAGGCCGACGACCGACTCAAGCTTGCCGGCATCTACATCACCGGCGCGCTGGCCTTCGCCGTGCTGGCCCTCCTTCTTGGCGGGGCAGGACTGTGGCTGCTCTGGCCGGCCTTGTCGCTGCTCATCGTCGCCGGTGCCTACGGTGGCCTTGGCCCTGCCGCTTTCATGAAGGATCGAACCGGCGAGATGGGTTGGCCGGCGTGGTTCCTGCTCGTCCCCTATCTCGCCTGCGCTTGGCTGAATTCGCGGCTTTGGACATTCCGCCAGCCGAAGCAGGTCGAGATCGCCGCGAACGTCCATCTCGGCCGGATCCCCGATCACACGGATGCAGCCCCGTTCCGCCAGATCATCGACCTGACGGCGGAATTCTCCGCCCCGGAAACCCCGGCACGATGGACAGCGATGCCGATGCTGGATCTGGTTGCGCCGGATACGAAATCGCTGCGCCGCGCTGCGCTGGCGATCGAGATCGCGCAGGGGCCGACACCGATCCTCGTTTGTTGCGCGCTCGGCTATGGTCGCAGCGTCGCGGCGATTGTCGTCTGGCTCGTCCTGTCGCGTCGGGTGCAGAGCCTTGACGAAGCCCTGTTGCTGGTCCAGACGCGCCGCCCCGGCATGAGGCTCGGCGAAGGACAGATGCGCGCCATCAGAGAGGCGATCTCGCATGAATAGCCAGGTTGGCGCGGCGTCGCCAGACGCCATCGTCCTTGCGGCACTGCTCGAACAAGGGCAGACTATTCACATGGCTTCGCTTGCACTCGCGCTCGGGACCGTGGTCCTCGCATCGCAAGGCGTGAACGGCGGGCCGGAGACAGTCGTCTGCGTGATCGTCGCACCCGCCCTTCTCGCCGAGATCTATCTCGCGATCCGAGTCGGATTTGATGCCCGACTGTTCAGGGCGCTTGGCGAGAGCAGGCTGACTCTCGAAGCGCTCGACGCCGGACTCGCCGCATCCGGCCTTCTTGCCCCCGAAAAAGCAACGCGCACCCTCCAGCCGCGATTTACAGGTGCCTTGCATCTCTTCCGGATGCAGGTGGTCTGCGCCATTCTTCTGGCCGCCTGTCTCATTGCCGCGACGGGCCTGAGGCTTTTTGGCGCCGGAGGCTGAGGAACATGGACATCAAGGCGACCATCGCACGCCTCGTCGCCGCCCTCGTCGTCGGCTTCGCCCGGCTCGTCACCGCCGTCCGTCCGGAATGGCGCGGATGCCTTCCTGCACCCGGCGCCCGCGTCTATTTCGCCAATCATGCCAGCCACGGCGATTTCGTGCTGATCTGGACCGTGCTGCCACAGGCCCTGCGCACCACAACACGCCCGGTCGCTGCCCGCGACTATTGGGGCGGAACGGGCCTGAGGGCCTTCATCGGGCGGAACGTGTTCAATGCCGTGTTGATCGACCGGATGCCGAACCCACAACAACCCCGCCCGATCGAACAACTGGGCGGGGTGCTGGCAGAGGGGCTATCCCTTATCTTTTTTCCCGAGGGGACGAGAAATACAACCGAGGAAATCCTGCTCCCGTTCAAGAGCGGCCTTTACCGCCTCGCGCGGGAGAACCCGGATGTCGAGTTCGTTCCGGTTTGGATAGACAATCTTTCGCGCGTCATGCCGAAGGGTCACGTCCTGCCCGTTCCGCTCCTGTGCAGCGTGACCTTCGGGGCGCCGCTCCAACTGGCCGCCGACGAGGACAAGGACGTTTTTCTCGCCCGTGCCGAACAGCCCTGCTCCACCTCAGACGTCGAGGAGACGACACCCCGTGAGCGCCCAAACCGAATTCTTCTGGCTTTCCCTCGGCGTCGCGGGGGTTCTTGTCGTCGCTACGCTGATCGGGCAACTCCTGGCGCGGCGGGCCGGGCCCGAACCGGGACCGGTGATCGTCAATCTCAACCAGCGCATTTACGCCTGGTGGGCGATGGTGGGACTGATCGCCGGTGCGTTCCTGTTCGGCAAGGCAGGAGTGATCCTCCTTTTTGCCTTCGCCTCGTTCGCCGCTTTGCGCGAATTCCTGACACTGACACCGACTCGCCTCGCCGACCACTGGGCGCTGCTCGCGGTGTTCCTGCTGGCATTGCCGATCCAGTATTACCTGATCTGGATCGAGTGGTACGGGCTCTACTCGATTTTCATCCCGGTTTACGGCTTCCTCTTCCTCTCGATCATCGCAGCGATCGGCGGCGATACGACGCGGTTTCTCGAGCGGATCTCGTTCGTCCAATGGGGGCTGATGATCTGCGTCTTCTGCCTCAGCCATGTACCGGCGTTCCTCACGCTCGACATCCCCGGCTACAACGACAAGCAATTGCTGCTGATCGCCTTCCTTGTCATCGTGGTGCAAGGGTCGGACGTACTGCAGTATGTGTTCGGCAAGCTGTTCGGCCGCCGGAAGGTCGCGCCAAGCCTCTCGCCCTCGAAGACGTGGGAAGGCCTCGTCGGCGGCGTGGCGTCCGCCTCCATCATCGGCATGGCGTTGTGGAAAATCACGCCGTTCTCGCCGCTTCAGGCTGGGCTCATCGCGCTGATTGTCTGCCTCATGGGCTTCCTTGGCGGGCTCGTCATGTCCGCAATCAAACGCGACCGCGGCGTCAAGGACTGGGGCCGCATGATCGAAGGGCATGGCGGTATTCTCGACCGGCTCGACAGCGTCATCTTCGCTGCGCCGATCATGTTCCACATCACGCGCTATTGGTTCAGCGCATGAAAACGCCCGGGCCAGATTGGCCCGGGCGGGTTTTCTCTCCGTTTGTAAACCAGGGCGCGGATCAGCGGACAACGACGCGGGTGCCGACCTGGACGCGGTTGTAGAGGTCGATCACGTCCTCGTTCAGCATGCGGATGCAGCCGGAGGATACCGCATGGCCGATCGACTCCGGCTCGTTCGAACCGTGGATGCGATAGATTGATGAGCCAAGATACATCGCGCGCGCGCCGAGCGGGTTATCTTCGCCTCCGGCCATGAACTTCGGCAGGTCCGGGCGACGCTTCAGCATTTCCGCCGGCGGGCGCCATTCGGGCCATTCACGCTTGGCGCTGATCTTGTGCTCACCCGTCCAAGAGAAGCCGGGGCGGCCGACACCGATGCCGTAGCGCATCGCCTTGCCGTCACCGAGCACGAGATAGAGGCGGCGTTCCTCGGTGTTGACGATGATCGTGCCCTTGGCGAAATCGCCGCCGAAGGGAACAATCTCCCGCAGGACGGCCGCGGCTTCGGGCATCGTCTCGACGACGGGCTTCGATTTCAAGGGGCTCCACATGCCTTCGATATCGGTGGCGGCGCTGGCCGCGTTGGTGCCGAGGGCAAGGAGGGCGACGATGGCGAGATGGC
>DAORNC010000079.1:7326-8306 GCA_035440785.1 Rhabdaerophilum sp. | reverse complement strand
TCAGCCGTTGCGCGGCGCGAAGTTTCCGTAAGCCGGATCGGTCTGCATTGCGGCAGGGCGGAAGCCGCCCGCCGGAACCAGTCGCTCCTGGCGTTTGCTGTAGACGGCAGTGTCGCCGTGCGAGCTGGCATTGAGGGTCAGGGCAGCCATCGAGAAAGCCGCGACGGTGGCCACTGCCAGCGTGATGCCGATCTTGCGAAAAAACATGGGGCTCTCCCTCGTCCTGCTCTGTTTCCCTTGGCGCCGGGATTTCGTTGGAACGTCGCAGCGCCATGAATGTTTCAATGCACCAGAACGAGTTTCGTGCCGGTGCGGGAACGCACAGGGCGCGAGGGGCGATCTTGGTGCACAGGACGGGCTTTCGATTGACAGCAGGGGGAAAGCTTGCAGAAGCTCCGGCCCATCGAAGCGCGCCGGGCTTGACGCGCGAGGGCGGAGGGAACCCATGCGCTATCTCGTGACTGGCGACGCCGGTTTCATCGGCTTTCACGTCGCGCGCCGTCTGCTTGGCGAGGGGCACGAGGTGCTTGGGATCGACGGCCTCACCGATTACTACGACGTCGATCTCAAACATCGCCGGCTGAGCCTGCTCGGCGAGGAGAAAGGCTTCCGCCACCAGACGATGATGCTGGAGGACAACGCTGCCCTTACTGCGTCCTTTCACGAATTCCGGCCCGATGTCGTCATCCATCTCGCCGCGCAGGCGGGCGTGCGTTATTCGATCGAGAACCCCCGCGCTTATATCGACGCGAATATTGTCGGCTCCTTCAACATTCTCGAAGCCTGCCGCGCGCATCCCGTCCGCCACCTGCTGCTTGCCTCGACCAGCTCGGCCTACGGCGCGAACGACAAATATCCATTCGAGGAAAGCGATCCGGCGATCCACCCGATAACGCTTTATGCCGCCACCAAGGCTTCCGCCGAGTTGATGGCGCATTGCTACGCGCATCTCTTCGGGACGCCGACCACCGCGTTCCGCT
>DAORNC010000079.1:6883-7188 GCA_035440785.1 Rhabdaerophilum sp. | reverse complement strand
GACCTCGATCCTCAGGCTGGGTGAAGCGCCACCGCCGCGAGCGGATGCGCGGGTTGGCATCGCGTCAATCCCCGGCGATACGCTGAGCCCCGTTGCGCCCTACCGCCTTGTCAACATCGGTGCCGGGCAACCCGCGAAGCTGACCACGCTGGTCGAGGAACTCGAAAAGGCGCTCGGGGTCGAGGCGACGAAAATCCTCAAGCCACTTCCGCCGGGCGATGTCGTCAAGACCTTCGCCAGCGCCGATCTCCTTGAGGCGATCACCGGACAAAAACCGGGGACGCCGCTTTCGGTCGGCATCCCGG
>DAORNC010000079.1:0-6870 GCA_035440785.1 Rhabdaerophilum sp. | reverse complement strand
CTGGTATCGCGCACACTACAACTAGACCTCGCCGACGGCCATCACGGATATTCGCACGCGCGACGCGTCACGCCCCTGATCTACGAGTTTAAAATATATCTTGCATACAAGAAAAAACTTAGACATGGTGCCTCCGATGTCGGGGGAGAATGCCTTGTTTCGCCCAGCCCTTTCGGCCAACGGACAACCGGATGCCCGCCAGCTCTGGCGCGCGAACCGCGCGACCGGCGCGTCCGAGGGCGTCTACCGCGATCTCAAGCGCCGCATCCTCCGACTCGATCTCGCGCCCGGCGAGGCGCTGTCCGAGCCGCATCTTGCCCAGCAATACGACTTGAGCCGGACGCCGATCCGCGAGGCTCTGATCCGCCTCTCCGACGAGGGGCTGGTGGAGATCGTGCCCAAATCCGGCACGACTGTTGCCCGCATCCCCCTTGCGCTCCTGCCGGAAGCCATCTTCGTCCGCCTGGCCCTTGAGGAAGCCACCTGCCGGCAGGCCGCGCTGCACGCGACCGACAGCGCCGTGCTGCGCCTCGAGGCCTGCGTGGCGCTTCAGCGGGAGGTCGCGCGGCAGCCCGATACGGAGGCGTTCCACCTCGCCGACGAACAGTTCCATGCCACCCTCGCCGATGTCGCGGGCTTTCCGGGGATCTGGACGCTGGTCGAGCGCGCCAAGATGCACATCGACCGCTACCGCCGTCTCACCCTTCCCCAACATGGGCGGATGCCGATGGTGATCGACCAGCATCTCGCCATCGTCGAGGCCATCCGGAAGCGCGATCCCGAAGGCGCCGGCGTGGCCATGCGGCGTCATCTCGAAGGGCTCGCCATCTCGATCGAGGCGGTCCGGTCGAGCAATCCCGATTTCTTCGCGGAGGCGCCCTGACCCTTCGCTGCTTCAGCCGGCGGCGCCGTACGACCGCCGGAGAAACCCGAACCAAACGAACCTACGATGGAGGAAACGATGCGTATGATGAGAAGGACCATCCTGACCGCGGCGATGCTGGCTGCAACGGCGGCACTGCCAGCGCTTGCGCAGACCAAGCTGCGCTGGGCACATGTCTATGAAACCAGCGAACCCTATCACACCGAAGCCGTCTGGGCCGCCGAAGAGATCAAAAAGCGGACGGGCGGCAAGGTGGAGATCTCGGTTCATCCGGCCTCCCAACTCGGTAACGAGAACCAGATCAACGAGGGGCTTGGCCTCGGCACCGTCGACATCATCTACACCGGCGTCGCCTTCGCCGGCTCGATCCACAAGCCGATGGCGATCACCAATGCACCGTTCGTGCTGCGTGACTTCGACCACTGGAAGGCCTATCGCGAATCCAAGCTCTTCCGCGACATCGCCAAGGGCTACGAGGACAAGACCCGGCACAAGGTCATCGCGCTCACCTACTATGGCCAGCGCCACCTCACCGCCAACCGCGGGATCACAAAGCCGGACGACATGAAAGGCATGAAGCTGCGTGTGCCGCCGGCGCCGCTCTTCCTGATGTTCACCAAATCGGTTGGCGCCAATGCGACCCCGATCGCCTTCGCCGAAGTCTATCTCGCGCTTCAGCAGAAGACCGTCGACGGTCAGGAAAACCCGCTGCCGACGATCCTCGCCAAGAAATTCTACGAGGTTCAGAGCCACATCATGCTCACCGGTCACATCACGGAATCGCTGCTGACGATCGTCGGCGGGCATGTCTGGGGCAAGCTCGACGACGGTCAGAAGAAGATCGTCAATGAGGTGCTGATGCAGGCGGCGGCGAAATCGACCGATGCGATCCGCGCCTCCGAGCAGAAACTGGCGGAGGAGTTCCGCAAGCTCGGCAAGACCGTGGTCGAGGTGGATCGCAAGCCGTTCATCACGGCCGCCATACCGCTGCACAACGATCCGGCCGCCGGGGCCGGCTGGAGCAAGGCTGAATATGATGGGCTCCAGGCGTTGAAGTAAGATCCCGAACCCCTGAACGGACCGGCACGAGCGTTCGCGCCGGCCCGCCTTTCAAAAAAAGGATGCTGCGATGAGCGGAGCAGGCCCGAAGGACGATCTTACCGATGCTCATCTGATCGTCGTCGAGGATGAGGAAACGACGGTCGAATTCCACATCGACGATGCGATTGCCTTCGGCATTTTCTGGGCGATGGCGATCGTCGTCTTCGTGCAGTTCTTCAGCCGCTACGTGCTCAACGATTCCGCGGCCTGGACCGAGGAGATCGCCCGCTATCAGCTGATGTGGGTCACTTTCATCGGCGGGGCCATCGTCGTGCGCCGCAAGACCAACATCGGCGTCGAGGTTCTGATGCAGAAACTGGGCGAAGGCCCGCAGCGCGTGCTGCGGTTTGTGATCGACTTCATTTCGCTCGGCTTCATCGCCCTGCTCGCCTATTTCTCAATCACCATCACCGAGCGCATGGGCATCCAGCGCATGACGGTGATCGATGTCTCGATGAGCGTCGTCTATGCGGGCATCGCTTTCGGCTGCTTCCTGATGCTCTGGCGAGCCTTTCAGGTGTTCGTCGCCAATGCCCGCCGCGGCTGGCGTGCCGATCCCCATGCCGCCACCCTGATCGTGGACTGACATCATGGCCGTGCTGTTTCTCGTCTTTTTCATGATGCTGCTTGTCGGCGTGCCGATCTTCATCGCGCTCGGCGGTGCCTCGCTCATCTATACCCACTTCATCGCCGGCATCCCGGATTTCGTGGTGCTGCACCGGATGGCAGGCGGCGTCGATTCTTTCCCGCTGATCGCGGTGCCGTTCTTCATTCTCGCCGGCAACCTGATGAACTCCGCCGGCATCACCAACCGTATCTACGATTTCGCAACCGCCGCAGTCGGCTGGCTGCGTGGCGGGCTCGGGCATGTGAACGTCGCCGGTTCGGTGATCTTCGCCGGCATGTCCGGCACCGCTGTCGCGGATGCGGGCGGACTTGGCACAATCGAGATCAAGGCGATGCGCGATCACGGCTACTCGCCTGAATTCGCGGTCGGCATCACGGCGGCCTCCTCGACCATCGGCCCGATCATCCCGCCTTCGTTGCCGATGGTGGTGTTCGGGGTGATGGCCAACGTCTCGATCGGCCAGCTCTTCGCGGCCGGCTTCCTGCCAGGGCTGCTGATGGCGGCGGCGATGATGGCCTATGTAACCTGGTATGCACATACGCATGGCGTCGGGCGAGACGCGAAATTCCGCTGGGGTGTTCTCGGTCGCACCTTCATCCGGGCGGTGCCGGCCCTGATGACGCCCGTCATCATTATCGGTGGCATGTCATCCGGCGCGTTCACACCCACCGAAGCCGCGATCGCGGCCTGCGCCTGGGCGCTGATCCTCGGCGTGGTCTTCTACCGCTCGCTCAATCTCAAGCGCTTCTACGCCATCTCGATCCAGACCATCGAGACCACCGCGAGCGTCCTCATCATCGTCGGCGCGGCCTCGCTGTTCGGCTGGGTGTTGACCGTGACACAGGTGACAGACCAGGTGACGGGCGCCCTTCTCGGCGTGACGACAAACCCGCTCCTGCTGCTGCTCATCATCAACCTGATCCTGCTGGTTGTCGGCTGTTTCATGGAGACCATCGCCGCGATCTCGATCCTCGTGCCGGTTTTCATGCCGGCCGTGCTGAAGGTCGGAATCGATCCGGTGCAGTTCGGCGTCGTGATGGTCCTCAACCTGATGATCGGCCTGCTGACGCCACCGGTCGGCATGGTGCTGTTTGTGCTCAGCCGCGTCTCCGGCCTCTCGTTCGACCGGACGGTCACGGCGGTCATGCCGTTCCTTATCCCGCTGCTTTTCGTCCTGGTGATGATCTCCCTATTCCCGCAGATCACCCTCTACCTGCCGACGCTCTGGTATCGCTGAAAGGTCGGATCGCCGCTTTCTCCTCTTTCCCCGGCGAGCCAGCCCCGGCCGCGCTTTCCCGCAAGGGAAGGCGCGGCCTTTTCCATCGCGACGGCACACTCTCCACGTGAGGAAGGGGGCCTTCACTCTTCCTTGCGCGGCGAAACCAGTGCCACAAGCGTCGCGAGGAAGCCGGCGCCAAGCATCAACACGAGGCTCGCCGCATTGAGCGCAGGGGTCGCACCCTCCCGCATCTGGCCATACATGTAGATCGGCAGCGGCGCATCCGAGCCGACGAGGATGAGCGTCGTATTGAAGTTCTCGAACGACATCAGCAGCGCGACGAGCCCCGCGCCGACCATCGCCGGCTTGAGAAACGGCAGGGTGATCGTCGTCAGCACGCGCAGCCGTGAAGCGCCGAGATCGAACGCAGCCTCCTCAAGGCTACGGTCAAACTTCTTGAGCCGCGCGCCGATGATAAGCGTCGAGATCGTCAGAATAAAGGAGAGTTGGCCAAGAACGACCAAGAACAGACCCGGCCGCAGAAAATCGAGATCCATGTTGAGCCAGTTCTCAAGCGTGTTGGCGATCCGCGAGGAGAAGGCGAGGATCGAGATGCCGAGGATCACGCCTGGGATGACGAGCGGCCAAAGCATCATCATCGACAGGAGCGTCTTGCCGGGAAACGCACGTCTCTCAAGCAGAAAAGCATTCGCCGTGCCGATGACGATCGAAAGGACGGTCACTGGGATAGCGACCTTCAGACTGTTGAAAAACGCTGTCAGCATCGCCGGATCGCGGAAGATGCCGGGCTTGCCGAACATCGCACCCGTGCCGGTGAACCATTCAACAGTGAAACCCTTCCACGGCGGGGCCGGGAACAGGCTTGCGTTGAAGGCGAAGACTGCGACTGAGACAAGCGGCGCGAACAGGAAGAGATAGAACGCGAGGACGTAGAGCCGGAACGGGAGGGAAGCCTTGTTCAAGTTCGGAACCTCCCCTCACTGCATGATGTGCCGGAAAACCCGTATCCACTTTTCCGCATCATGCGGCATGCCTTTTCTTCTCGCATGATGTTGTCGGAAAACCGGTATCCACTTCTCCGCATCATGCTCAGGACCTCCTCAGCGTTTCGCTGAAGCCCTGCCCAGTCAGCCTCAGGCCGACCCAGACGATGACGGTCGAGAGCAACAATAGCATGAAGCCGAAGGCCGAACCCTGCGGCCAGTTGAACCGCGTGATGAACTGCGAATAGATCTGCTCCGTGAACCAGAGCCCATTCTTGCCGCCGAGCATTACCGGCGTCACGAAATTTCCGACCGTCAGCATGAACACGACAATCGAACCCGCGACGATGCCCGGCATTGCATGGGGAATGATAATCCGGCGCAGCACCGTGAGTTGACTGCCACCGAGATCGTATCCGGCCTCGATCTGCGCGGTTTCGAGACTTTCAAGCGCGTTGGTCAGCGGCACGATCATGAACAGCATGCCGCCGTAGACGAGGCCGAGCACCAGCGCGCCATCGTTGTAGAGGAGCTCGACCGGGCGGCCGATGACTCCGATACCCTGAAGAAGATGCGAGAGAATACCGGTCTCGCGCAGCAGCATCATCCAGCCGAGCGTGCGCACCAGCTCGGATGCCCAGAATGGGATGAGGCAGAGCAGGAACAGCACCGGTTTGGATTTTCCGCGTGCGAACTTGGCGATGTAGAGCGCGACGGGGAAGGAAATCATCAGAGTGATGAGCGTCACGAGGATCGAGAGCAGCGCCGTACGCGCGAAGGTACGCCAGTAAACGGGTTCGGAGAGGAATTCGAGGTAATTGGCAAAGCCGAAGGTATAGACCCGCGCCGCGACACGCTGCGAGAAGGAGAGGATGGCGATCTCGATGTGCGGCAGGATGACGAGCAGGCCGATCCAGAGGATCGCCGGCGCGAGCAAAAGAAAAAGCGCCAGTCGCCGCCCCATCGCCGTCTCGTCCGCACCCACCTGCATTACGCCCCCCGATCCTCGAAGATCTTGAGGGCTTCGGCGGTGAAGCCGAAAGCGATCGGAGCACCGGGTTCGATCCCTGCAAGCGGTCCTGCCTGTGGCAAGGTCGCCCGCAGCATCGGAAACTTGTCGGCCCGGATTACCAGCGTCGAGGCGGCGCCGTCGAACAGCACGGTCGACACCGTGCCCACGAAACGGTTCGGCAGGCTGGTAAGCTCGGAGATCGCCCCGGCGAGCGCCACCGCCTCGGGACGGAGATAGGCCTTCGCCGCGCCGCCCACCGAACCAGAACCGACGAGCGCCGCGCCGGTCGTCAGGGTAATCGCGATCCCGTCGCCGCGCTGCCCGACAACTTCACCCGACCAAGTGTTCGTATCGCCGACGAAACCGGCAACGAAGCTCGTCACAGGGTGGTGATAAAGCTCGCGCGGCGTGCCGACCTGCTCGAAACGGCCGTGGTTCATTACAGCAACGCGGTTCGACATCACCAGCGCCTCGGACTGGTCGTGCGTAATGTAGGCGAAGGTGGTGTTGAACGCCGCCTGAAGCTGCTTCAGTTCAAGCTTCATATGCTCGCGCAGTTTGAGATCAAGCGCGCCGAGCGGCTCGTCGAGCAGCACCAGCGTTGGCTCCAGAACGAGGCATCGGGCGATGGCGACGCGTTGACGCTGGCCACCGGAAAGCCGGGTCACTGGCCGATCGGCGAAGCCTCCCAGCCCGACCTTGTCGAGAATACGTGTGATGCGCGGCCCCGCCTCCGCCTTCGAGACGCCGGCACAGGCAAGGCCGTAACCCACATTCTCGCCCACGGTCATCATCGGAAAGAGCGCAAGGCTCTGGAACACCATGTTGACCGGCCGCCGGTTGGCCGGGACACCGAGCATCGATTGTCCCCGGATGCGGATATCGCCGGAGGTCGGATGCTCGAACCCGGCGATCATCCGCATCAGCGTCGTCTTGCCGCAGCCGGACGGGCCGAGGATCGAGAAGAATTCACCCGGCGCGACCTCGAAGGAAACCTCGTTCACGGCCCGGTGCCCGGCGAAG
>DAORNC010000078.1:14335-14860 GCA_035440785.1 Rhabdaerophilum sp. | reverse complement strand
AGGAGGCGGGGGTCGCCGGGAAGATCGATCTCCGCATCGCGCCGGCGCTCGAGACGCTGGCGCGCCTTGCCAAGGAGAAGGCGTCGTTCGACTTCGCCTTCATCGACGCCGAGAAGACCGAGTATGACGCCTACTACGAAGGCTGCCTGAAGCTGGTGCGGCCTGGCGGGCTGATCGTCTTCGACAACATGCTGCAGGACGGGCGGGTGGCCGAGCCGAAGAGCCGGAGCGCCTCGACGCTGGCGATCCGGCCGGAATCGGCGTGGACCTGTGGCTGGTAGACGAGGGTGAGCTCTTCACGCTCGATGGCGCCGCGCAACTCGTCGTCAACCAGCTTGCGGATGCGCTCGGCCTCCGTCATCCGATGCTCGTAAAGCGCGAAACGGTTGCGCCCCTCGTTCTTCGCCCGATAGAGCGCTGTATCGGCGGCGCGCAGGATTGTGGCGACATCCATGCCGTCATCCGGCGCGAAGGAAATGCCGACCGTGACGCCGATGCGCATCGTTGCGCCGTCCATCGAAAATG
>DAORNC010000078.1:13450-14323 GCA_035440785.1 Rhabdaerophilum sp. | reverse complement strand
CGCGTCGATGATCGCCTGTGCGAGACGGGTCGTCTCCATGTGCGTGTGGATGCCCGTCTGCATCACGGCGAATTCGTCGCCGCCAAGGCGCGCGATGACATCTGTCTGGCGCAGCAGCGAGCGGACACGGTTGCCGAAATCCACGATAACCTTGTCGCCAGCAGCATGACCGTAGGTGTCGTTGACGTCCTTGAACTTGTCGAGGTCGAGCAGAAGGACTGCGATCGAGGAATCGCGATGCGGAAGGTCTTCGATGTTATCGGCCAGCAATTCGCAGAACACGGCCCGGTTCGGCAGGCCGGAGAGCGGATCGTGCCGCGCCTCGTGGCTTGCCTTGGCCTCGCGGACGAGGATCGCTTCGGTCGAGGCGCGGATACGCTTGAAAACCAATATGGCGATCGCGGCGACCGCGAGCGAGGCAATCAGGCCGAAGAAGGCGAGGTCGGCCAGCGTCTCCGCGGCCTTGCGGCTGGGCGTCCACACCAGGCTGAGCGGCGACTGGCTGCCCAGGGGCTGCACCACATAGCTCGTGTCTTGCAGGAGAAGCCCTTTGAACACACGAAGATCCGGCACGGAGAGCACAATAGAGAGTCGCCGCAGCATGATCGGCGTGAAGGCCTTGGCGCCGACGAGGACCATGTTCCGGCCGATCGGAACAGCGACGAGAGACAGGATTGAATTCCCATCATGGACGATGCGCGCTTCGCGACCGATACCGAGTGTGGCCTGATTGACGCCGCGCATGCGCGAACTTTCTATCAGTTCTGCGATGAGCGCCTTGCGTTGCGCCGCCGTATCGGAATCTCCCGCCTCGGCGATGACCTGACCACCCGCCTTGTCGATCAGCGCCGTGAAATCGAGCGTCGTGCGGTT
>DAORNC010000078.1:10887-13436 GCA_035440785.1 Rhabdaerophilum sp. | reverse complement strand
CTGCGCCTCCGCCAACGTGGGATTACGCTGGTGCTGGAACAGGTTGCCGAGCGTATCATCGCGAGCGACATTGGCGAGGAGGTTTTCAGCCTCGAAGCTAAGAGATTGCGAAAGCTGATGTTTTTCGCGAGCAAGTTCAAATTGTTCCTGACGCGTGGCAGCCCGCTGCGCGACAAGCGCCATCGATGCCATGACGCTGAGCAACAGAAGAAAAATCGGAACAATGGAGAGTGAGGCGCCCTGCGCTTTTTTGGCTCGGGCCGGCACAATCTGCATTCTGGCACTCTTTGACGCAATACTCGGTAGCCATCATGGTGAACCAAGAAAGTTGATAGCTGGTTTCAATCGTGCCGCGCGGACCGGGGAATCCCAGTCTTTTCAAACGACAACGTTCTTCGGTTTTCCGCCGCGCCGCTCAGATCAACCCCAATGCCCGGAAACTCGAGTGCCCCTTGCGGCCGACGATCAGGTGATCGTGCACGACAATTCCGAGCGGTTCCGCGAGGGAAACGATCTCGTTGGTCATCTCGATGTCGGCGCGGGATGGTGCTGGGTCGCCGGAGGGATGGTTGTGGACAAGAATGACCGCCGAGGCGTTGAGTTGAAGCGCCCGGCGCACGATCTCCCGCGGATAGACCGGCGTGTGATCCACCGTTCCCTTGTGCATCACTTCATCACCGATGAGGCCGTTCTTCTTGTCGAGGAACAGGAGGCGGAATTCCTCGCGCTCGGCGAAGGCCATCGCCGTGCGGCAATATTCCACCACATGGGCGTAGGAACTCAAGACCTGACGGTTGCGCACGGCACCGATCGCAACACGGCGCGAGGCCTGCTCGACAAGTTTGAGATCATGGATGATCGCTGGACCGACGCCCTTGATCTCCTGAAGCAGTTCGGCCGGTGCCGCCACGACCTCGGCGAAGGTGCCGAACCGCGCGATCAACGCCTTGGCGATCCCCTTCACGTCACCACGCGCGATTGAGCGAAAAAGCACCAGTTCAAGCAACTCGTAGTCGGGGAGGGCTTCGGGCGACTGGGTAAAACGATCGCGCAGCCGCGCCCGGTGGCCGAGGTAATGCGGCGCCTCCTCCATTCCCGGCGCGGCGCGCCGTGGCGGCTTGCGTTTCGGGGTGGAGGCGGGCTCGTCCGTCACAGCGATGCGCTCACACGGAGGCGGATGGACGGCTCGGAAAATCGAGCCCTTTCGGCGAGCGGGTGAACACCTCGCACCCCGTTTCGGTAATGCCGATCGTGTGCTCGAACTGGGCCGAGAGTGAACGGTCGCGCGTGACGGCGGTCCAGCCGTCGTTCTTGATCTTCACCTGCGGGCGGCCAAGGTTGATCATCGGTTCGATGGTGAAAAACATGCCAGGCCGGAGTTCAACACCTTCGCCAGCGCGGCCGTAGTGCAGGATGTTCGGCTCGTCATGGAACAGGCGGCCGAGCCCGTGACCGCAGAAATCGCGGACGACCGAGCAGCGTTCGCTTTCCGCATAGCGCTGGATCGCTTCACCGATGTGGCCGGTGGTGGCGCCGGGGCGGGCGGCGGCGATGCCACGTTCGAGGCTCTCATGCGTGATCGCGAGAAGGCGCATGGCGAAGGGTTTGATTTCGCCCACGGCATACATGCGGCTCGAATCCCCGTGCCAGCCATCGACGATCAGCGTCACGTCGATGTTGACGATATCGCCTTCCTTCAAAGGCTTCTCGTTGGGAATGCCGTGGCAGACGACCTCGTTGATGGAGGTGCAGCAAGAGCGGGGATAGCCGCGATAATAGAGCGTTGCGGGATAAGCGCCGTGATCCATCGCGAATTCGAAAACGGCACGGTCGATCGCGTCGGTCGTGACGCCCGGTCTGACGAGGTCGGCGATTGCGTCAAGCGCTTCGGCGGTCAGCAGGCCGGCCTTGCGCATCCCCTCGAATGCATCCGGCCCGTGCAATTTGATCGTACCTGGCTGGCGGCGCGTCACGGTTTCGGCGGCGAAGTCGTTCATGACCCTCATATCCAGATGCCGGCGCACCGGCCCTTCGGTTTCTGATGTAGCGGCTCGATGCGCTTCCTCCAAGGGGCATTGCGCCAGGCCGCGGGGTTTCCAAAGCAATTGCGGCGGATGCGGCGGCCTTCGCGCGGAGAACGCTCGCTTTTTTCGCCGGGGCTCGCTAAGGACATGGCCCTCAACCTTAACGCACGGCGAACGAGCGGGCCTTGAACAGCGAGTCATCCACCTATGGCAGCCATGCCGCAACCGGTCTGGTCGGCGTCCTGATCGGCTGGACGCGTGCGCTTCCGCGCAACTGGCTCGGCAAGCGCGTCGGATTTCTGCTCCGGCGCATCGCGATTTCCCTGCTGAACGGCAAGCCGGTTGACGCTGAGTCACTCGGAGCCCGGTTCCGGCTGCATCCCTATAACAACGTGTGCGAAAAGCGCATCCTGTTCGCACCACGCGATTTCGACGAGACCGAACGCGATTTGCTGGTCTCGCGCCTGCATCCGAAGTTCGTGTTCCTCGATATCGGCGCCAACATCGGCGGATATTCGCTGGCGG
>DAORNC010000078.1:0-10859 GCA_035440785.1 Rhabdaerophilum sp. | reverse complement strand
CATCGCCTTCGAACCTCAGCCGGAGATCTTCGAGCGGCTGATCTACAACATCCGCATCAACCCGTTCGGGAACATCAAGGCGCTCGCGGTCGCGGTGGCGGATCGCGACGGCGAGCTGACGCTGTTCCTCGATCCGCGCAACAAGGGCGAGGCGAGTGTCAAGATCGTGAGCGCAGACAACGTGCGCCAGGTCCGCGTTCCGGCCCGCACGTTGCTCGGCATCGTCCAGGACGAGGGCTTCGATCATGTCGATGCGATGAAGCTTGATGTCGAGGGCGCCGAGGACCTGATCCTCAAGCGTTATTTCACCGAGGCGCCGGAAACGCTGTGGCCGAAGCTCATCATCGTCGAGCGCGGCGAGGGGCGTTGGGGCCTGGACCTGCTCGGTTTTCTCGCCGAGCGGGGTTACAAGAGCATCGGCGGCACCCGCAACAATCATCTTCTGGAACGCGCCTGATGGCGAGCGGCACCGATATCACGGCGGCAATCCTCGTCATCGGTGACGAGATTCTGTCTGGCCGGACGAAGGACAAGAACATCGGCTACATCGCCGAATACCTGACCAACATCGGCATCGACCTTCGGGAAGTACGCATCGTGCCGGATGACGAGGCCGAAATCGTGGAGACGGTCAATGCGCTGCGTGGCCGCTACACCTACCTGTTCACGACCGGCGGCATCGGGCCGACGCATGACGACATCACCGCCGATTGCGTCGCCAAGGCACTCGGTGTTCCGATCGATCTCGATCCGCGGGCGGTGGCGATGCTGCGTGAGCGCTACCAGCCGGAAGACCTTAACGAATCCCGGCTGCGCATGGCACGTATTCCGGCCGGCGCCGACCTGATCGAGAACCCGATCTCCAAGGCGCCCGGCTTTCGCGCCGGCAATGTCATCGTCATGGCCGGTGTGCCCTCGATCATGCAGGCGATGCTCGACAACATCGCGCCGATGCTCGCGACCGGCACGAAGATGCTGGCCGAGACTATCGATGCCGGGGGACTGCCGGAGGGCATCTACGCTGCCGGGCTGGCCGAGGTGGCGAAGGCGCATCCCGGCGTTTCCATCGGCTCCTACCCTTCGTTCCGCGAGGGGCGTTTCCAGAACCAGATCGTGCTGCGCGGCAAGGACGGGGCGCTCGTCGCGGTCGCGAAAGAGGCCGTTTCCCGGTTTCTCGCCGGGCTGAAGGCGGACAGCGCGCCGATCTGAACCAACAACTCCGTGCCATCCAAGAGGCTTCCATGAAAGAACCCGCCAAGAAGGAAACTCGCGTTAAACCATTGCCGGACAAGGCGTTTCCGGTTGCTTGGGACCAGTTTCACCGGGATGCCCGCGCGCTCGCGTGGCGGCTCGCCGCTTCCGGACCGTTTGATTCCCTCGTCTGCATCACGCGCGGCGGGCTGGTTCCGGCGGCGATCATCGCCCGCGAACTCGAGATCCGGATGATCGACACGGTCTGTATCGCGTCCTATCATAACTACAAGGATCAGGGTGGGCTCAAGGTCATCAAGGGGATCGACAGCGTGATTGCCGGCACCGACGGCGGCAAGGGCGTGCTGATCGTTGACGATCTGGTCGATACCGGCAAGACCGCACGGGTCGTGCGGGATATGCTGCCAAAGGCGCATTTCGCTACCGTCTATGCCAAGCCGCAGGGGCGGCCGCTGGTCGATACCTTCGTGACAGAAGTCAGTCAGGATACTTGGATCTACTTCCCGTGGGATATGGGTCTGGCGTTCCAGTCGCCGATCCGAGACGGCGCAGAAGGGTGAGGGTCGAAGCCTGAAAACGGCCCGTGGACAGGGGGCCGCTTTCCCGTCATCATCGACAGAAAACGGGGAAGAAATGTCCAGTTTTGCCGATAGTCCCAAGGAAGGGCAGGGCAAGCCCTTCGCGTTGCGTCCGTTCCGGAATCTTCCCGAAGCCCTGCTGGCGGCGCGAAAGCGCGTTGGCGGCAAGGCCGAGGCGCTGGAAGATCCCGAACGATCCCCGCTGACCTTCGACCGTCTAGTTCTGGGCGCGCTGGTGCTGGGAGGGCAACTCGCGCCCCTTGCGTCGAAGGGGGGCCGGATCGGCGTTCTCCTGCCGAACGTCAATGGGATGGCTGTAACGCTGTTCGGCCTCTGGTTCGAAGGGCGCTTGCCGGTGATGCTGAACTTCACCGCCGGCCTCAAGAACCTGCGCTCGGCCTGCCGGACCGCCGAGCTCCGGACCATCATCACCTCCCGCCGTTTCGTCGATACTGCGAAGCTTGATGAAGTCGTCGCAGGGCTCGGAGAGATCTGCCGCATCGTCTATCTGGAGGATGTGCGCAAGGGCATCGGCACCGGCGCGAAGGTTGGCGGGCTTCTGCGGAGCTTTTTCGCGGGCTTCATCGCCCGGCGGGCCAATGCCAGCGCGGAAGAACCGGCGGTGGTGCTCTTTACGTCGGGTTCGGAGGGCGAACCCAAGGGCGTGGTGCTCTCGCACCGGAACCTCATGGCCAACGCGCAGCAAATCTTCGCCTATGGGAAGGACATGTTCGAGCCGTGCGAGATCATCTTCAATCCGCTGCCGGCGTTCCATTCCTTCGGGCTGACGGCGGGCACGTTGTTCGGCCTGCTCGCTGGGTTCAAGATCGTCTTCTATCCTTCGCCGCTGCATTACAAGCAGGTGCCGAAACTCGTCGGTGAAACCGGGGCGACGCTGCTGTTCGGCACCGACACCTTCCTCACAGGGTATATCCGCGCCGCTGCGCCCGGCGATCTCGACAAGGTGAAGCTCGTCGTTTCCGGCGCGGAAAGAGTGCGGGAAGAAACACGACGGCTCTGGTCAGGGCTCAGGGCGGCCATCGTCGAGGGTTACGGCTGCACGGAATGTTCGCCCGTGCTCGCCTGCAATCACCCCGCGAATAACCTTCCCGGCAGCGTCGGGCCACCCCTGCCGGGTGTCACCTGGCGGCTCGACCATGTCGAGGGGATCGAGGAAGGTGGGCGTCTTCACGTCAAGGGCGACAACGTGATGCTCGGCTACATGCTTGCCGATGCGCCCGGCGTGATCCAGCCGCGCGCGAGCGATTGGCACGATACCGGTGATATCGTTGCCATCGGGGAGCACGGCGAGATCGTTATTCGCGGCCGCGCGAAACGGTTTGCCAAGATCGGCGGCGAAATGGTCAGTCTTGCGGCGGTGGAAGCGATGGCGGCGGCGCTCTGGCCGGATGCGACGCATGTCGCCGTCACCATCCCGGATGCCAAGAAGGGTGAGCAGATCGTGCTGGTGACGGATCAGCCGGATGCCGATCGCGGCGCACTGCTTGCGCGCGGAAAGGCCGAGGGGGTCAGCGAACTCTTCACCCCCCGCGCGGTGCTGGTCGTCGGGTCGGTTCCGGTCCTCGGCTCGGGCAAGGTGGACTATGTGGGCACGGCGGAACTCGCGCGCACCATGCGGGCCATGATCTGAGCTTGCGGGAAGGCGGGCAGACCTGTAGCCAGAGACGGGTCGGCGGACGTGGCGAAACCGGTAGACGCAAGAGACTTAAAATCTCTCGGCCGTAAGGCTGTGCGGGTTCGATCCCCGCCGTCCGCACCAATCAGACGATGGCGATGCGCTTGAGGGGCTGGACCCGGACGCCGAGCGAGCCTTCTTCCCGCCGCACGACCTCGACGAATTCGCGCAGACGGCGGCGAGGGATCGAAACCATAAATTCCGCCGGCAATGCCTCGGGTTTCTCGACAACGAGCCTCATGCCGCGATCCGAGATGTCGTGCACCTCAGCCGGCACCGGGGGCAGGTTTGTTCCGAGGATGATCTCCGCGCGGAGAAAACTGGGATTGCGGGGTTCGGTTCGCTTGTTCTGCATCGATTTTCCCTTCTGGGATCTTCCGGCGATTCTTCCTTGCCGCCGATCGTCCTTCAACCGGTCATCTTGTCGCCGACCACGCGCTCCACGATCCGGCGCATGTCGACGAGTTGCGCGCGCAGCTTGGCGACCTCGTTTTCGAGTTCGAGCATCCGGAGTTTCACATCGGAACTCTTCTGATCGGGGACGGTGAAGTCCCTGGCCTCCGGCTTCGCGAACTGGAGGCCGAGTTCCTGGCCGTGCTGCCATACGATCTGCGCGCGGTAGACGGCATTGCGCAGCGGGATGTGCAGTTCAAAGAACTCCGGCACCGTGACGGTCGCCGGGGCTTCAACACGGGCGCCACCGTCGGACAGATCGCGGACGATGCACTCCGTCTTCGACGAGCCATTCGAGTGAATGATCTCGCCCCGCAGGAAGCTGCGAACGCGCTGACTGGTGCGATGTTCCGTCTGCATGGTGCGAACCGCACGGCCTTTGAAATGTCTGTCCGGCCGGATTGGCCGTCAGGGTCACCATAAAGCGAAGAATTTAAATATTCGTGGCCGGAACAATCGACTCAACGGGGAATGCCGCGCACCCGCTCGCGGTGAAAGAGATAGATTCCCGAGGCGATGACGATCGCGCCGCCGGCGAGGGTCCAAAGGTCGGGGATGTCGCCGAAGACGACATAGCCGAGCAGGATCATCCAGACGATCTGGGTGTAAAGGAACGGTGCGAGGATCGCGGCCGAGGCATGGCGATGCGCGAGGATCAGCAGCCAGTGGCCAAGCGCGCCCCAGAAGCCGACAAGCACCATCAGCGCCAGCGTTTTCAGGTCCGGCGTCGCGTGCCAGATGAACGGGATCGCGGGCGTCAGCAGAAGGATGCCGGCGGCGGCGGAATAGAACATCGTCGTCTCGGACGGGTCATCCCTGGCGAGGCTCCGCGTCATGATCGAGTAGGCGGCATAGGCGCCGACGCCGATGAAGGAATAGATCGCGGCCCAATGAATCCCCCCGGCGCCGGGCCGTGTGATGAGCACCACGCCGAGAAAGCCGGCGCCGATTGCCGCCAGCCGGCGCGGGCCGGGCCATTCTCCGAGCAGGGGCCCCGAAACCAACGCCACGAGCAACGGTTGGGTGAACATGATCGTCATGGTCTCGGTGAGCTGAAGATATTGCAGGGCGAGAAAGTTCAGCAGAGTGGAGGCGAGCAGCGCAAACGAACGGATGCCTTGTGTCCACGGCCTGCGCGTCTCCGCGATGGTCGGGTAGGACCAGGGATTGAGCAGGACCGAGACGAAAAGGAAACTCGACACGTAGCGAATCCAGGTCGTCTCGATCACGCCGATCCGGGGCGAGAGCCATTTCGCGGTCGCATCCAGGGCGGAGAAGCAGGCGAAAGCACCGCACATGAAGGCGATGGCGATCAGCCGTCGGCGCCGCTCCGAAGCCGCATCGGCGGGGGGCGGGGGAACCTGGGGTTCCGCCGTCATGCCGCCCGGATCTTCCGGTCAGGCGGAAATCTGGCGGGCATCATGCGAGAACAGCCAATCGTAGCGTTGCAGCAGGGCGTTCGCCGGCAGGAGGCGCAGTGCCGCATCCCGCATCCAGCTGGCTGCGCCGTCGAGGTGGTAGATCGTGCCCTGACGTCGCGCTTCCTTCTGGATGCGCGCGGTGCGGGGAATGCGCATCGCGTCGTAACGCCGGAGGGTGCTCGAGAGGGCAGGGCCATCCGGCATCGCGCCGCCGAGCAGCGTCGCGAGGGTCGCGCCATCCTCGATTGCCTGGCTCGCGCCTTGCGCGAGAAATGGCATCATCGGGTGTGCGGCATCTCCGAGCAGCGTCATCCGCGCGCGCGACCAGCGGCCTTCGGGCGCGCGGTCGATCAGGGCCCAACGATTCCAGCTTGCTGCGGCAGCGATGAGATCGCGCGCCTTCACGTTCCAATTCCGGAAGCGGGAATTGACGATGTCCGGATTGCCGGGCGCGGACCAGCCTTCCTCGCGCCAGTCATCCTCGATGATCGCGACGACATTGATCTCGTGTCCGCCGCAAACGGGATAGTGGACGATATGGGCGTCCGGTCCGAGCCAGAGATTGACCTCGGCCTCCCGCGCGAAGAGTGGCGCCTCGTCGCGCGGGATCAGCGTGCGCCACGCCGTCTTGCCCGAATAACGTGTGGGGGCCGGCAGGCCAGCGAGACTGCGCGCCTTCGACCACAATCCGTCCGCGCCAATAAGAAGATCGGCCTCGAAGCGGGTCTCGCGTTCGCTCGCATCGATGAAGAGCCCGGTGATATTGTCATCGCGTTCGCGGATATCGACCAACCGGAGACCGAGATGCAGGTCGATTGTCGGCTCCTGCTCGACGCGGCGCAGCAGCGCGTTCTGGAGATCGGCCCGGTGAACGACGAGGAACGGCGCACCGAAACGGGATTCCCCGGACCGGCCGAGCGGCGTTCGGCTCATGGTCTTGCCGTCGCGCCCCAGCCGGACATGCAGGCCGCTCGGCTCGACGGCGATGTCGTCGAGATCGTCGACGATGCCGATATCCTGGAGGAGGCGCGTGGCATTGGGGGCGAGTTGAAGGCCGGCGCCGACTTCCTGAAGCGCCGGTTCGCGATCGACGATCGTGATCTGCCACCCGGCGCGCGCGAGGAAGAGGGCGGCCGCGAGCCCGCCGATGCCGGCACCGGCGATCAGGCCGTGAGGCTTGCGACTGAGGGGCTGTGCCGGTTCGGAGCCTTCGTCGGGCATGGTCGTGCCTGAGGCTCCTCAGGCCGCTTCGTGATGGGAATAGGCTGCGTCTTCGGGGTTGGAATGCCCGGCTTTCAGTGAGGTGTCGAAGCGATAGAGCGTCGAGCAGTAGGGGCAGATGATCTCGCTGTCCGAGCCCATGTCGAGATAGACATGCGGATGGTCAAAGGGCGGTTTCGCGCCGATGCACATGAACTCCTTCGAGCCGACCGCGATTGTCGCGAGCCCGGCGTTGTTGTGGAAATGGGGCACCGTGTGCTCCGCCATGATCTCTCTCCTCGAAGGTCGCCTGAGTCTTTTCTGAATAGACCCAAGTTCCCGCCCTTCCAAGCCTTACGTTCGCACGTCCGTGCTCGACCTTAGACGCGCCACGCTTGCGCGACAAGCCGAACGCGGCTACCGGAACGGCATGATCCAGACCTTCTCCCATGACGGGCTTCGCTTGGCCTTTCGCGACGAACGGAGCGCCGGCGGACATGACACGCCGGTGCTCCTGATCCACGGTTTTGCGTCCTCGATCGAGGTGAACTGGGTTTTCCCCGGTTGGTTCAAGACGCTTGGAGAAGCCGGATACCGCGTGATCGCGATCGAGAACCGTGGCCACGGCGCCTCCGACAAGCCGCACCAGCCCGCGGCCTATTCGACGCACCGGATGGCGAGCGATGCGCTGGCCCTGCTCGATCATCTCGGGATCGAGCGCGCCTTCGTGCAGGGCTATTCGATGGGCGCGCGCATCTCGGCGTTCCTGACGCTCGACCATCCCGAGCGTGTTCTCGGCCTCGCGATGGGCGGGCTCGGAATACATCTCGTCGATGGCGTGGGGCTGCCGCTCGGCATTGCAGGGGCGCTCGAACGCCACGATCCAGAAAACATCACCGATCCGACGCAGCAGATGTTTCGCACCTTCGCCGAGAAAAATCGGCAGGATCTCGTCGCGCTCGCCGCCTGTATCCGCGGCTCCCGGCAGGTGATGGATCGCGACGAGGTGAAGCGTCTCCGGACGCCGACTCTTGTTTCTGTCGGCACCAACGATCCGATCGCCGGTCCGCCGGAGCCGCTTGTCGCGATGATGCCGAATGCGCGCGCCTTCGCCATCGAGGGGCGCGACCACAATCTCGCAGTTGGAGATCGCAGCCACCGGGTGGCGGTTCTCGCCTTTTACGAAGAACTGCGGGGCAGGGGCGGCTGACCCGTCTCCGGTTCACCGGAATGTGTTAACCGCGAAACGCCGGAACCGGTCTCGTGACCCTTGCCGGTTATCGCCAGGACACCATGTTTCGGTTATGATCCAACGCACCTGAGCGAACCCAAGGAGCCCGTCATGCCCGCGAGTTCATCTGCCGACCGCAATCGCGCGCTGCCGCAACTCGATCCCGCCTGGGAGCGGCTGAGGCAGGAGGCCGAGCAGGTCCGTATTTCCGAGCCCTCGCTGGCGGGCCTTGTGCTGGCAACCATTCTCCAGCAGCGCTCGCTCGAAGAGGCGGTGGCGCATCGCATCGCTGAGCGGCTCGACCATCCCGATCTCTCCGCGAGCCTTATCCGGCAAGCGTTCAGCGATTTCGCCGAGGCGCAACCGGCATGGCGCGAGGTGCTGCGCGCCGACATGATGGCGGTGATCGACCGCGATCCGGCCTGCGATCGGCTGATCGAGCCCGTGCTCTATTTCAAGGGTTTCCACGCGATCCAGACGCACCGGCTCGCCCATTGGCTGCTTGCGCAGGGGCGGCGCGATTTCGCGCTTTACCTCCAGAGCCGATCATCCGCCGTATTCCAGACGGACATACACCCGGCTGTGCCGATGGGCCGCGGCGTGTTCTTCGACCACGCGACCGGACTCGTTGTCGGCGAAACTTCGGTGATCGAGGACGATGTCTCGATCCTTCAGGGCGTCACACTCGGTGGCACCGGCAAGGAACATGGCGACCGGCATCCGAAAATCCGGCGCGGCGTTCTCATCGGCGCTGGCGCGAAGATCCTCGGCAATATCGAGATCGGGCATTGTGCGCGTGTAGCCGCCGGTTCGGTTGTTCTCCAGCCCGTCCCGCCGTGCAAGACGGTCGCCGGCGTTCCGGCACGGATCGTGGGCGAGGCAGGCTGCGCGGAACCTTCCCGCGCCATGGATCAGGTGATCGGCACCGGCCTCTGAGATCGTTGTCGCGTTGCGGCGTGCATTTTCGATTGTTCGCGGCATGATGGCGTGGCAATCGAAGGGCATGAACTTGCCCGATTCTGGCTCCGGCCGGCGGGCGCAACGTGACGGGGCGTAAAATGGAAAAAGCGGATCTGGCAAAGGTCGAGGCTTATTTGCGGCGGACCTTCTCGAATGCGGCGATCCGCGTGGTCGCGCGTCCGAAGAAGAAGGATAGCGCCGAAGTTTATCTCGGCGATGAATTCATCGGCGTGATTTCCGAAGACAACGAGGACGGCGACAAGTCCTATTTCTTCGAGATGGCGATCCTCGACACCGATCTCGACTGAGCCGGCGGTCTTAGCGTGCCGCCAGAACGGTGCCGACCAGCTTGACGGTCGCATTCGTCAGCCGCCGCCAGTCCGGCAGGTGTCGGGCATGGAAACGCATTTCGATATCGAACCCGTCCTGACGCAGGGTCGCTGAACACGGTTCGATCTCGCGAGCGGCGACATCCACCGGGCAGAGCGCGACGAAGAGCTTCGCGCCGCCCGCGCCGATGTAGATTTCCCGATCCTCGTAAGGCGTGCCGGCGCGGAAGCGACGCATCACCAATCCGCCCGGATTGGACCAGTTCTCGCGCGAGAAGAACCGGGCGTAGACATTCTGGAACATGTCCGCCGGGTCCGGCGCATCGCCCTTCGGCGCGATGGAGAGCGTCACGCTGTCCGGCACCAGGTCCTGTGCGACCTTGGGTGAGGGTGGGGGCAGGGGCGAGAAATCGAACGGGCTGACCGCGAGATCGAGCCGGTCTAGCCGGCCACCGGCCATCTGCACGCGATCCCGGAACAGGGCGCGCGGGATCTCGATATGGCGCCCGCCGATGAACACCCGGCTTGTTCCGGCGAATTCTTCGCGGATAGTTTCCTTGCGCATCAGCAACGCCGCATTCGCGCCGAGCGCGATGCCGAGAAAGCCAATGGCGAGGGCAAACTGCTTCATATCGGGAGTAAGGGGCCAACGTGGTTAACCAAACCTTAAAAAACCGGTCGATTTGAACCAAACTGACGCGTTATCGATAGGCATGGTGCTTGCAGCCGTTGAGGAAACCTCGGCCCAAGCCTCACGGAGTGTTGCGTCATGTCCCCGAGCCAGCTCGATTCCATTCTTGCCCTTGCCGTCGGATTCGCTCTCGCCGGTTTCGTTTCCGCTCTCTACAGCGCGCTGCGCGCCAGGCCGGCGAGCTTCAGCCTGTTGATGGCCGGCGGACCGGGCCTGGTGGCGACGATTCCGCTGCTTGCGGTTACCGGACCGGCCATCATCATGCGCAATACCTTGCGCGGCCGGAAGTTCGAGCGGCGGCCGATCCATTTTGTCACACTGGCAACGATCATCGCCTCGTTCTGGGCGATCGCGCTCGGCTATCAGGTAATGAAGGCGTTCTCCGGTTTCGCAGGCTGATTTTTTCCACGCCTTTCCACCAAGGTATCGGTAAACTCGCTCTCTCAACCGAAGCCGGAGGCCGGAATGCCGCTTTATGCTCTCGACGATCACCAGCCAAAGACACCGGGTGAAGGGCGCTACTGGGTGGCGCCGGACGCGCATGTGATCGGCAAGGTTGTGATCGGCGAGGACGTCGGCATCTGGTTCGGGGCCGTTCTGCGCGGCGACAACGAGGCTATTACGCTCGGCCCTGAAACCAACATCCAGGAACATTCGATGCTCCATACCGACATGGGCTATCCGTTGACGACCGGTCGGGGCTGTACCATCGGCCACGGCGCGATCCTGCATGGCTGCACGCTCGGTGATCACGTGTTGATCGGCATGGGGGCAATTATTCTCAATGGCGCGAAGATCGGCTCGGGTTCGCTGGTGGGGGCGGGTGCGCTGGTCACAGAAGGCAAGGAATTTCCGCCGAATTCGCTGATTGTCGGCTCGCCTGCGCGGGCGGTGCGCACCCTCGACGGGAAGGCGCTCGAGGGGCTCAAAGGCTCTGCCGCCGGCTATGCGCGCAATTTCAAGCGCTTCGTTCGCGGTATGAAACGCATCGACTAGGCGTTGTGTGCTTTCGCTTCGCAGCCAACCAAATCCACTAGGCGGGCGAATGCTCTAAAAGATCGGGCCGGCCCGCGTTTGACGCGAGCCGG
>DAORNC010000077.1:0-15053 GCA_035440785.1 Rhabdaerophilum sp. | reverse complement strand
AGCTCCAGGAGCGCCTTGCGAAGCTCGCGGGCGGCGTCGCGGTGATCCGCGTCGGCGGCTCGACCGAGATCGAGGTCAAGGAGAAGAAGGATCGCGTTGACGACGCGCTCAACGCGACCCGCGCCGCGGTGGAAGAGGGCGTGCTGCCGGGCGGCGGCGTGGCGCTGCTGCGCGCGGCCGGCTCGATCGGCAAGCTCAAGCCCGCCAACGAGGACCAGAAGATCGGCATCGAGATCGTCAAGAAGGCGCTCACCACGCCGGCGCGCCAGATCATCGACAACGCCGGTGACGACGCTGCCGTCATCGTCGGCAAGCTGATCGAGGCCAAGGACTACAACGCCGGCTACAACGCCCAGGCCGGCGAATATGTCGACATGGTCAAGGCCGGCATCATCGACCCGACCAAGGTCGTGCGCACCGCCATTCAGGACGCGGCCTCGGTTGCCGGCCTCCTGATCACCACCGAGGCGATGATCGCGGAAGCTCCGAAGAAGGAATCGGCGCCGGCGATGCCAGGCGGCGGCATGGGCGGAATGGGCGGAATGGATTTCTAATCCATCCACGTTCTTGCGTCCGAAAATTGAAGGCCCGGAGAAATCCGGGCCTTTTTCTTTTCACGCCTACCGTGCCCCCGTCATTTCCGGGATCGCCAGCCGCGCGCTTCGGCCGTCTTCCAGCCGCACCTCTACCATCGGCCGGCCGCCGGGTGCACGCTCGACCTTCATCGGCCCATCCGCAGCCCCGCCGAGCGGAAGCCTGGCGACCTCAGGGCGTTCCCGCGAGAAATCCAGAACCGCGAGCGCACGCCGGTTCAGCACCGGCACAATGAGAAGGTCGCCGCCACCCGTCTTCGGGATCACGGCGAACATCCCCTGATGACGCGAGCCGAGCTTATGCGTCGAATAACCCTCCAGCCGTGCGCGTCGATGCAAGGATTGGCCCTGGAAGCCGTAAACCTCCAGCACGCCGGAGAGATGCGGTGTCCGCACGATCGCGATCTGCCGTTCGCCCGTGCCTGTGAAGCGTCCGATGCCGGAGGGGTTGAGCCAGCGGTTCGGCCGACCGTTGGCTTCCGTTTCTGCGAGGATCACCAGCTTGCCGTCGCGAAGACCGGCCAGCGCCAGCGCCGAGCCGTTGCCGGCACGCGAGATCACCACCGCGATCTCGTTGCGCCCGTCGCCGTCGAGGTCCGTGATCCGGAGACGTCTGTCCTCGAATACCGCGTCTTCCGGTGCCTCCAGTCGATAGCGCCGTCCGGCCGCATCCTCGGCGATGATGCTCGCCGCCTCGTAATCGCCGCCGAGCACAAAATGCCGGTATCGCCCTGTCTCGCCCGAAAGCCAGGCCTTCCGGATATCGCCGGCCGGCGTCCCGGCCACTGCGGAGTCACGCAGCACCTCCTGCGCGCCGGCGGCCGGAACGGCAAGGAAGAGGTAGAGCCAGACAAGCATCGTCCGCATGTGAAACCTCCGCGACATAATCAAGACGGCATAGCGGATCAGGTGCAACATCCAACACACGTCATGTTCATCGCTTCGTTCCCTCCGAATCGGCTTCTGACGGAAAAGCCGCCAAAAATCGCGGTTCGTTGCCATTTCTATCGAAATAAATTTGCACGTTTGCAATAAACTACCTGTCGACGGCGCAATTTACTTGCAATAGACGAATCCGACTTTCGTCTAAAACAACAACAAGGGGCAAGCATGTTCACCAATCCCGCCATCCAGAATCTCGCGCTCCTCGCAGCGCGCGTGATGCTGTCGGTCATGTATATCATCGCCGGATACCGCAAGATCGGCGGTTTCGCCGGCACGCAGAAATACATGGAGGCGCAAGGGGTTCCCGGCGCGCTGCTGCCCGTCGTCATCGCGGCCGAGCTCGGCTTCGGCCTGATGATCCTCCTGGGATACAAGACGCGGCTCGCCTCGTTCATGCTCGCCGGTTTCACGGTGCTCGCGGCGCTGCTGTTCCACCTCAAGCTGTCGGATCCGGTGCAGTATCTGATGTTCATGAAGAACATCGCGATCAGCGGCGGCTTCCTCGCCCTGATGGTGGCCGGCGCTGGTGCCTATTCGGTAGATGGCCGCCGCGGCGAGTGAGCCGTGAGCAATCCACGAACCTGACAGAAAAAGGCCCGGTCGAACCCCGGGCCTTTTTTCCAGTGCCTTTCAGAAGCATTTTGCATCGTGTTGCACGCGGGAAATCTCCCGCTTGATATCGGGATTGTTGGTGGGCGGGGCCTTGCCGATAACCTCGCAGGCACGCTGCCGTTGCCGGGTGTTAAGATAAACCGCAGCCAGACCGACATGGAGCTCGATATAATCCGGCTTCTGACGCACGGCCTCTTCCATCAGCCGCACGGCTTCATCGGCCCGCCCACCCCTCAGCAAGACGCGCGCATGGTCCACGGGCAGTGCGACGAGGGGGTGCTTCAGTCTCGCAGCCGCCTCGAAGAGTTCGATCGCGTAATCAAGGTTATTGAACCGTTCGGACACCACCAAGGCGAAACCGTGCGCGATATCGCTCCGCGCGGGGTCGAGCAGCCAGGCTTGGTTGAACCGCTTCGCGGCGGTTGCCCAGTCCTTGCGCTGAGCGATAAACTGCCAGCCCGCATCCGCCACTTCGGCGCCACCCTGCTCCCGGCTCATCCCGCCACGAACCGTGATTGCCTCGATGAACTTCGCGTCGGCGGCCTTCTGCGCGTCGGTTTTCTGCGCGAATCCGAAGTAGGGCTGTTCATTGATCGGAGCATCGAATGCGCGTTGCTTGACCGAAACGCCGGGGGCAATGTCCCCGGCCAAAGCCAAGCCCGCCCAGGCGATACCCGCTGCGAATGCTGCCATTGTCGGGAGGGTGTAGAACCTGGACCGTCGTTGCATGGGCGCGTCGCTCCGGATGAAAGTGGAAATGATCGTGCGGACGACCGCCGCGCCTTGTCAAGGCATGCCTGTCGACCGCACATCGGCTCGCAGACGCCAGACGCTCGTCTTCTTGATTTCATTGTCTTCCAGCGCACCAACGACCGGAACCATGTAGGTTGCAACCTCTTCTAGACGCGCCTTAGGGAGGTAGCTCCGACCCGGATCGCCGATCAGCACCAGCGCGCCGCGCGCCTGCAGGTCGACAAGCCATTCGACGACGCGCCCCGCCATACCCTGCTCATAGCAGACATCCCCCGCGAGGATGACATCCCACCCCTCATCGTCCCCGATGAGATCGTCGAGCCGCGCCGTCACCGCGACCGCGTTCGCCGCCGCATTGATGCCGATGGCGGACGCGGCGAAGCCGTCGATCTCCGCCGCCTCGACCGAAACCGCCCCTGCCTTCGCAGCGGCGATGGCCACGAGACCGGAGCCGCTCGCGAAATCGAGAACGCGACGGCCGGCAACGAGGGCAGGATGATCGATGAGATACCGCGCGAGCCCCTGCCCTCCGGCCCAGGCGAAGGCCCAGAACGGCGGCGGCAAGCCGATTGCCTCCAGCTCATCCTCGGTTTTCTGCCAGAGGTCCATCGCCTCATGGGCGACGTGCAGGCGGATTTCGGGAACATGCGGCACCGGAGAAAGAACAGTGTTCGTCCGGATGAAAACCTCAGGGTCCATGATCGCTCCTGACAAATCCTGCCAGCTGAAATGGTTGAACCGGCGTCATCGCCGCGCCATAGTCCGGCACCATTCACAAGGGCGCCGATTTGCCGGCCCCGGTGTGTACCTTGCCTAGCGGGCACATCGGGACTCTGGCAAGAGCGGGATGATTCGCGGCGAAATAACCGGGCGCCGTTACGGAAGGATATGTCGATGTTTTGGGCGCGCATCGCAGCGCTGGCGATTTTTGTTGGCGTGACCCTGTGGATCGGCTCCGGCTACATCGGCCGGGCGACGACCCACGCCCCGATCACCAGATCGGCCCAGGCGGAAAAGCCGCTTTTCCGCGTCATTGTGTCGTCGGCAACCGTGATGCCCCGCGCCCGGCGAATCACGCTGACGGGCCGCACGCAGAGCGATCAGCGGGTTACCATCAGCGCCCGCACCAGCGGCATTGTCCGCAAGATCGCCGTGCAGCGCGGTGCGACCGTCAAGGTCGGCGATCTCATCGTCGAACTCTCAGACGACGCACGCGAGGCGAACGTCGCGCAGGCAAGGGCCCGCCTTGCCCAACGCGCGGCCGAACTTCAGGCGCGCGAGGCCCTCGCCCAGCGCGGCAATTATCCGACGCTGAACCTCGAGCAGCTCCGCGCCGAAAAGCAGGGCGCCGAGGCCGCACTCGCCAGTGCCGAGACCGAGCTGTTGCGCGCGAATATCGTTGCGCCGATCGCCGGCATCGTGAACGACCTTCCGGTCGAGATCGGACAGGGCGTGCAGATCGGGGCCACCGTGGCCGAGATCATTGCCCCGGATCCGATGCTTGCCGTCATCGAATTGCCCGAGCGCCGGCTGAGCAGCATCAAGGTCAGTGATCCGGCCGAGATCGAGCTGGTCACGGGCGAGAAGCGCAAGGGCGAGATCCGGTTCATCTCCCGCCGGCCGACAGCACAGACGCGCACCTACCGCGTCGACGTCGGTTTCGCGAACCCGGATGCGGCGATCGCCGAAGGCGTCACCTGCGAGATGGCGGTGGCGATCCCCGACGGCATCGCCGCCGATGTCGCGCTGGTCCTTGCACCGGTGGATGCCGTCCGCGTACCGCGCTCGGCCCTCACCTTCTCCGCCGAGGGTCAGCTCGGACTCAGGATCGTCGATCCTGACGATATCGTGCGGTTCGTGCCGGTTGTTCATGTCGATGACGAGGATAGCGCCCTCTGGGTCTCAGGGGTGCGGGCCGGTGTGCGGATCATCGTCCGCGGTCAGGATTTCATCGCCGAGGGGCAGAAGGTCGAGCCGGTCTCCGAGGGCGCGGGGGCTGACAAGTCCGGAGCCGTAAAGCCATGAACGGGCTCATTGCCTACGGCATCTCCCATGTCCGGCTGACGATCTCGGCGATGCTGTTCTTGCTGCTCGCGGGGACGATGGCGTACATCACCATCCCAAAAGAGGCCGAGCCGGACATCCAGATCCCGATCGTCTACGTCTCGGTCACCCAGCGCGGCATCTCGCCGGAGGACGCGGAGCGTCTGATCCTCCGGCCGCTCGAAACGCAACTCAAATCCGTCGCCAACGTCAAGGAAATGCGCGCCACCGCTTTCGAGGGCGGCGGCAATGTGGTGATGGAGTTCCAGCCGGGATTCGACGCCAAGCGCGCCATCGCCGACGTGCGCGCCAAGGTCGACGACGCCAAGCGTGACCTGCCACGCGACGCGGATGAACCCAAGGTCGTCGAGGTCAATCTCTCGCTGTTCCCGGTCATCATCGTCGCCATGAAGGGCGAGGTGCCGGAGCAGACGATGACGCGCCTCGCGCGCCAGCTGCGCACTGCGATCGAGCAGGTTCCGGGCGTTCTCGCGGCCGAACTCAAGGGTGCCCGCGACGAAGTGGTGGAAATCATCGTCGAGCCCACGCTCCTTGCGGCCTATGCCGTCTCGATGGACGATCTCGTCCGCGCTGTCGGCGCCTCCAACACCCTGATCGCTGCCGGCGCCCTAGAGGCAACGACCGGACGATTCTCGGTGAAGGTGCCGAGCCTTCTTGAAAACCCCGAAGATATTCTCAAGCTGCCGGTGTTGGCCAGCGGCGGCGCGGTGGTCCGGCTCGGCGACGTGGCTGAAGTCCGCCCAACCTTCAAGGACGCGGTGACGATCACCCGCGTCGACGGCAAGCCGGCGATCACCATCGAGGTGTCGAAGCGCGTCGGTGCCAATCTGATCGACACCGTGGACGGGGTGAAATACGCGCTCGAGAAGGCACGCCAGATTCTCCCGCCGACCATTGAGCTGACGACGACGCAGGACCGCTCGAAAAACATCCGCACCATGCTGGCGGATCTCCAGAACTCGGTCGTCACCGGCATCATTCTCGTCGCCATTATCATTCTGGCGACGCTGGGCTTCCGCTCCACCGCCATCATCGGGCTCGCCATACCCTTCTCGGCGCTCGTCGGCATCCTGGGCCTTGCGCTCGCTGGCCTGACGGTGAACATCGTCGTCCTCTTCTCACTGATCCTGGCCGTCGGCCAGCTGGTCGACGACGCGATCATCGTCGGCGAATTCGCCGAACGCCGCATGGCCGAAGGCATTCCGCCGAAGGAAGCCTACGCACTCGCCGCCACCCGCATGACCGGCCCGGTGATCGCCGCAACGGCGACGCGCGTCGCCGCCTTCTCACCGCTCCTGTTCTGGCCGGGCATCGTCGGCGAATTCATGAAATACCTGCCGATCACGTTGATCGCGACGCTCTCAGCGAGTCTGTCCTTCGCGCTTTTCTTCGCGCCCGCACTCGGCAGCCTCATCGGCCGGCCGCCAAGGGAAGGCGACGCAGCGAAGCCCTCGCGCGCGGGGGTCTACATGCGCACGGTCGGCCTGGCGCTGCGCCACCCCGGCAAGACCATCCTGCTTGCGATCGCGCTTCTGGTGCTCGTGCCGGTGCTCCACGGCAAGCTCGGCAAGGGCGTGGAGTTCTTCCCCGATGTCGAGCCGGACTACGCCCTCGTGCAGGTCCGCGCCCGGGGCAACCTGAGCCTCACGGAGAAGGACCAGCTCGTCCGTCTCGTCGAGGCACGGATGGAGGACATGGGCGAACTCGGAACCATCTACACCCGCGTTGGCGAGATGCCCCGCGGCCAGAACGCCGAGGTCTCCGCCGATACGATCGGCATTATCCAGTTCGAGTTCACCGATTGGCGCCACCGCCGCCGGGCGCAGGAGATCATGGAGGATCTCCGTTCGAAAATGGCGGAAATTCCCGGCATCGAAATCGCGGTGACGAAGCCGAAGGCCGGTCCGCCGACCGGCAAACCGGTTCAGATCGAACTTTCGGCGCTCGATCCGGCGAAACTCGAACCGGCCGCCGCGAAGATTGCCGCCATGCTCGCGGCCCGGAAAGACACAAAGGACATCGACAACGGCCTGCCGCTTCCGGGAATCGACTGGACCTTGCGGCTCGACCGGGGCGAAGCCGCCAAGGTCGGCGCAGCCGCCAGCACGGTCGGCACCGCCGTCCAGCTTGTCACCAATGGCGTAAAGCTCACCGAATACCGCCCCGCGACCACCGACAAATCCGTCGATGTGTTGCTACGGTTCCCAAAGGACAGGCGCTCGCTCGACCAGCTCGACGACATGCTGGTGAACACGCCCGTCGGTCCGGTGCCGATCGGCAGTCTCGTCAAGCGTGAGGCGACACGTTCCGTCGGCATCCTCAACCGAGTCAACGCCAATCGCGTCATCGCCGTCTCGGCCAATGTCGCGGAGGGCGTGCAATCGGCGCAGGTTCAGAAGGAAGTGACGGAGGCACTCGCGAAAATGGACCTCGGCTCCGGCGTTTTCTTCCGCCTCAAGGGCGAGGATGAGGAGCGGGCCAAGGCCTCCGCCTTCCTCTCGAAGGCATTCGGCGCGGCGATGTTTCTGATCTTCGCCATCATGCTCGCGCAGTTCAACTCCTTCCGTAGCGTCGGGCTGATCCTCTCGTCCGTCATCCTCTCAACGATCGGCGTCTTCCTCGGACTCATCATCATGCAGCAGCCGTTCGGCGTCGTGATGACCGGTCTCGGCATCATCAGCCTTGCGGGGGTGATCGTGAACAACAACATCGTGCTGATCGACACTTACGATCATCTGCGCGGGAAGGGCATGGCGGTCGACGAGGCGATCCTGCGCACCTGTGCCGAGCGTGCCCGCCCGGTGGTGATGACGGCATTCTCCTCCGCCATCGGCGTCGCGCCGATCGCCTTCGGGATCAACATCGATTTCCTAGATCGCGAGGTGACTATGGGCGCACCTGCTACGCAGTGGTGGATCCAGCTCTCCGCTGCCACCCTCTTCGGCCTGACTTTCGCGACGCTGCTGACACTGATCGTCACGCCGGCAGCGCTGAAGTTCATGGCAAATATCACGGCCTGGCGCGCCGCCCGGCGCGACCGCAAGTTCGCGGCGGCCTGATCAGGCCGCCGTCCAGCCGCCATCCATCGAGATCGTGGTGCCGGTGATCGAGGCGGCGGCATCGGAGGCGAGATAGACCGCGAGGCCCGCGACCTGCTCGACCGTAACGAACTCCTTGGTCGGCTGCGCGGCGAGGAGAACGTTCTTCTTCACCTCTTCCTCGGTCATGTTGCGCGCCTTCATCGTATCCGGGATCTGACGCTCAACAAGCGGCGTCCAGACATAGCCCGGCGCGATCGCGTTGACCGTGATCTTCGCCTGCGCAAGTTCCAGTGCAACGGCCTTGGTGAGGCCCGCGACACCATGCTTGGCAGCAACATAGGCCGACTTGAACGGCGAGGCGACGAGGCTGTGCGCCGAGGAGAGGTTGATGATACGCCCGCCGCCGCGCCTCTTCATGCCCGGCACCGCTGCCTTGATCGCGTAGAACACAGACGAGAGATTGATGCCGATGATCTGCTCCCATTTTTCGTCCGGGAAATCCTCGACCGGCGAGACGAACTGGATACCGGCATTGCACACGAGGATATCGACTGAACCGAGCTTGGTTTCCGCCTCAGCGACCATCGCCCGGATCTCGTCCGGCTTGAGCATGTTGGCACCATGATAGAGAGCCTTCACGCCGAATTCCTTCTCGATCCCGGCGCGGATCGTCTCGATCTCCGCCGCGTCGCCGCGCCCGTTGAGCATCACGTTCGCGCCTTGCGCCGCGAAGCCGCGCGCCATCGCGAGGCCGATCCCGCTCGTCGAGCCGGTCACAAGCGCATTCTTTCCCTTCAACGACATATCCCGACTCCTTCAACCTTCGTTCGGCGCGAAAAACAGGACCGGTTCTAGCATTTCGCAGCGCAATATCCAGCCTTGCCGTCTCGCCAGAAGGTCGGAACGGCTTTATATAGCCCCCATGCCAAAGGCGATGCAGACCCATGAAGCGCATCCGCACCCGCATCATCACGCGGAAGAGACCTGCTGCGCGGGTCATGCCGTGCCCGCCGGTGCCTTGCTCGATGCGGCCGAGGAACACTGCCGCCGGCAGGGGCTTCGCCTCACTCCGCAGCGTCGTGCCGTGCTCGATGCACTCGTCAGGGCACGCGGCCCCCTTGGCGCCTACGACCTCATCGAGGCCTTGCGTCCCGACGGCGCGCGCGGTCCGGCACCCATCGCCATCTACCGCGCCCTCGATTTTCTGAAGGAAAACGGCTTCATCCACCGGCTTGAAAGTCTCAACGCCTTCATCGCCTGCCCGCATCGCCACACGCATGGCGAAAGAGTCGTGTTCCTGATCTGCGAAAGCTGCCGCCACGTCGAGGAGGCAACGGCGAAACCGCTTGATGCGGCGCTCGCCAGGCTTGCGCGCGATCACGGTTTCACACCGGCGCGACAGATCGTCGAACTTGCCGGCACCTGCCGGCACTGCCGCCAACCGGCCGCGAAAGCCTGATCGACATGGACAATCTCGCCCCGCCCTGCGCTTCATCCCAAGAAGCCGCCTTCGGCCCCGCGCCGCGCCATACAACCTGCGGCGTGAGGGTGGGAAAGGTGCAGGTTGGCGGCCAGATCGGCGGACATCCGGCGCCAATCATCGTCCAATCGATGACGAATACCGATACGGCCGATGTTGCGGCAACGGTTGCGCAGGTGGCAAGCCTTGCCCGCGCCGGTTCCGAGATCGTGCGGATCACGGTCGATCGCGCCGAAGCCGCCACTGCCGTTCCACACATCCGCGAGAAGCTCGATGCCCGCGGCATCGACGTGCCGCTCGTTGGCGACTTCCACTATATCGGCCACACACTTCTGGCCGAGCACCCTGCCTGCGCCGAAGCACTCGACAAGTATCGCATCAATCCCGGCAATGTCGGCTTCCGCGAGAAGCGCGACCGGCAGTTCGGCGCGATCATCGAACTCGCGATCCGGCATGACAAGGCCGTGCGGATCGGCGCGAACTGGGGCTCACTCGATCAGGAACTGCTGACCGCGCTGATGGACGAGAACGCCAGGAGCACCGTCCCGCTCGAAGCCCGCGCTATCCTCCGCGAAGCGATGGTGCAATCGGCCCTCCTCTCCGCCACCCGGGCAGAGGAGATCGGCCTCGGCAAGGACCGGATCATCCTCTCGGCGAAGGTGTCCGCGGTGCAGGACCTCATCACGGTCTATCGCATGCTCGCCGCGCGTTCGGACTACGCGCTGCATCTGGGTTTGACCGAGGCCGGCATGGGTTCCAAGGGACTCGTCGCCTCCTCGGCCGCGCTGGGTATCCTTCTCCAGGATGGCATCGGCGATACGATCCGCTACTCGCTGACCCCGGAGCCAGGCGGCGACCGGACACTGGAGGTCAAGGCCGCGCAGGAACTCCTGCAAACCATGGGCTTTCGCACCTTTGTGCCGTTGGTTGCGGCCTGCCCCGGCTGCGGGCGCACAACTTCGACCGTATTTCAGGAACTCGCGCGCGACATCCAGAGCTGGATTTCCACCTCGATGCCGGAGTGGAAATCCCGGTGTCGAGGCACTCAACGTCGCGGTCATGGGCTGCATCGTCAACGGACCGGGCGAATCAAAGCATGCCGATATTGGTATCTCGCTGCCAGGCACGGGTGAAGCGCCGGCGGCCCCCGTCTTCATTGACGGAAAAAAAGCAGTCACCCTGCGCGGCACCGGTATCGCTGCCGAATTCAAGGCCCTCGTCGCCGACTACATCGAGAAGCGCTATTCTGCCTGAGTGTGCCGTTTCGACGCGAAGGCGCTCCGTTCCGCGACCCGATACGGCTAACGCCGTCTTAACCGCCACTGCGCGCCTCGGACTATTGCACTTCAGAAACCTGATTTAACTGTTGTTTTCGCGAATGCGCATCGGGGCGGCACACCCCTTGCGATTCAGGGTCATGGAGGATCTCACCATGACCGATTTCAGGACATTCCTTTCCGATCGCCGCGGCACCGTCACCCAGTTTCTGACGATCGCCATGCTGCCGCTGATGGGGATAACCGGGCTTGCCGTCGATTATGCTCGCTCCGCGCAGGCCAGGGCCGAGATCCAGGGCGCACTCGATTCCACCGTCCTGATGCTGACCCGCGAAGCCCCGAAGAAGGACGTGGCAGCGCTCAAGAAGCTCGCCGATCCCTATTTCACAGCGTTGATGGCGTCGAAGCGCCCCGACTATGCCTTCTCCGGCATCGCTGTCGAGAAAACCGACAAGACCGTTTCGGCCTCGACCAGCGCCACCGTCCCGACGTTCTTCGGTGGCATCTATGCGTGGTTCGGCGCCTCAGGCGCCAACAACTGGGCCGTCGGCGCGGCCTCGACCGCCGCTTATGGCACGAAGAAGATCGAACTCGCGCTCGTGCTCGACAACACCGGCTCGATGGCCAGCGCCAACAAGATCGTCGAGTTGAAGAAGGCGAGCCACACGCTCCTGACCATGCTCCAGAGCGCGACAACAGCGCCGGATCAGGTCAAGGTCGCGATCGTGCCCTATACGACGCAGGTCCGGCTCGAAACCACCTACAAGAACGCAAACTGGCTGACGACCACGCCAACCGGCACCTTCATCGCCGGCGCCGGCTATGCCGTTCCCGCCACGCGCGACCTTTGGGACGGCTGCATCGCCGACCGCGATACCGGCTACAACGCCGACACCAAACCCGTGAGCATGCCAATCGCCAAATCGCTCTATCCGATGATCTACTGCGCGGGTGGTGGCATCGCCAAGATGATGCCGCTCTCGAACAACTGGTCCGCGCTTCACGCCCGCATCGACGAGATGAAGGCGAGTGGCATGACCAACATCACGCTCGGCGCACAGTGGGGCTATGAAATGCTCTCCGCCAATGCGCCCTTCTCCGAGGCCTCCCCGGACGCCAACGTCGAGCGGTTCATGGTGCTGCTGACCGATGGGCAGAACACGCAGGACCGCTGGGGTATCGGCAACGAGACGCGCCAGAACAAGGATACCCAGGCAATGTGCGACGCAATCGTCGAGCGCGGTCTGCCGGAAACAGCAAAGAAGCTGAAAATCAAGCTCTACACGGTGCTTGTGATCAACGGGAACGAGAGTCTTCTCAGGAACTGCGCCTCTAGCCCTTCAATGTATTCCAAGGTCAACCAAGCCAGCGAGCTCGAGGCTGTTTTCAAGAAGATCGCCAAGGACATCGGCACCATCCACCTGACGATGTGAACGCTCATCCCACGCCAGGCGTGAAATAAAGAAGGCCGGGAAACCCCGGCCTTTCTTCGGTTTGGATCAGCTCTCAAAAGGGGCTCAAGCGGCCTTCCCGAGGCTGGCGAACAGCCCACACCCGTCGGTGCCGCCGACCAGCGTCTCGATCAGATTTTCCGGGTGCGGCATCATACCGAGCACGCGCAGGTTCTCCGAATAGATCCCGGCGATCGCATTGAGCGAGCCGTTCGGATTTTCCTTCGTGATATCGCCCGCCGCATCGCAATAACGGAAGCCGACGCGCGCCTCGCCTTCAAGCCGCTTCAGCGTCTCGTCATCACAGATGTAATTGCCCTCGCCGTGGGCGATGCAGACCTTGATGATGTCGCCCGCCGTATAGGCATTTGTGAAGGCCGTGTCGTTGCGCTCGACCCGCAGGTGCTGCATGCGGCAGACAAACTTGAGACCGGCATTGCGCATCAGGATGCCAGGCAGCAGACCCGCCTCGCAGGCAACCTGAAAACCGTTGCAGATACCGAGCACGTATCCACCCTTGGCGGCATGAGCCCGCACGGCGTCCATAATGTGCGCCCGCGCCGCAATCGCGCCGGTGCGCATGTAATCGCCATAGGCGAAGCCGCCGGGGAGCACGACGAGATCGGTGCCCTTGGGCAGCTCGTAATCCGCGTGCCAGGCATGGGTGACTTTCGCCCCGGCCTGCTTCAACGCGCGGGCGACATCGCCCTCGCGATTGGTGCCGGGAAAGGTGATGACAGCGGCGTGCATTACCCCAACACCTCGACCTTGTAGTTCTCGACGACCATGTTCGCGAGCAGCTTCTCGGCGGCTTCCCTGAGGAGCGCCTCGGCGCGGGACTTG
Organism: Rhabdaerophilum sp.; assembly: GCA_035440785.1. Taxonomy (GTDB): domain Bacteria; phylum Pseudomonadota; class Alphaproteobacteria; order Rhizobiales; family Beijerinckiaceae; genus Rhabdaerophilum. Next base: position 1,994 of record DAORNC010000077.1, on the reverse strand, counting down.
TCCTGCGTCGCAACCTCGATGTCGAAAACCTTGCCCTGTCGCACAGCGGCGACGCCCTCGATGCCGAAGCTCTTCAGCGCGCCTTCGATGGCCTTGCCCTGCGGATCGAGAACGCCGTTCTTGAGGGTGACGGTGACGCGCGCTTTCATGGAGTTCCTCATCACGGAAAAGGCCTGCCCCTCAAACGAAGAACGGGACCCCTGATGGCGTCCCGTTTATTGAGTTCGTGAAGGCAGTGCAAGCGCCGGCCCGCTTACTGCACCAGTTTCGGCCCCGTGGCCTTCGGGTTTTCGCCCTCGTTGAGAATGCCGAGCCGGCGCGCGACCTCGGAATAGGCTTCGACCAGCCCACCCATGTCGCGGCGGAAACGGTCCTTGTCGAGCTTGTCCGCGCTTTTGATATCCCACAGGCGGCAGCTGTCCGGGGAAATCTCGTCGGCGACGACAATGCGCATCATGTCGCCTTCATAGAGCCGGCCGCATTCCATCTTGAAATCGACGAGACGGATGCCGACCCCGAGGAACAGCCCGGAGAGGAAATCGTTGACGCGGATGGCAAGCGCCATGATGTCGTCGATCTCCTGCGGGGTTGCCCAGCCGAAGGCCGTGATATGCTCTTCGGAAACCATCGGATCGTTGAGCTTGTCGTTCTTGTAGTAGAACTCGATGATCGAGCGCGGCAGCTGCGTGCCTTCGTCGATGCCGAGGCGCTGGCTGAGCGAACCGGCGGCGACATTGCGCACCACCACCTCAAGCGGAATGATCTCGACCTCGCGGATCAGCTGCTCGCGCATGTTGAGCCGCTTGATGAAATGCGTCGGCACCCCGATCGAATTCAGCTGGTTGAAGATATACTCGGAGATGCGGTTGTTCAGAACGCCCTTGCCGTCGATGATCTCGTGCTTCTTGGCGTTGAAGGCAGTGGCGTCATCCTTGAAGTGCTGGATCAGCGTTCCCGGCTCGGGTCCCTCAAAGAGGACCTTCGCCTTGCCTTCGTAAATGCGGCGGCGACGATTCATCGGCGTGTACCGTGTTTTCAGGAAATCCATTGGTGCCGTGGCTCCTTGTTCTGGTGAGCGCCGGCAGCGGCGACATCGCGGGAGGCGGGCACTTGCGCCGTGAATCGGGTGATTTCAAGGCCCCGCACCGCTCCCGGATTGGGGAAACCCTAGCCGATCCGTTCCGCCGATACAATGTTGCGGGGCATACAAACTAGACTTAACAACCATTGATTTTGGGCTCGGGGACACCTATTCCCATCCTTGTCCGCATTCCGGATGCGGACGCTTGGGGATTGATGCTGCATCCGCAGCCAGAAAAGAGAGCTTCTCTGCCATGACGACCTTCGACAATCGCAAGGATGCCGCCGAGAAAAAGTTCGCGCATGACGCTGAACTCCAGTTCAAGGCCGGTGCGCGCCGCAACAAGCTCCTCGGACTCTGGGTTGCCGAGCAGATCGGCAAGAGCGGCGCCGAGGCCGAAGCCTATGCCAAATCGGTCGTGATGAGCGATTTCGAGGAAGCGGGCGACGAGGATGTGTTCCGCAAGGTGCGCGGCGACCTTCCGGCCAGCGTGTCGGATCACGTCATCCGCCGCACGATGGACGAGATGATGGCCAAAGCCATCGCCGAGATTCAGGCCAACGGCTGATCTTTCGGCATTTTGTATGCAATCAGCGCTGGAAACCGGCGCCGGATTGCGCATGATGGAAGCGCCGCCGGTTCGGGCGGCGCTTTTTTGTTTCCAGAGCCTGCGGGAAACCCGATGTCCGACAACCCCATCCTTGCCTTCGTTGATCGCCTCCACACGGGGCCGGCCCTGTTCGCCGCCTGGTCGGGAATGCGCGATCCGGCCGTCACGGAGGCGTTGCTGCGGGAAGGGTTCGATTGCGCGATCGTCGACTGGCAGCACGGCTTCCATGATTTGCGGCAGGATTTCGTCATGGTCCTGCACCTTGTCGATGATCGCGTTGAAGGTCGACGGGCGAACCACCTG
>DAORNC010000076.1:10907-15157 GCA_035440785.1 Rhabdaerophilum sp. | reverse complement strand
TCTACCTGATCGCGGCGCAGGCCGGTGGCTTCAAGACCGAGAGCGGCGCGACCGCGACGCCCAATCCTGATGGCGAGGGCGAAGGCGGCGACATCAGTTCCGGCAATGCTGATATCGCAACGCAATGGTTCGTGGTTTCCGATCTCGGGCTGACCGCCTTCACCGGGCAGGACGGCGTGCATGTGTTCGTGCGTTCGCTTTCGACCGCCGCGCCGGTCACGGATACGGAAATCCGCCTTCTCGCGCGCAACAACGAGGTTCTCGCGACCGTCAAGACCGATGCCAAGGGCCATGCCCGCTTCGATGCCGGCCTTTCGCGTGGCACAGGCGGCCTCGCGCCGGGGCTCGTGACGGCGCAACTCAAGGACGATTACGGCTTCCTCGACCTTCAACAAAGTGCGTTCGACCTGACGGATCGCGGCGTGACGGGACGCGTCGCCCCGGCCGGGCTCGACGCCTATCTCTACGCCGAGCGCGGCGTCTATCGCCCCGGCGAGACGGCCTATGTCACCACCCTGCTCCGTGATCCGCGCGGGGTTGCCGTCACCGGGATGCCGCTGACGCTGGTCGTTCGCCGGCCGGACGGCATGGAATACCGCCGGCAGGTTGTGCAGGACCAGGGTGCGGGCGGGCGCGCGCTCTCGGTGCAGCTGCTCTCGGGTGCGCCGGTCGGCACCTGGAGGGTGCAGGCCTATTCCGACCCGAAACGCCCGGCCATCGGCGAGGTGACCTTCCTCGTCGAGGATTATGTGCCCGAAAGGCTTGAAATCACGCTGGAGCCGAAGGAAAAGGCGATCACCGTCGGCCAGAACGCCGAGATTGACGTCAATGTGCGCTATCTCTACGGCGCGCCCGGCGCGGACCTAACCGTCTCCGGCGATATCGCGATCCGCCGCGCCAAGGGCAGCGCCATCCCCGGTTTCGAAGGCTATACCGTCGGTTTGACGGACGAGGCCGTCGAACCTCAGCGTAGCGAGTTTGAATCGTCGAGCACCGATGACGACGGCAAGGTCACGCTCTCTATTCCGGTGAAGGAGCCGGAGACCAATGTGCCGATGGAGGCGGAATTCCAGGTTTCCGCCTCGGAAACCGGCGGCCGCGCCGTGACGCGCACGATCGTCATGCCGATCCTGCCGAAGGGCAACGCCATCGGCATCAAACCGCTGTTCAATGAGAACGAGATTGGCAACGGCGATACCGCCAAGTTCGCGGTGATCCTCGCGACCGGTCAGGGCAAGCGCCTCGCGCGGCAGGGCGTCAAATGGCAGCTCTCGCGTATCACCCGCAATTACCAGTGGTTCTTCAAGGACGGGCGCTGGGCCTACGAGGGCATCAAGATCTCGCGCCGCGTCGCGGATGGCGAGATCGCGACTCTGGAGAATGCGCCGGCGGAGATCGCCGCCAAGGTCGGCTGGGGCAACTACCGCCTCGAAGTGCGGGCGCCCGGTGCGGATGATGCCGAGAGCGCACATGACTTCACGGTCGGCTACGTCGCCGACGCCAAGGCCGACACGCCGGACGTGCTGGAGGTCTCGCTCGACAAGTCGGGCTATGCCGCCGGCGACACCATGCAAGTGCGGCTGAATTCCCGTTTCAACGGCAAGGCCACTCTCGCGGTGATCTCGGATCGTGTCGCGCACGTCGAGACGATCGATGTCGCCGAGGGCGGCAAGACCGTTTCGCTGAAAGTGGGCGAGGACTGGGGTGCCGGTGCCTATCTTGTCGCGATGGCACATCGTCCGCTCGATGAAGCCGCCAAGCGCATGCCGGGCCGCGCGCTCGGGCTTGCCTGGTTCGGCATCGGCCGCGAGGCAAGGAAGATCGGCGTCGCGCTCAATGCGCCGCCGCAGATGCGGCCGCGGCAGGCCATGAAGCTGCCGATCACGCTTACCAATCTCAAGGCGGGCGAGGAAGCCTATATCACGGTTGCGGCCGTTGATGTCGGCATCCTCAATCTCACCCGCTACAAGTCGCCGAACGCGACCGGGCATTTCTTCGGCCAGCGCCAGCTTTCCGGCGAGATGCGCGATCTCTACGGCTACCTCATCGACGGGATGCAGGGCGCGAAGGGCGCGATCCGCTCGGGTGGCGACGCCGCACCGGAGGCCAAGGGCGAACGCCCGACGCAGGAGCCGCTCGCGCGCTATTCCGGCGTGGTGAAGGCCAACGCCGATGGCACGGTGCCGATCGAGTTCGAGATCCCCGCGTTCAACGGCACCGTCCGCGTGATGGCCGTAGCATGGACAACGGGCAAATCCGGCGAGGCGGAGGCGGATGTCATTGTCCGCGATCCGATCGTCGTCCAGCCGACCGTGCCGCGCTTCCTCGCGCTTGGCGACAAATCGCAGTTCCACATTGATATCAACAATGTCGAAGGGGCGACCGGCGACTACGTGCTTGACGTGGATCTCCGCGGTCCGGTCTCGGTGACGCTCGATCCGGCGCTACGAAAAATCCACCTCGAAAAGGGCAAGAAGGTCGCGTTCGCATTGCCCGTGATCGCGGCCGGGCTCGGCACCGCCGAACTCGACCTCACCCTCAAGGGGGGCGGCGAAACGCTGAACCAGACCGTGCGCGTCAACGTGAAGCCGTCCGCACCGAGCATCGTCGATCGGACCGTCAGGCCGCTTGCGGGCGGGCAGAGCCTCGAAATCTCATCCGATCTCCTCGCGAGCTTCGTGCCGAAATCCGGCTCAGTCGCGGTGTCGGTCTCGCCGTTCGCGGCGCTTGATGTGCCGGCGTTGCTCGCCGCGCTCGACCGTTATCCCTACGGCTGCACAGAACAGACGGTGAGCCGCGCGATGCCACTCCTCTACGTCAACAACCTCGCGACCATGGAGAGCCTCGCGCTCGACGCCAATGCCGACAAGCGAATCGAGGCGGCCATCGAGCGGGTTCTCTCCCGCCAGGGGGCGAACGGGGGCTTCGGCTTGTGGAGCATCTCGACAGATCGCGGCGACATCTGGCTCGATGCTTTCGTGACCGACTTCCTGACCCGCGCCCGCGAGCGGAATATCAACGTTCCGCAGACGGCGTTCATGCTCGCGCTCGACCGACTCCGCAACAAGGTCGTGAACTCGACGGAGTTCAACGCCGAGGACCGCGCCGGCATTGCCTATGCGCTCTATGTGCTCGCCCGCAATGGCCGTCCGGTGATGGGCGACCTGCGCTACATCGTCGACAACAAGCTCGGCGAGTTCGACCTGCCGATGGCCAAGGCGCAACTCGGCGCCGCACTCGCCCTGCTGGGTGACCGGGGCCGCGCCGACAAGGCTTATGCGAGCGCGCTCGAGACACTTCAGACCACCAAGGACGCGCTGACCTATCGCTCCGACTACGGCTCGCTGTTGCGAGACGGCGCCGGGGTGCTCGCTCTCCTCGCGGAGGGCAACGCCGAGAAAGCGCGCATCGCCCGCGTCGCCTCGCTCGTCGATCAGGCCCGCTCGGCCAAGCGCTACACTTCGACACAGGAACAGAACTGGATGGTTCTTGCCGCGCAGGCACTCGCCAAGGAAGCGGCGAACTTCCGCCTCACTGTCAACGGGGCGGAACATCGCGGCGCGTTCTACCGCAATCTCCCCGAAGCGAGCCTCGCCGGCAAGCCGCTCGTCATCCGCCATGACGGCCAGGGCGAGGCGCGCGTGATCCTCTCGGTTTCCGGTATCCCCACGACGCCGACCCCTGCGGTGAACGAGGGTTACTCGATCACCCGGAAGATCTTCACGCTCTCGGGCGAGGAAGTGGCGCCGAACGAAATCCGCCAGAACGAGCGCTACCTCGTGACACTGGAAGTCGACTCCGCGCCGCGTCGCGGTGGGCGGCTGCTGGTGGTCGATCCACTCCCCGCGGGCCTCGAAATCGAAAACCCGAAGCTCACCGGCGCCTCCTCGGAGGGGCTGAGCTTCTTCGAGAACCGGACAGAACCGGACCATGCGGAATCGCGCGATGATCGCTTCGTCGCCGCCTTCAACCGCCACGGCGGCGAGAAGGCACCGATCCGCGTCGGCTATCTCGTCCGCGCCGTGACACCGGGCAGCTACGTCCATCCGGCGGCGATCGTGGAGGACATGTACCGGCCCGAACTCTTCGGCCGCACCGCCTTCGGCGCGCTGATCGTCCTGCCGCCCGGCAAGGAGACGGACGCCAAGGACGACGCGGACAAGAGCACGGACGAGAAGAAGTAAACCGATGCGCTTTTCGCGCGCCCTGCGCTGGACGGCGGTAGGGGTGGCGGCGCTCGCCGCCACCCC